>CP034928.1:340331-680662 GCA_004102645.1 Candidatus Bipolaricaulis sibiricus | reverse complement strand
GCCGTCGCTCCAGCTGCTTCAAAATGGCCTCACCGGTCACGCCCTTCCACTTCTTCCCGGCCTCGACGTAGCGTCGGAACTGCGCCTCTCGAACGCCGTAGATCCGCTTCAGCTTCTGCTTCTCGCGGATCCGGATTGCGTAGGGCGTTGCCCGCCGACGGAACCGGCTGTGCTGCCCCGGAACCTGAGGCCGCTTCGAGACCGGGCACTGTGCTGAGTAGCAGCGATCCCCACGCAGGAACAGCTTCACGCCCTCCCGCCGACATGCCCTGCACTTCGGACCTGCGTACCTGCCCATCCTCGCCGCCTCCTAGCTGTGACTGACCGGCGTCACGTTCCGGACTTCCTCGACCTGGATCCCCAGCGAGCGCAGCGTCTGCACCACAGCCTGTCGCCCTGATCCCGTGCCGTCCACGGTCACGATGACCGACCGCACGCCGTACTCCTTCAGATCACGCACCAATGCCTGCGTGGCCAGCTGGGCGGCATACGGCGTCCCCTTCCGCGAGCCTGTGAACCCCGCCGTCCCACCCGACTGCCAGCCAACCGCGTTGCCGTTCGGATCGGTCACGGTGATGATCGTGTTGTTGAACGTGGAGTGCACGTGCACCCGCGCTCGGTCGAGACGAATCGCCTTCTTCTTCCGTGCCTGAGCCATTACTTCCTCTTCCCGGCCTTGGCCGGCCGTGGCCCCTTCCAGGTCCGAGCATTCGTTCGCGTCTTCTGACCACGCACCGGCAACCCCACCTTGTGGCGAAGCCCCCGGTAGCAGCCGATGTCAATCATGCGCTGGATGTTCGCCCGCACCTGTCGCCGCAGGTCACCTTCGACCAGCTGCGACTCCACCTCACGCCGGAGGGCGGTCACATCCTGCTCGGTGAGGTCCATGACCTTCGTATCTGGAGCGACACCCGTCCGCTTCAGGATCTCGTGGGCCCTCGCTGTGCCGATGCCATAGATGTAGGTCAGGGCCACCGCAATCTGTTTCTTCGCCGGAAGGTTGATCCCTGCGATTCGTGCCATACCCTACCCCTGCCGCTGCTTGTGCTTGGGGTTGCGGCACACAACCCACAACCGTCCCGTGCGGCGGATGACCCGGCACTTCTCGCAGATCTTCTTCACTGAGCTCCGGACCTTCATCCTCGCCTCCTCTATGTCTCGCGGTACACAATCCGTCCCCGGGTGAGATCGTACGGGGAGAACTCCACGATCACGCGATCGCCGACCACCACTCGGATGAAGTTCTTCCGCATCCGGCCCGAGGCCACGCACAGCGCATCGTGCTCGTTGTCCAGCTTCACCCGGTACATCGAGTCGGGCAGGACTTCCGTGACTTCCCCTCGCGCCCGAATCACGTCCTTCTTCGACAAAAGGCCTCCCAAATCCCGCCCGTGAGCACCCAGGGCCCATCGGCGGTGACGACCACCATCTCCTCGTAGTGCGCAGCGAGCGACCCGCTGGCCGTCACCGCAGTCCACCCATCTTCCAAGATGCGTACAGGGAGGTCGTCACCCTTCACCATCGGCTCCGGGCACAGCACCATCCCCTCCCTTAACACCGTTCCCTGCCCGGCTACGCCGAAGCTCGGAATCTGCGGATCCTCGTGCAGATCCCGGCCAATGCCATGGCCCACGAACTCCCGAACCACGTGAAACCCGTGGCGATCCACATACCGGCCGATCGCGTGGGATAGATCCGAAACGTGTCCGCCAAGTCTAGCTGCCCGAATCGCCTCCTGCAAGGCACCACGCGTGACGGCAAGCAACCGCTCGGCCTCGGGCGAGATGCGTCCCACCCCGACCGTTAGTGCCGCGTCTGCGTAGTACCCCGCACGGCGCAGCCCGAGGTCGAGCGACACGATGTCCCCGTCCCTCAGCTTCCGCGCGGAGGGAATGCCGTGGACGATCTCCTCGTTCACAGACACACACAGCGTGGCCGGATAGCCGTGGTATCCCTTGAACGCTGGCTCGGCCCCGGCGTCGCGGATCTGGGACTCGGCCCAGGCGTCCAGTTCGTCCGTCGCCACGCCGGGCCTCGCCCGCAGGGCAACCCCAACGAGGATCCCACCGAGGAGACGGGCGTTCTCGGCGACAACGCCGATCTCGGCCGCGGTCTTGAGGGCGATCACGCGCGGAGCACCTTCGCCACGTCAGCGGCGACCTCGTGGGCCGGACGCGCCGCATCTACCGTCACGAGCACCCCCTGGCGGGCGTAGTGCTCGACGAGAGGTCGCGAGTCCTTCTCGTAGACCTCGTACCGCCGCGCCACCACCTCCGGAGCGTCGTCGGGCCGCTGGCGCAGCTCTCCGCCACAGCGGTCACAGCGCCCCTCGCGCTGCGGCCGCTCGCTCACCACGTTGTACACCGCCCCACACGCCCCGCACACCCTCCGGCCGCTCAGCCGTCGCACAACCTCGTCCTTCGCCACCGCAAGGTACACCACAACGTCTACGGGAAGGAACCGAGCTAGACCCTCGGCTTGCGCCAACGTACGCGGGAACCCATCGAGCAGCACGCCGTCTCGCCCGGCAACCCGTTCCCGAACCATCGCCAATACGACATCGTCCGGCACGAGCTCTCCGCGCTCCATGAACCCGCGGGCCAGTTCCCCGAGCCTCGTCCCGCGCGCCACCTCGTCGCGCAGGACATCGCCGGTTGAAAGGTGCAACAGGTCAGCGTTCTCCGCCACCCGCGCCGCGATCGTCCCCTTTCCCGCTCCCGGCGGACCGAGGAGGATCACGTTCCTCACAGGCCCTTCCTCCCCAAGAACGCGGAGCCCTTGACCAGTGACTCGTACTGACGCATCACCAGGTGGGCCTCGATCTGCATGATCGTGTCGATGCCCACTCCGACCAGGATGAGGATCGAGGTTCCCCCGATCGCGAAGCCCCGCATGTTGGACAGAGCGGAGAACACGAACGGGAGGACGGCAATGCCAGCCAGGAACAGCCCCCCCACAAGCAGCAACCGGTTCGTCACGGCTCCCAGGTGATCCGCCGTCGGCTGACCCGGCCGCACCCCGGGCACGAACCCGCCCGCCTCGCGGAGGTTCTTCGCGATGTCGTTCGGATCGAACACCAGCGACGAGTAGAAGTACGTGAAGAAGAAGATGAGAAGCACGTAAGCGACCAGGTAAATCGTGCTTCCAGGTGCCACGTAGCTCTGGAGCCAGTTCAACTGAGGAACCCAGGTCGCGATCGAGCTCGGGAGCGTGAGGATCGCAGAGGCAAAGATGATCGGGATCACGCCCCCCTGGTTCACCCGCAGCGGGAGGTGGGTGGTATGCCCGCCATAGACCCGGCGTCCGGAAGTGCGCTTGGCGTATTGGATGACGATTTTGCGCTGACCCTGCTGGATGATCACCGTGAGGGCGACCACCGCCACGAACAGCCCGATCAGGCCGATCCCCCACAGTGGGTGAACCGTGCCTGCCGAGATCTCAAGGGCCGACTGCTGGATCTCCGCCGGGAACCGGGCCACGATGCCCGCCATGATGAGCATCGAGATCCCGTTGCCAACACCGTTCTCCGTCATCCGCTCGCCAACCCACATCAGGAAGATCGACCCCGCGGTGAGGGTGATGATCGTGCTCAGGAAGAAACCCACCGACGGCTGCGCCAGCCCGTACTGCACCACGAGCACGCCCATCGCGTAGGACTGGGCAAGAGCGAGGACGACCGTTCCCCAACGGGTGTACTGGGTGAGCTTCTTGCGGCCTTCCCGACCCTCTTCCTGCAGCTTCTTCAGTTTCGGGAACGCCGGGATCAGCAGCGACAGGATGATTGAGGCGTTGATGTACGGGATCACACCCAGCGAGAACAGCGAGAACTGCTGCAGTGCCCCGCCGGTGAACATGTTGATGAACTGGAACAAGCCAGCACCGAACGCTCCGGACAGGACGTCGGCAAGTTGTTTGGTGTCCACACCCGGCACCGGGATGTGGGCTCCGATCCGAAACACGAGGAGCATCCCCAACGTGTAGAGGATCCTCCTCCGCAGCTCCTCGATCGCGAACACCTGCTGAATGCGTCCCAGCACCTACGCCTCCTCACCCGAGCCAGCGGCCGCTGGGGGCTCGCCGCCTTCGGCTCGTCCTCCGACTGCCTCGATCTTCGTTCGCGCCGCTTGGCTGAACCGATCCGCCTTGACGACGAGGGCCTTTGTCAGTTCGCCATGACCGAGGATCTTCAGACCGCATTTGGGATCCTTCACGATCCCCCGTTGGGTGAGCACGTCCAATGAGACCTCGTCACCGGCAGAAAACAGGGCGTCCAGGTCACCCACGTTGACCACGGCGTACTCGACGCGGGCCACGTTGTGGAATCCCCGCTTGGGAAACCGCATCCAGAATGGCGTCTGGCCGCCTTCGTACCCCGGTCGCACCGTGACCCCGGATCGCGAGTTCTGACCCTTGGTCCCCTTGCCCGACTCGTGGCCACCGTGGCCCGAGCTGTACCCTCGCCCCACACGCTTGCGGCGCTTCTTGCTTCCGGGGGCCGGCCGCAGGTTATCGAGCCTCAGCATCCTCGACCTCCAAGATCTCCTCAACGGTCTTCCCACGCCGGGCGGCAACCATCTCCACGCCCTCCATCTGGCGGAACCCATCGAGCGTTGCTCGGGCCAGGTTGAGCGGATTCGTGGACCGCAGGGCCTTGGTGAGGATGTTCCGTATGCCCGCGATCCGGCACACCGCTCCCACCGTCCGGCCGGCAATAACCCCGGTCCCCGGATACGCCGGGCGCAGCAGCACCTTGGCCGCTCCGTACTGGCCTCGGACCTCGTGGGGGATCGTCCCATCCTGGATCGGAACCGTGACCAGACGTTTCATCGCATCCCGGATCGCCTGCTGGACAGCCTGGGGAATCTCGACCGACTTCCCCACCCCCACCCCGACTCGGCCTGCGCCGTCACCTGCCACAACCACGACCCGGAACCGAAGGCGCTTTCCACCCTTGGTGACCTTGCCCACCCGACGGATGTCGATGACCTCGTTCGCTGGTTGCTCTGCGTATCTCGCCATCAGAACTCAAGCCCTCCCTCGCGAGCCGCCTCGGCCAGGGCACGAACCTTGCCGTGGTAGGGGTAGCCCGAGCGATCGAACACGACCCGGCGAATCCCACCTTCGCGCGCTCGCTGGGCCACCAAGGCCCCCACCGCACGCGCCCCTTCCACCGTGTTCCTTGCACCGCGCGCGCGGAGCTCCGCGCACAGTGTGGAAGCAGAGGCGAGCGTCTTCCCCTGGTCATCGTCCACGATCTGGGCGTACACGTGGTGGAGGCTCTTGTACACCGCGAGCCGCGGGCGGTCCGCGGTCCCGTGGACCCGGCGTCGGATGCGTGCCTTTCGCTTAAGTCGATGTTCGTTGCGCGTTCGTATGGCCATAACTGTCACCCTTTCGCCCCCAGTTTACCCGCCTTGCGAACGATCTCCTCCCCGCGGTAGCGGATGCCGGTGCCGCGGTAGGGCTCGGGTGGATGGAACGCCCGGATGTCCGCCGCAACTTGGCCCACCAACCGGTTGTCGATCCCCCGGATCACGATCCGGGCAGGGTCGGGAACCGCAAACTCAATCCCATCAGGGATCTCGTAGCGCACGGGGTGGGAATAGCCAAGCTCCATCACCAGGGCCCGTCCCTCTGCGCGTGCCCGGTACCCCAACCCCTGGATCTCCAGCTCCTTCTGCCACTTCTCGGTAACGCCGCGGATCATGTTCGCAATGAGAGCCCTGTACAGACCATGCCGGGCACGAAACGGGGCCCGCTCGGCCTTGCGCTCGACGTGAACCTCCCCGTCGCGGATCGTGATCGTCACGAACTCCGGTTCGTAGGGACACTCTAGCGTCCCGTGGGGACCCCGGACGACGACCCGGCCGGGATGAACCACGACTTCAACCCCCGACGGTATCCGGATAGGCTTCTTCCCGATCTTGGACATCGTCTCACCACACCTCGTACAGGAGCTCGCCGCCGATCCGACGGCGCCGGGCCTCGCGTCCCGTCATGACCCCTTGCGATGTGGACAGAACGGCCGTGCCCAACCCCCCGCGTGTGTTCGGGATCTCGTCCGCCCCGAGGTACACGCGGCGTGAGGACGTGCTCACCCGCCGCAGGCCTTGGATGGCCGGGCGACGGAACCGCGTCCCCTCCCGCTTGTACTTCAGCTTGAGGCGCAGCGTGGGGCAGGGGGTCCCTTCCTCCACCGCATACGACTCGATGTACCCCTCATCGGCCAGGATCCGGGCGATGTCCACCTTCATCCGCGACGAGGGCATCGTCACCTCTTCCATGGACCGGGCGAGGGCGTTGCGGATCCGCGCCAGCATATCGGCAATGGGGTCGTTCACCATCATCCGTTCCTCCTCACCACGCCGCCTTCTTCACGCCCGGGAGCTGTCCGTCCAGGGCCAGCTTGCGGAAGCAGAGCCGGCACAGGCCGAAGTCCCGGATGTACGCCCGTGACCGCCCGCACAGCTGGCACCGGTTGTGCTTGCGTACCGCGAACTTTGGGCGGCGGTTCGCCTTCTCGATCATGGCCTTCCGTGCCATCTCCCCTCCCTACTCCTTGCGGAACGCGCAACCCAGAGCCGCCAGCAGCGCTGCGCCCTCGCGGTCCGTCTCTGCGGTGGTCACAATGGTGATGTCCATCCCCTGGGCACGCACCACGTCATCGTACGAGATCTCCGGGAACACCATCTGCTCGGCCAGACCGATCGAGAAGTTCCCTCGTCCATCAAACGCATCCGGGGAGACGCCCTTGAAGTCGCGGATCCCGGGGAGGGCCACGTTGAACAGCTTGTACAGGAACTCGTACGCCCGGGGCCCGCGCAGCGTCACCATGCATCCAATGGCATCGCCCTTGCGGATCTTGAAGTCCGACACTGCCCGCTTGGCCCGCGTTACCACCGGCTTCTGGCCGGTGATCTGAGCCAGGTTCTTCACGGCTCCCTCGAGGATCTTCGGATCGTCATGCTTGCCCACCCCCATGTTCACCACGACCTTCGTCACCTTGGGGGCCTGCATCACGTTGGAGTACCCGAGCTCCTTCATCAGCCTCGGCGCAACTTCCTCGCTGTATCTTGGATAGGGCATGGTCCTAGAACGTGGCTCCGCACTGCTTACAGCGGCGGAGCTTCTGCTTGTCCGACAGCGCGATCCCCAGCCTGCTGGGAGTGCTGCACTCCGGGCACACCACCTTCACGTTGGACACGTGAACTGGCGACTCCCGCTTGATGATCCCCGGCTCACGCACCGTCTGCGTCGGTCGCTGGTGTTTGGTCACGATGTTGACTCCCTCGACCAGGACGCGGTCTGTTTCCGGGAACACCTGGAGGACTTTGCCCACCTTGCCCCGATCCTCACCGGAGATGACCTTGACCCGGTCGCCCTTCCGCACCTTCCGCATCGTTCCTCCCGCTCCCTACACGACCTCTGGGGCAACGGAGATGATGCGCATCATCCCCCGCTCCCGCAGCTCGCGCGCCACCGGCCCGAACACCCGCGTCCCGAGCGGCTGCAGGGTCTTGTCGACAAGCACTACCGCATTGTCGTCAAAGCGGATCGTGCTCCCGTCCTCGCGCCGGAACGCCACCCGCGTCCGCACCACAACGCCCCGCACGATGTTCCCCTTGGTGAACTCAGAGGTCGGGATCCGCTTCTTGACCGAGGCCACTACGATATCCCCGATCCCGGCTTGGCTCTTCTTCCCAAGCACGTTGATGCACTCCACTTCCTTCACCCCGGTGTTGTCGGCTACGGCAAGCCGTGTTGTCGGGAAGATCATGCTCTCACCCTTCCGCGCGGCGCACGACTTCCAGCAGCCGCCACCGCTTGAGCTTGGACAGAGGCCTCGTCTCTTCGATGCGAACGATGTCCCCCACCCGTGCCTGGCCGGCCTCGTCGTGCGCGTAGTACTTCGTCCGCCGACGCTGCCGTTTGTGGTAGACAGGAGCCTCAACGAGCCGCTCCTCCAACACCACGACCGTCTTCATCATCCGATTGCTGATCACCCGACCGACCCGTTGTCTACGCATGGTCTCGTTCCTTGAGCAGCGTCAGCGCGCGGGCGATATCGCGCTTCGCCTTGCCGATCTCCGCCGTGTTCGTCAGACGCCCTGAGGCGAGCTGAAAGCGCAGCGTGAAGAGCTTCTTCTTCCCCTCGCGCACCCGCAGCCGAAGCTCGTCTGCCGACAAATCCCGCAATTCCCGGGCGTTCATCGCTCCCCTCCCAACTGAAACCGAGCCCGAAGCTGGGTCGGAATAGGCAGCTTGCACGACACGCGCCGGTGGATCTCCTTCGCCTCGGCCTCGGTCACGCCCGAGAACTCGAACATGACCCGCCCCGGACGCACCACGGCGACCCAGTTTTCCACTTCGCCCTTCCCTTTGCCCATCCGCGACTCGGCAGCGATCTTCGTGTATGGCTTGTCGGGAAAGATCCGGACCCACACCCGGCCACGATGCGTACC
The DNA here is from genome assembly GCA_004102645.1 of Candidatus Bipolaricaulis sibiricus. Lineage (GTDB taxonomy): Bacteria > Bipolaricaulota > Bipolaricaulia > Bipolaricaulales > Bipolaricaulaceae > Bipolaricaulis > Bipolaricaulis sibiricus. The sequence goes on along the minus strand of CP034928.1, from coordinate 672,200 downwards.
CCGCGCGAGTGCGGTGCGCACCGCTTCGATCTGCTGGCTGGTGATCCACGCCGGCGCCAGGGCCTGGATGCCGAACTCCCCGAACGCGACCTCCGCTCCGCGGCTGGCCATCCCCTTCATCCGCCCACGGTGCTGCTTGCGGTACTTCGTGCGCTTGGGAAACAGCGCAGGCATGTTACTTCACCTCCGACCCAGACCGGTCGGCCATCGACCAGACCTCGCCGCGGAACACCCACGCCTTGACCCCGATCACCCCGTACTTCGTCCACGCCTCGGCGAGTCCGTAGTCCACGTCCGCGCGCAGCGTGTGCAACGGAACGCGGCCCTCCTTCATTTCCACCGACCGCGAGATCTCCGCTCCCCCCAACCGTCCCGAGATGCGGATCTTCGCGCCCTGGGCACCCGCGGCGATGATCCGCCGCAGTGTCTCCTTCATCGCCCGGTACGGGTTGATCCGGTTCTCAATCTGGAACGCAACATCCTGGGCCACCAGCGGGGCCTCGAGCTCCGGCCGCTCGACCTCCATCACCCCGATCCGCACATCTCGACCGGCAACGCGGGATAGCCTATCCTGGAGAGCGGCGATCTCAGCCCCCCCTCGGCCGATGATGATCCCCGGCCGAGCGGCGCGGATGGTCACCGTCACCCGTCCCTCCGTCGTCCGTTCAATGAGGGTCTCTGCGAGGCCGGCCCCTTTGTACGCCTTGTGGATCTCCGCACGCAGCCGGAAGTCCTCGGCCACGTACTCGGGGACCCGCGCGTCGGGGGCGAACCAATTCGAGCGCCACTTCCTCAGCACCCCAATCCGGAATCCCACCGGATGCGTCTTGTGACCCACTACTCCTCCTTCTCCGCCACGGCCACGGTGATGTGGGCCATTGCCCGCCGGATGATGTCGGCCCGCCCGAACGCCCGCGGGTTCAGCCGTCGGATGCGCGGTCCCTCATCGACCACCGCCCGTACCACCGACAGCTTGTCGACGTCCAGCTCGAAGTTGTGTTGGGCATTGGCCACTGCCGAGTCCAGCACCTTGCGGATGAGGCGGCTGGCCTTCTTGGGAGACATCGCCAAGATCCGCCGCGCCTCGTCCACCGGCTTGCCCCGGATCTCGTTGATCACGAGCCGTGCCTTGAGGGGAGACACCCGCATGAACCGCGCCCTGGCTACCGCTTCCCGCATCCCGTCACCTCGATCACTTCGGAACCGCAACCTTCTTCTTCACGCCGCCGTGGCCGCGGAACACGCGGGTCGGAGCAAACTCCCCCAACCGATGCCCGATCATCGCCTCGGTGACGCGCACCGGGACGTGCGTGCGCCCGTTGTGGACACGAATCGTGACCCCCACCATCTCGGGCGTGATCATCGAGCTGCGCGACCAGGTGACGATCTCCGTGATCTCCCCGCGCTTCAGCTTCCCCAGCTTCGTCAGAACGTCGGGAGCCACAAAAGGGCCCTTCTTCTTCGAGCGCGCCACGTCACTTCCTCCTCTTGAGGATCTTGCCATCGCTCGCCTTGTTCTTCCGCGTGGGGACGCCACGGGCGAGCTTTCCCCACGGCGTCTTCGAGGGTCGCCCCTCTCCCGTACGGCCTTCGCCGCCGCCGTGCGGATGGTCATCTGCCCCCATCGCCACGCCCCGCACGCTGGGCCGAACACCGAGGTGACGCACGCGGCCTGCCTTCCCATGTCGCACGTTCTTGTGGTCCGGATTGCTCACCCGGCCAACCGTGGCCATGCACCCCAGGGCGAACACGCGGATCTCCCCCGATGGGAGTCGCAGAATGGCACGATCTTCCTCTCGTCCCAGCAGCTGGGCAGCGGTCCCCGCAGCGCGGGCGACCTTGCCCCGCGAACCGGGACGCAGCTCCACGTTGTGAACGAACGTTCCCGCCGGGATCCGCTCCAGTGGGAGGGCGTTGCCCGGCTTCGGCTCGGCGTGCTCGCCTGCCTCCACCGTGTCCCCGACCTGAAGCTCGAGCGGGGCAAGGATGTACCGCTTCTCACCGTCCCGGTAGTGGAGAAGGGTGATCCACGCCGACCGGTTGGGGTCGTACTCGACTGCCGCCACGCGCGCCGGCACCCCGTGCTTCTCGCGGGCGAAGTCCACCCACCGGTAGCGACGCTTGTGCCCACTCCCCTTGTGGCGACACGTGATTCGCCCCTGGTTGTTGCGCCCCACGCTGCGGGACAGAGGTGCGACGAGCCCTTTCTCAGGACCCTTGCGCGTCAGCTCCTTGTAGTCCGGCACCACGGCATGGCGCTGACCTGACGTAACCGGCTTGAGCTTCTTCAGGCCCATGCTACCTCACCCCACGATGTCGATCTTGTGACCGGGGGCAAGCTTGACGATCGCTCGCCGTTCGCCCCGCGTGCGCCCATGGCGGCGGTCCATGCGGGTCCGACGGGGCTTCCCCGAGCGGTTCATCACCCAGACCCGCGCCACCTTGACCCCGAACAGACCTTCCACCGCCGAGCGGATTTCGTTCTTCCCCGCATCGGCCGCGACCTCAAACGTGTACTTCCCATCCTCCATGCCCCGCCACGTCTTCTCGGAGAGAACCGGGCGGAGGACCACGTCTTCGAGATGGATCTCGCGCTCAGCCATGGCTCACCCTCTCTTCCAACGCCTGGACCGCCCGCTGGGTGAGAAGAAGCCCATCGTGAGCGAGGACATCGTACACCGTGACCGCATCGGATCGCAGGCACGTCACCCCCGGGATGTTGCTGAACGACTTCGTAACCGGAACCACGTGTTCGTCGGGGGCCACCACCACAAGCGTCTTGGCTGGACACGACAGCCTGGCCAGAAGAGCGATCGCGTCCTTGGTCCGCGGGCGCTCGAACGCCACCTCGTCGATCATCCAGACCATGCCAGCCTCGCACCGCGCGGACAACGCGGCAGACAACGCTCGTCGTCGCATCCGCGCCGGCAATCCCAGCGACCACTCTCGAGGCTGGGGCCCAAACGTCACTCCACCGTGACGCCAGATCGGCGACCGCGTGGAGCCGTGGCGCGCGCGTCCGGTGTGCTTTTGGGCCCACGGCTTCCGCCCTCCGCCGGACACCTCACCCCTCGTCTTCGTAGCCGCGGTGCCTTGGCGCCGATTCAGCAATTGCACTCGCACTGCGCGGTGCAGGAGGTCGGTGGAGACGGGAACACCGAACACCGAAGCCGAAACTGCGGCCTCAACGGGTTCGGCCGCGGCATCGTTGAACCGGTACATGCGAACGTTAGGCATCGTGCTTCCTTATCCTCACCAGCGCTGACCGCGGCCCGGGCACCGATCCGTGGACGACGAGAAGCCGCCGCTCTGCGTCCACAGCCAGCACAGCAAGGTTGCGCACCGTCACGCGGTCCGTCCCGGCGTGGCCCGGGTACTTGCGGCCCTTGACGACCTTGCCAAGCCCGCGCCCCGCTGCCCCCGGCCGTCGAAACCACTTGTGCCCATGAGAGCGCGGCCGAGAGTGGAACCCCCACCGCTTGATCGTCCCCTGGAACCCCTTGCCCTTCGAGATACCCGTGATGTCGACCTTCTCTCCAACCGCGAACGCGTCGATCCCCACTTCAGCACCCGGGGCGAGCCCCTCGGGGTTGTCCAGGCGCACCTCGTACAGATGCTTCCGCGGGGCAAGGCCGAGCTTCTTGAAGCGGCCCGCCACAGGTCGCCGCACCTTGCGTTCCTCGATCTGTCCAGCGCCAAACTGGACCGCCGTGTACCCGTGGCGCTCAGCCGTCTTGATTTCTACCACCACCGATGGCTCCACCTCGATCACGGTGGCGGCGACAGCGTGTCCATCTGTGTCGAACCACTGCGTCATTCCAACCTTGCGCCCGATCAGTTCGAGTGGCATCTCGTCCTCACAGTTTGATCTCGATGTCGATCCCGGTGGGGAGCTCCACTTCCATCAGCGCGTTGATCGTGGCGGCGGTGGGTTCCTTGATGTCGATCAACCGTCGGTGAACCTTGCGCTCGAAGTGCTCCATCGAACGCTTGTCCACGTGAGGCGAGCGAAGGACGGCATACAGCCGGCGCTCCGTGGGCAACGGTATCGGGCCACTCACCTTGGCTCGGCTCGCCATCGCCGTGTCCACAATCTTGCGCACCGCGGCGTCCACGAGCTCGTGGTCGTAGCTCTGCACCTTGATTCTGATCTTCTCCCTAGCCATCGTACCCTCGACTCCTCAACACCTCACGGGCGATACCTTCTGGCACCTCGCCGTAACGGGTCACCCGAAGGGTATGAACCGCACGCCCCTGCGTTAGGGACCTCAACTGGGTGGCGTACCCGAAGGTCTCCACTAGTGGGATGGCACACCGGATGACATCAACCACCCCCCGGGCCTGAATGGACTGGACTTCGCCTCTCCGGCGACCCAGATCCGAAACCACCTCACCGAGATACTCGGTGGGCGTGATTATATCGCCCTCCGCAACGGGTTCCAGGAGACGGGCTCCCCCCTCCTCGACCGCGCGGCGCAAGGCTTGCGTCCCACACGCCTCAAACGCCATGTCGGACGAGTCCACTGGGTGGAACCTCCCCCCGTGGAGGACGGCACGCAGGTCGGTGAGTGGGAATCCCCCGATTGGGCTTGCCCCAAGCCCGGCCTCAATCCCGCGCCGCGTCGCCTCCACGAACTCCAGGGGGAGGACCTCGCTCGCAACGTTCGATGCGAACTGGAACCCTCTACCCAGCGGCAACGGCTCAAAGCGCACCTCGATCTTCGCGTACTGGCCCCGGCCCGCCACCACCTGCTGCCACTCTTCGGTGATGGTCACCGGACGAGCCAACGTCTCCCGGTAGGCCACGATCGGCGTACCCACGCGATGGGGAACCCCGAACTCGTCGCGCACCCGCCGCAGTTGGACCTCCAGCTGGAGCTCGCCCATTCCCCCCACGAGGACCTGCCCCGTGGCCTCGTCATCGCGTACCTGGAACGTTGGATCCTCCTGTGCAATCCGTTCCAGAGCCTCACGCAGTGCCCGTTCCTCCCGCTCCGATCGAGGTTCCACGGCCAGGAACACCACCGGATCGGGGAACGAGATTCGCTCCAGCACAATCGGGTGATCTGCCGCAGCCAGCGTCTCTCCGGTGAGCACGGGCCCCGATGTGATCACGCCGACGATGTCCCCTGCCTCGACCGACTCAAGGCGTTCTCGGCGATTGGCGTGCAAGCGAAACAGGCGCACCAGGCGCACCTTGCGCCCCGCAGTCGCGTTCAGCACGATCTCGCCCTCCGCCGCTGTGCCCGAGTAGACCCGCGTGTAGAGCAGGCGGTCGGCGTAGGGATCGGTGGCCACCTTGAACACGAGCGCGGCAAAGGGTTCTTCTGCAGAAGCGTGTCGCGGCGCGCGCTTCCCATCGGGGGTGAACCCCTGGATGGGGGGCACATCGAGCGGGGACGGCAGGAAATCCACCACTCCGTCCAGCACGGGCTGGATCCCCACGTTTCCGAGTGCAGCCCCGCCCAGCACCGGCACCCACAGCCGGCTTAGAGTGGCCGTGCGGATCGCAGCCCGCACCTCGTCCACGCCCACCGGCTCTCCGGCCAAGTACCGCTCGGCGACGGCATCCGAGACCTCGGACAGACTCTCCAGCAGGCGATCCCTGCCCTCCTCGGCCTCCGCCAGCGCCTCCTTTGGAATGGGCAGCGTCTCGACCCGGCGCCCCTGGTCTTCCGGATCCCAACGGAGCACGACCATCCGCACGAGATCCACCATCCCCAACAGCCGACCCTCCGCATCCCGCCACGGGAAGACCAGGGGCAGCACGGTCGCCCCGAGCTTGTCCACCATGTCCGCCACGGCACGCCCAAAGTCGGACCCTACCCGGTCCAGCTTGTTCACGAACGCCAACCGGGGAACGTGGTATCGGTCTGCCTGGCGCCACACGGCCTCGGACTGCGACTCCACCCCTTCGACGCCGGAGAAGAGAACGATCGCTCCATCGAGCACGCGCAAGCTCCGCTCGACCTCGGCTGTGAAATCAACGTGGCCCGGCGTGTCGATGATGTTGATGATGTGCCCGCTCCACTGCACCGTGGTCGCTGCGGCGGTGATCGTGATACCGCGCTCTCGCTCCTGATCCATCCAGTCCATCTCGGTGGTCCCTTCATGGACCTCCCCCATGCGATGGATCTTCCCGGTGTAGTAGAGGATGCGCTCGGTAAGCGTGGTCTTCCCAGCGTCGATGTGGGCGATCACGCCGATGTTGCGGATCTTGCGAACGTCACCCTCCGCCATCGGCGCGTCCCAAAGATCGTCGAGGGGACTACCAGCGGTAGTGAGCGAACGCCCGGTTCGCCTCGGCCATGCGGTGCGCTTCCTGTCGCTTCTGGTATGCGCCGCCCTCGCCTCGAGCCGCAGCAGAGATCTCCCCCGCCAGTCGCTCCGGCATGGTCCGCTCCGACCGGGCTCGCGCTGCCTGCACCATCCAGCGAAGAGCAAGCATCGTCTGGCGATGTCCAGGAACCTCAAACGGAACCTGGTACGCAGCGCCCCCCACACGTCGTGACCGGACCTCGATCTTGGGCATGCAGTTCTGCACAGCCTTCAGGAACGTGTCCAGCGCAGGGCCTTCGCCACGACGGTCGAGCAGATCGAAGGCCGCGTACACGGTCCGCCGGGCGAGGGACTTCTTGCCGTCCCACATCACGTAGTTGATCAGCTTCTCCACTAGCTTCGAGCCCTGACGCACATCGGCTGCGGCATCGCGACCCGGGATGACGACATCGAACGTGGGCACCTAGCCCTCCTTCGGACGGCGCATGCCGTACCGGGACCGCCCTTGACGGCGGCCTTCCACGCCGGCGGCATCCAGTGCCCCGCGGATGATGTGGTACTTCACACCGGGAAGGTCCTTCACGCGCCCCCCCCGGACGAGAACGATCGAGTGTTCCTGAAGGTTGTGCCCCTCGCCCGGGATGTAGGCCGTCACCTCGCGTCCGTTGGACAAGCGGACCCGTGCCACCTTCCGCAACGCGGAGTTCGGCTTCTTCGGGGTGCGGGTGAACACGCGCAGGCAGACGCCGCGGCGTTGTGGGCAGCTGGCGAGAGCGACGGACTTGCTTTTCGACCGCTGCGGTTTGCGTCCGTGTCGTACAAGTTGGTTAAACGTCGGCATGTCTCCTCCCGATGATTCTAGGTTCCCCTACCTGTGGTTTCAACTCTGCGGACCAGAACCGTCATCGTCAGCGGGGAATCCCGTGCCGACAGGGATCCGCTTCCCGACCATCAGGCACGGTTTGAGCCCGTCCAGCGGGTCCTCCTCGCCACGCAGTGCTGCGTCGGCCAGCACCTTCGTCGTTCGCTCAAACGACGCCGCCGCCAGCCACGACTTCCGCAACAAGGCCGCCCGCGAGATGCGCAGCAGCTCGCGCTCACCCTGGGGAATCCGGTACTCGATCAGGCGCACCGTCCGGGGCTCGCCGTGGATCTCGACCCGCGCCTGCCGAACCCCCAGTGTGACCGCACGATCCAACACCTCACGGCTGACGGTCTCCCCCATCTCGGCGATCGTCGCGCCCCCGCGGGCAAGCGGGGCAAGCAGCTTTGCCCCGACCAGGTCATCGCGGCCACGGCGAATCCGTTCGTTCTCCTCGGTAAGCCGCCGGACCTCGAGCTGGAAGATCTCCAGCGGAACCACGTCGTTCAGGAGGAACGACGACTCACCGGGATCCACGATCCGTACGTTGTTCAGAATCTGGCGGATCACAACCTCGAAGTGCTTGTCGTTGATGTCAACGCCCTGCGACTTGTACACCTTCTGCAGTTCCACAAGGAGGTACTCCCGGGTCTTCTGCACGCCGGCCACCTCCATCAAGTAGTGAGGAGGGATCACACCCTTGGACACCGGCTCGCCACGCTCAACCTTATCGCCAACGCGCACGATCGTCCCTTCGCCGCACTCAACTTGGGTTCGATATCGGAACCGCACAGTTGCCCGGTCCTCCGCCGTCTCGATTCGGTCTACGAGCAAGGTCTCGCCCGGAGGAAGGCTGACCTGGAACAGCTCTTGCCCCTCGCGCACCGGGGCACCGTGCTCCACCATCGGCACAAGCTCCGGCGTGATGGGGGCGATCAGCGCACGGCTCTTGGGCGTCAACACCGCTACTGAACGCTGGCCCGCGAGCACCCGCCCCGCCACTTCGGCCCGCACGGCCAGGGGGCGGGACCGAGTGGCGAGTTTGGTCCCTTCCTCAACCTCCGCGCCATCTGTGACGAGAACCTGGGATCCATAGGGGACCTCGTACTCCCGAGTCTCGCCGCGCTCCCCGCGGACGATGATCTTCCGCGCACCACCCTCCTGGTGCAGCTCGACCCGGCCCGCAATCGCAGCCAGCGGTGCCTCGACGTGGTACTCCGTGGTGAGCGGATCGCCCTCCGCCACTCTCTGACCATGCTTCACCTGGACCTCCGCCTCGGGCGGCACGGTGTACATTCGGTCCAGCCCTTCCTCGTCGAGCACCGCCAGGTATCGCTCCTCCCCGTCGTCGAAGAAGAACGCCCGGCCTTCGATCGGGCTGCGCAGCGAGCGGAACTTGGCCCCGTCAACCTCTTCTCCTTCGCCGACGTCAACGAACGCCCGCGGCAAGATCACCGCGTGGGGTTCCGAGGTGATCTCGACCACCTCGCGTCCTGAACGGGTCGTCTCGATGCCCGTGATCCGGCCCGACAGGGGGGCCACCGTGGCGTGGGCCGCCTTGGTGGTCTTGCGCGCCTCGAAGAGCTCCTCGGCACGGGGCAGGCCTTGCGTGATGTCCACGCCAGCGACACCACCCGTGTGGAAGGTTCTCATGGTGAGCTGGGTGCCGGGCTCGCCGATCGACTGCGCGGCAATGACCCCCACGGTGGTGCCCCGCTTGACCAACTGGTGAAACGCGAGGTCCAACCCGTAGCACATCTGGCACAACCCACCGGGGGTCTGACACAACGCCGGAGAACGGATCACGATCTTGGGACGTACCCGCACCGTGTGGATCCCCGCCGCCAGCAGCTCATCGCGGTGGTCTGGCGACAGCACTTCCCCATCGCGCAGCAGAAGCGCACCGGTCTCCGGGTGGTGCACCTCACCGACCACCTTGCATGAGCCCGTCCGCTCCTCCAGGCCCTCCGTGCGCAGGTCAAGATCGACCTCAAGGGTTCCCACGCGGTGGGCCAGCGCCCGATCGTCGAGAAGCGTCTGCGCTTCGACGAGCGTCTGCCCCGTGGCGGGGTCGCGGATCGGCTCTGCAGTCACCCGGCCGTAGATCCGGTCGGGGATGTCCTCCATCACCTGTCCCTTCGGGGCGAAGTACAGCGGATCCACCTCCACCCCGTGCTGGGTCCCGCAGTCGCGCTCCTTGACGATGGCGTCCACACAGGCATCCACGAGCCTGCGCGTGAGGTAGCCGGCGCTCGCCGTGCGCAACGCGGTATCCGCCGTCCCCTTCCGCCCGCCGTGGGTGGAGATGAAGTACTCAAGAATGGACAGCCCCTCGCGGAAGTTCGAGATCACCGGCCACTCGAGAACCTTCCCCTGCGGATCCGCCATCGGCCCACGCATTCCCGCGATCTGCTTCACCTGGCCCGCCGAACCACGCGCCCCCGACGACACGATGGCGTAGACAGGGTTGAACGGCATCCGGGATAGGTTCGCCATGGTCGCCTTCTCGACCGCGTCCACCGTCTCCCGCCACACCCGCGTCACCGCGTAGTACCGCTGCTCCTCCGTGGCCAAGCCGCGCGCGTACATGCGGTTGATGTGATCGACCTGCGCCTGAGCCGCCTGCACCAGTCGTGCCTTCTCCGGCGGGATCGCACAGTCGGGGATAGAGATCGTCAGACCCGACAAGGTTGCGTACCGAAACCCAATCGACTTCAGCTCGTCGAGGACCTCCGCCGCCCGTTGCCAGCCGTACCGGAGGTAGCACTCCTCGAGCTTGCGCCGCACCTGCCGGACGTCAAAGGTCAGCGTGTAGTCCCGAAGCTCTGCCGGAAGGGCTTCGTTCAGGATCGCGCGTCCCAGCGTCGTCTCCACGATCTCGTCGCCGAGACGGATCCGGATCGGGGCGTGAAGGCTTATCACGTCATGGTTGTACGCCTTGACAGCCTCGTCGAGCGACCGGAACGCCTTGCCCCGGCCACGGCCGTCGGGGTCGAGGATCGTGAGGTAGTAGAACCCGTACACCTGATCCTGCGTTGGGAGGGCCAGCGGCCGCCCATGGGCGGGGGACAGGGTGTTCCGGGCGGAGAGCATCAGCTCCCACGCTTCCTGGACCGCCTCCTTGCCCAGCGGCAGGTGCACTGCCATCTGGTCGCCGTCGAAGTCCGCGTTGTAGGACGGACAGACATGGGGATGGACCTGAATGGCGTCGCCGTCCACAAGCACCGGCTGGAACGCCTGAATCGACAACCGATGAAGCGTCGGCGCTCGATTGAGAAGCACGGGGTACTCCCGGATGAGCTGATCGAGGGCGTCCCACACCTCCGGCAGCTCGCCGGCCAACGCCTTGTTCTTGATCTCGTCGTAGTCAGCATACGGGAGGTCTTCCAGACGCGACAGGATGAAGGGCTTGAACAGCTCCAGCGCCATCTTCTTCGGAATCCCGCACTGGTGGATCTTGAGCGCGGGGTTGACCACGATCACCGCTCGACCCGAGTAGTCCACACGGCGTCCGAGGAGGTGGCGACGCAACCGCCCTTGCTTGCCCTGAATGCGCTCGGACAACGACTTGAGGGGCCGGTTGTCCCGACCGCGGATCGGGTTGTCCTTCTTCTCGTTGTGGATGAGGGCATCCACCGCCTCCTGCAACATCCGCCGCTCGTTGCGGAGGATGATCTCGGGAGCCCCCATCTCACGGAGTTTCTTCAACCGGTTGTTCCGGTTGATGATGCGCCGATACAGGTCGTTCAGGTCTGTGGTCGCGAACTTTCCACCCTCGAGCTGGATCATCGGGCGCAGTGCAGGGGGGAGCACTGGAATGACGTCCAGCACCAGGTCTTGGGGGTTGTTGCCCGACCGACGTAGTTGGTCCACCACTTCGAGCCGGTGCAAGATCCGACGCCGCTCTCCTTGGTTGACGGTCCGATCGAGTTCTTCCCACAGCTCGTCAGCCAGCGCATCCAGATCCAGAACCCCGAGCAGCCGTTCGATGCCTTCAGCACCAGTCGCCGCTTCGAACCCACCGGGGAAGCACCGCTCGTACGCCCGCACCTCGAGCGACGACAGCTCTTGCCCCAGACGCAACGGGACGTTCTCGTCGACCCGCACGACGAGGTGGGCGAGGTTGTCCACCACTTCCTGGATCGGCGTTCCCTCCACTCCCTCGTAGCGCGCGCGTAGCATCTCGAACATCGTCTGGGAACACAGTTCGCCTGTTGGCCGTTCGCACAGGGCCTCTCCCGCCTCGACAGTGTCGCCGTCCTCGACAAACACCTCGGCGTCAGCGGCCATCGGGTACTCGTGACGGCCGATCACGACCGCGCGGAACGTCTCGCCGTTGGCCAACTTCCGCGCTTCGATCCGCACCTCACCCGCTTCCTCCGCCACCACCCGCGCCCCCTTCGTGATCAGGTAGGCTTGCTCCACCTGAAACGTGAACGCGGTCGCCAGGATGCGAACCTCCGTGCCGTATAGGGTCTCGCCCTGCCGGACCTTCGGTGAACCCGACAGCGTGACGACGAACAGGTCCTCACGCGATGTCTCCGTCTCGTAGTAGGCGATGCGGCGCAGGTCGCGCCGCTTGATCCCCAGGAGCCGGGACAGAGGGCTCGCCACCCCCTTGAGGTACCAGAAGTGGACGACAGGGCTCGCGAGGCGGATGTGCCCCATGTTCACCCGCCGCACCGCCGAGTCGGTGACGAGGACCCCGCACTTGTCACAGGTGATGCCCTCGTACTTCTTCCCGCGGTACTTGCCACAGGTGCACTCGTAGTCATTCTCCGGGCCGAAGATCTCCTCTGCGTAGAGGCCGCCCCGCTCCGGCTTGTGACTTCGGTAGTTGATGGTCTCGGAGTTCGTCACCTCCCCCCTCGACCACGACAGCATCTCATCGCTCGATGCTAGTCCAAGCTTGATCCGTTCAATGTCGTCCCCGGATATGACCACCGCACATCACCTCAAGAGGGCTACGATCCGTCCCCGGAAGCGCCTGAAGAACCGCTCTCTGAGCGCGCCCGCCGGTAATCGGTCGTGTAGAACCCACTGCCTTTGTACACCACGCCAAATCGCGGCAGAAGCCGCGTCACCTCTGCCGCGCCGCACCCAGGGCACCGCACGAGCGTCCGGTCCTGAACCTGTCGAAGCTCGCGAAACTCAGTCCCACAGCGCGAACACCGGTAGCGATGAATGGGCATAGCCAATCCTCCTTAATCCTTGGTCGCCTGTATGTTGGGATAACCCGTTGCACCAACCGGCCGATTGTAACTGCACTCAGGATGAGATCAAGGCCGGCACGGGGCGTCGCTCGACGGGGAGCCTCATCTGTCGCGTCTCCCCCTCCCACTCACACCGAAAGCGGACCACCCAAGCGGTCGCTTGGGGAAGCCCCGCGGCCTCCACCATCCGCTCCGCCGCCGCAGCGACGATCCACGCCCGCTCGTCGGGGTCATGGGCGTGCCACCGCGCCCGGACCAGTGCAAGCGGCGAGTGTGCCATCTGGACGTACAACCGAACGTCCGACGGAAGGAACAGGGGCTGCAGCCGAGCCTGCTCTTCTGCCGTCACCGCAACGACCACGTGCGCCTCGGGCCCCAATCGGTACGAGTGCCTGAACCGCAGCAGTTGGATCGTGTTCTCGGTGCATCCTTCCGCGGGGCCGAACTCCAACAGACGCTTGACGAAACCGTCATCGGTGAGCAGGCAGTCCCGCGCGCTGCGACGCGGGTCGATCCCCTGCTCCCGGGCCAGCTCATCCATCCTCCCCGCCAACTGCTCTCCGTCCACCCAATCGAGCAATACCCCGCGATCCAGCTTCCCCTCCTCCTCCCATCGAGTCGGGGGAAGGAGCCGCCCCGACAGGGGGCGCAGCACGCGGCCCGCCAGCCCCGCCGATCGGTCCAACTCCACCAGATCACCCACCCCTAGCCCGGCCCGGCCGACGATGTCGCCGGTCACCACGAGGTCGGCGTGGACCCGTCGCACAAGTCGCGCAACGCGCTCGAGGAGAAGCCTTCGGCAGACTCCACATGGGAAGGGCAGTCCCTGGCTCCGTTGACTCAATCCGAGGAAGTCCCGCTTCAGGGTCACAGATTGGAACCGCAGGCCCGGGAACAGGTGCTGGGCGCGAACCGCCACCTCCTCCTCGCCGAGGAAGAACGGGGACCGAAAGTGGACCAGCCGAAGATGGTCTGCGCCGGCCTGCTCCGCCAGCCGCACCGCCAACGCGCTGGCCGCGCTTCCCGAGTAAAGAACGAGACCTAGCGTCCGTCCTCCTTGTGCACTCACCGACGGGGAACGACGAGACCGTACCGGCCATCCCCTCGGTGGAACAGAACCGCCGGCTGGTCGTCGTCGGCCTGGAAGAACACGACAAAGTCCCGCCCGCTTCGTTCGAGCTCGCGGACCGCTGCCTCCGGAGTGAGCGGCTGTCGAATGTACTCGTCCACCCTCTCGATCTGTGGACCGGGGGTCGCGCGACGTCCCCCGGTAGCGGGCGGAGCGGCGTGCCCCGTCTTGCGGGACACACGGAGCCGCTCCTTGTACCGCACCAGCTGTCGCTGCATCTTGTCGACGGCCTGGTCAATCGAGGCGTACATGTCGTTCGTCTCCACCTTGGCCTTGACCACCTTGTGATTGACGAGGTAGCCCATCATCTGCACCCGCTGAGCAGGTCCCTCGACCTCGAGGATGACATCCAGTTTGAGGATCCTGTCGAAGTAGCGAGAGAGGGTCTCGACCTTCTTCTCGACGTATTTAGTCAGCGCATCCGAGTCCGAAGCGTACCGTTCCTCGACATGAAGCCTCATGATAAGCTTTCACCCCCCGGTCGTTCTGATCCTACCACACTTAAGGGCGGACCGTCAAGGGGTGTAAGCTAAATCACGTTCAGCCGGAGCGAGGTCGGAAATCCGCCGACGGAGATAGGCTACCAGGCGCCGCGTGCCATCCGGCCCGAGCGCGGAGGCAAACCCGGAGAACGCCTCGTCCACGTACTGGCGAACCACACCTCGGTACGTGGTGCCCCGGGCCAACCGTTCGCAGCTCACCAGACCCAGGTCGAGGGCCGCAACCGGAGGCTCCGTGCGAAGGAGTGCCTCCGGGCAGTCCACCCATGCGGCGAGCTCGTGCGTCGTATACGCGTTCGGCTCTCGCTCGACCAGGAACCCCACCACGCGCTGCTGCACCGGGGAGAGGCGCTGGAGACGACGCATCAAACGGTCGACCCGAACGAGTATCGGCTGCGGAAGGTCCGCCCTCGTCTCGCTCAGGTCCTCCTCGAGCTGGGCGAGGGTCCACGAGGCCTCCTCCACAGGCCGGCTCGCACCAAGGAACGGAGGGGGCTCGATCGCCCCGTGCCCCCCTGAAGTCGGACCAAGGACGGGCCCCGGCTCCTCGGGAGCGGGTCGCCCCTCCTGGGCGCGGGCCAGAGCCTCGAGGATCCGTCCGCGAACCTGGCGGAGCTTGGGGGACTCCACCGGACGGAAGGATGGCGTGTACCCACCGTGAAACGTGTCCCGCATCCGGATCTTCACCTTGCGGGCCACTGCGCCCGCCAAGAAGATGCACTCTCCGACTCCCAGCTGGGAGACGGCTTCCTTCGCCTCCAGCTTGCGCCACGGGAGGAGCTCGCCGTACACGCGCGTGTCCGCCTCGTGGACCACCCGATGAAGGAACAGCATCCCCGCTTGGGTGAGCACGTCCTTTTCCACCTTGGCAGACCGCTGCGAGATCACCACGGCGCCCAACCCCCGTTTCCGGCCCCGGAGGGCGATCCGAGCGATCACCTCCTTGAGCCGGGTGCGAACCCCTTGCGGGATGAACTCGTGACACTCCTCGATCCCAATCATGTACGGTGTCCGGAGCCGACCCGCCAGTGACCACACGCGGGTCAGGTAGTCAAACACGATCGCCTCCCGCTCACCACCGAGCATGTCCGACACATCGAGGATCACCGGAACTCCCTCGTGGAGGGAAAGGTTCGCCAGCTCGCCAACGGTCATCCTGTTGAGCTCCACGTCGGCGTGATCCCCGCCCCCCGCAACGAGCACCTCGTACTTCTCCTTGAGACCGAAGTACTCCCCGTCGATGTCCACAAGCGACATCGGGTAGTGGGCGTCGAGGAGTTCCTCGAAGATCACGCCCGCGGTGTTCGACTTCCCCGAGCCGCGGATGCCGAGAATCGCCACGCACTGCCCGACGACGTCCTCCAACGGAACAGACAACTCCGGTCCAAGGTTGAGAGCGCTCATCGCCCCAACGGTAGCCCCGCCGTGACGGCTGCCGCGAGGGGGGATGCCAGCTGCCGAGGGGACATCCGGGGCGGGGTGTACGTTACCTCTGACCTCGCGCCAGCCGCGCGGCGTGGGCCAACGCCTCATCCCGCGTGGTGATCTCGCCTGCCAGAATGCGCTCGTGAACCTGCTCCAGCACTTGGCCCAACCGCGGGCCGGGGGGTAGCCCGAGCGCCACAAGGTCATCTCCCGTGAGAAGCTCCCGGGCCCGGCGGATCCCGTGGATCCGACGGAGATGAACGAGGAGGCCGACCGCGCGGGCAACCAGCGGCAGCCAGGCGCGGGCGCGATGGGCACTGGCCTCCGCGTCGCAGATCACCACCCGCAGAAGGTCGGCGAACAGCGGGAACCGCCGAGAAAGCTCCGCGCGGGGTTGCCCTTCATCCTCCTCTGCCCCGAGAAGCCGGACCTGCTTTCCCACACCCATCTCCGGAAGGCGAGCCACCCGCATATGCTCACGAACGAGGTGTGCGATCCACTCCACGTCACGTTTGGGCAGGCGAAGCCGGTTCAGGGCCTGAACTGCGATCTCCGCCCCGATCCCACAGTGCCCGCCCATGTTGCTTCCTCCCGACCGTGCCAGTGCTCGAGGCTTGCCCGTGTCGTGGAACAGCACGGCGAGCTTCAGGCGTGGATCGTCCCACAGGCCGTCCGCGACCTGGAGCGCAGCCACCGTGTGAACCAACACGTCTCCCTCGGGGTGGTACTCCACCGGCTGCGGGACGCCCCGCAGGGCCGCGATCTCAGGAAGGACATGCTCGAGCAGCCCCAGCTCGTCGAGCAAGCGCACCCCCTGGGCCGACCGTGGCGTGGCCAAGATGCGGAGGAGCTCGTCGCGGATCCGCTCCCACGATACGGTCGTGATGCGTGCCGCTTGCGCCTGGATCGCATGTGCCGTCTTCTCCTCCACCGCGAACCCCAGTTGACACGCGAACCGCACCGCACGGAGCATGCGCAGCTGGTCCTCGGCGAAGCGCCTCGATGGGTCCCCGATGGCCCGCACGACGCCCGACTCGAGATCGGCGACCCCCCCCACGAGGTCGATGACTTCCCCGTCGGCGGTGACGACGAGGCCGTTGACCGTGAAGTCGCGGCGCTGCACGTCTTGTTCGAGGGTTCCCCACCGCACGGAATCGGGTCGGCGGCCATCGCTGTACCCCGCTTCGGTGCGAAACGTCGCCACTTCGTACTGCTGGCGGCCCTGTGGGGGAACCAGCACCACCACACCGAAGTTCTGGCCCACGTTGATCACACGCCAGTCGGAGAACAGGCGTGCCACCTCCGACGGCGTGGCCGATGTGGCGATGTCGACATCTTGGTGCGACGGCAGTTCGCCATGAAGAGTGGCAACGAGAGCGTCACGAACAACTCCCCCCACGAGAACCGCCTGGTGCCCCCCGTTGACCAGTCGCCGGAGGATCTCGGCCGCGAACGGGTGCCCGGCAAGCAGGGACTCCATGTTGAGCCGCACGCTCGATTATCGCCTGCTTGCGGATCCAGCGCACCAAAGCTAGCATTCCGACCACGAGGGGGTCGCTCATGGAACACGAGTTGATGCGTCAAACCCGCGGACACATGGAACGGACCCTGGACGTCCTACAGACGGAGCTCGCCAAGATCCACACCGGGCGAGCCAACCCCGCATTGGTCGAGACTGTGCCCGTCGACTACTACGGAACCCCCACTCCGCTGAAGCACATCGCCCATGTCGTCGCTCCTGACCCAGATCTGATCATGATTCGCCCCTTCGATCGCACGCAGATACCGGCGATCGAGAAGGCAGTCCTGGCTGCAGACCTCGGGCTCAACCCCCAGAACGACGGCCAGGTGATCCGGATCAAGGTTCCCCGGCTATCCGAGGAGCGCCGGAATGAACTTGTCAAGCTCGTCGGGAAGAGGGCCGAGGAGGCGAAGGTTGCCCTTCGCAATGTGCGGCGCGACGCTCGGGAGAAGCTCGACGTCGAGAAGAAGGACGGCCGCCTGGCGGAGGACGACCACCATCGGCTGCAGAAGGCGCTCGATGACCTGACGGCCGAGCACGTGAAGCGCGTGGACGAGCTTGTGGAGAGAAAGGCTCAAGAGATGCGCACCTTGTGATCCGATGGTGCGCCAAGCGATCTGGGTCGGGATGGGGGAGTGCGTTCTGTTTGCAGTTCCGATCGCCCTCGGTCTTCTTGTTGCACTGGGGTGGGGGTGGTCGATCGGCCTGCTGTGGGGCGTGGCCACGGTCGGCGTAGGGCGTCTCGTTCGCTGGGGATTCCTGTCCATCCTCCTCCGCGAGGGGCGCAACGGCCGGGCAGCAGGGGGAGCGTCCCTCGCGCGGTACGTACTCGTAGCCCTCCTCGCTGTGGGGGGCGTCCTGGCTGGGCTCCCTCCCCTTGCGGTCGCGGGAGGACTGCTCCTACCCAGCGTCGGTCTGTGGTGCTGGACGGTGAGGGTTGCTCGAACATCTGGGTAAAGAACTGGCCCTTCGTCTCACCATCGGGGGGATCGAGGTCTCGTTCAACCTCGTTGTGGTGGCGGTGGCGCTGGCTGTGGGAGCGCTGCTGGTGGTCCTCGGCGGGTGGCTGCGGCGTGGCCTCCCCGCTGACCCGGATGCACCGCTCACGCGACGGGCGGCGTTCCTCGCTGCCACGATGGACCTGTTCGAGCGCCAGCTGCTCGGGGGGGTATCCCCCCATCTGGTCCGTCCGATCCTCCCGTTCGCCGTGACGCTGTTCTTCTACGTCCTGTTCTGCAACTGGGTGGGCATTCTGCCTATTCCGTACATCGTTTCCCCGACTCAGGATCTGAACGTCACGCTCGGGCTCGCGCTCCTTGTCTACGGCCTGACGCACTACTACGGGATCCGCTCGAAGGGGATCGCCCGCCACCTCAGGGGGTACCTTGAGCCGTTCCCGTTCCTCCTCCCCCTCAACCTGGTGGGAGACCTCGGGCGCACGCTATCCCATGGGTTCCGGCTGTTTGGGAACATCCTGGGAGGAGCGATCCTCATCGTCGTGGCGCCGACCGTGCTCGCGCGGATCTTCGAGGTGGTGCCCGCGATTGGAACCGCACTCGGCTGGGTCGGACGGATCCCCCTGACCCTCGGACTCAACGCGTGGTTCGGGTTGGCGTTCGGCGTGATCCAAGCGTTCGTGTTCACACTGCTCGCGGTGGCGTACATTCAGGTCACCGCAGACTAGGAGGTCAGCGATGGAAGGCGAGATGATCGTAGCAGCGGCGAAGTACCTGGCGGCCGGGATCTGTATGGGCCTCGGCGCGATCGGGCCAGGCGTCGGGGAAGGGATCATCGGCGCCCACGCCCTGGACGCGATGGCCCGCCAACCGGAGATGGCCAACAGCCTCCTCCGCACGATGGTCATCGCCGATGCGATTGCCGAGACCACGGGCATCTACTCCCTTCTCGTGGCCCTCGTCCTGTTGTTCGTTGTGTAGGAGGAAGCCGTGGCGCTGGAGTGGGGCACGATCGTCAAGAATCTCAACTGGACGCTCCTGTTCAACCTCGCTGTGTTCGCCCTGCTCCTCGGCCTCCTCAGGCGGTTCCTGTACAGACCTCTGCTGACCTGGCTCGACCGACGACGCGAGGTAGAGGAAGCGCGCTTGCGCACCGCGCAAGAGGCTCAGGGGCGGGCCGAGGTCCTCCTGGCCGAACGGGAGGCCGAACTGGCCGCCGCGAACCGCCGGGCCCGCGAGATCGTGGCCCGGGCCGAGGCTGAAGCCCAGTCGATCCTCCAGGTGGCACGCCGTGAGGCGCGAGCCCAGGCGCAGGCCATCCTCGCCGAGGGGGAACAAGCGGCGGCCCGCGTGCGTGAGGAGGCGCTCCGCGACCTGCGAGCGTCCTATGCAGAGCTTGTTGTGCTCGGAGCATCCCAAGTCCTCGCCCGCGAAGTGCGCCCGGCCGATCATGAGCGACTCCTGGCCGAGCTCACCTCCCGTGTCGACGCACGTCTCCTCCAGTAGCCATGAACCCGTCTGACGCTGCCCGCCCATATGCCCGGGCGTTGTACGAGGTCGCGGCCTCCCAGGAGGTGGTGGAACAGGTCGGGCACGACCTATCCCTCCTCCAGGCGCTGTGGCGCGAAGGTCCGGACGAGCTAGCACCGTTCCTCACCCACCCGTTGATCCATACTGCAGCGAAGGAGGCTCTGCTGGAGAGGGTCCTGGGAGGCGCGATCCATCCGTGCACCCTCAACCTGGTGCGCATCCTCGTGCGTCGGGGCAAGGCGGCGCTCCTGGCTGACCTCGCCCCCGCGTACTACCGGGAACAGGAGCAGGAAGGAAGGGCGTTCCATGTCGTGGCTCGCACGGCTCAGCCCCTCACACCCGACCAGCGGGGAGCGCTGCAGAGCCGCCTCGTCGCGGCACTGGGGAGGCCCGTGACCCTCGAAGAAGTGGTCGTCCCCGGCCTCATGGCCGGGGTGGAACTCGTGGTCTCGGGTCGCCGACTGGACACGTCGCTACGCGGGCGTCTGCAGGAACTGGCAGCTCAGCTGAGGGGGTAGACGATGAACGCACGCAAAGATGAGATCGCAGCGATCATCAAGAAGCAGATCCAGCAACTGGACATCGACCTCCAGATGGAAGAGGTGGGGGTGGTCGTCGAGGTGGGCGACGGAATCGCCCGCGTGTGGGGGCTGCGCTCGGCGATGGCGTCCGAGCTCCTCCGGTTCCCGGGGGAAGTCCACGGCCTGGTCCTCGATCTGGCCGAGGACTCCGTGGGCGTGGCGATCCTCGGTCCCGACCGGGGGATTCGGGAGGGAGATGAGGTCCGACGCACGGGGCACGTCCTGTCGACTCCTGTTGGGAAGGGGTTCCTCGGGCGCGTGGTCGACCCGCTGGGGGCTCCGCTTGACGGAGGCGGGGTGATCGAACCCGACGGATACCGCAAGACCGACGACAAGGCACCAGGCGTGATCGCTCGCCAGCCCGTGAACACCCCCCTCCAGACCGGGATCAAGTGCATCGACGCCCTGACACCGATCGGACGCGGACAGCGCGAGCTCCTCATCGGGGACCGGCGAACCGGGAAGACGGCAGTCGCCCTGGACACCATCATCCACCAGAAGGGGCAGAACGTGTACTGCATCTACGTCGCCATCGGCCAGAAGTCGTCCACGATCGCCAAGGCGGTAGACGCGCTGCGCCGCCATGGGGCGCTTGAGTACACGATCATCGTCGCCGCGGCAGCGGAGGATCCCACCCCCCTGCAGTACATCGCCCCCTACGCAGGGTGCGCGATGGGCGAGTACTTCCGGGATCGGGGAGAGGACGCACTCGTGATCTACGACGACCTGTCCAAGCATGCGGTCGCGTACCGCGAGATCTCGCTCCTCTTGCGCCGTCCGCCGGGGCGGGAGGCCTATCCAGGCGACATCTTCTACACACACTCCCGGCTTCTCGAACGAGCCGCACGGATGAACGATGAGCACGGCGGCGGGTCCCTCACCGCCCTTCCAATCGTCGAGACGAAGGCGGGTGATATCACCGCCTACATCTCCACGAACCTCATCTCCATCACCGACGGCCAGATCTACCTCGAGGCGGACCTGTTCAACAAGGGCCAACGCCCAGCGATGAACGTGGGGCTCTCGGTGTCGAGGGTCGGGGGAGCGGCCCAGATCCCGGCGATGAAGGAGGTCGCAGGCCAGCTGAGGCTCGAGCTTGCTCAGTACCGGGACCTCGCCGCGTTTGCGGAGTTCGCACAGGAGCTTGACGAAGCATCGCAGGCTCAGCTCGCCCGAGGGGCGAGGGTGATGGAAGTCCTGAACCAGGACCAGTACCAGCCGCTACCCGTAGAGTCCCAAGTTGTCGTTCTGTACGCGGCAGTGGGCGGGCACCTCGACGACGTTCCCGTTGAGGGAGTTCGGGCATTCGAGCACGGCTTTCTCGCGTTCGTCGCCGAGCACCACCCCAACCTCCTCCCAACGCTCCGCGCCGAGCGGCGGCTCACCGACGCCCTTCGGGACGAGCTCGACGCGGCGCTCGTCAGGTTCCGGGAGGGATTCAGGGTCTGATGGGCGCCCGCGTACGTCAGATCCGCCGACGGATCGGCAACGTCCGCCACGTGCGGCAGATCACCCGGGCGATGTACACCATCGCCGCGACTCAGGTCATCCAACGCAAGCGAACCCTCCTCGCGGCCCGGCCGTTCGTCGACGCCGCGAAGAGCGCGCTTGCCGATCTCGCCGCCACCGCCCAGCGAGAGGGCGTGGTCCACCCGCTCCTCCATGGGGTGGATCGCTCGGGGACGGCGGTCCTCGTCGTCAGCTCCGACCGCGGGCTGTGCGGTCGGTACCCGAGCGATCTGAACCGTGCAGCAACCCAGCTTGCCCAGCAGAAAGCCGAGGTGCGGATCCTCGCCGGAGGAGACAAGGCGTACCGCCACTTCCGTCGTGGGCCGTGGCCGCTGGCCGGGAGCTACGTCCACACCTACGACCACCCCACCGTGGACATCGCCCGGCGCGTGCGCGATGACCTCCTCGCGTTGTACGGAACAGAGGTCGGGGAGATCCACGTCGTCTACACGTACTTCCGCGGCGAACTTGCCCAGCAGGTCCGGGTCGAACGGGTGCTGCCTGTCGAGTTACCTCCCGGCACACCCCGCGACATCCTCATCGAGCCTGACCTCACCACGACGTTGGATGGACTGATCGGCGTGTACCTCACGGGACGTATCCTGGGCATCTTGCTGGAGGCGAAGGCTTCCGAGTTGGCCGTTCGTCGCCAGGCGATGAAGGCAGCCACAGACAACGCCGATGAGCTTCTGGAGAAGCTCACCCTGAGCTACAATAAGGCACGGCAGCACCGGATCACCACCGAGCTCGCCGACATCATGGGCGGCGCCGAGGCCTTGCGGGAGGACGGATGACCGAGAACGCGCGTACAATCAAGGGACGGATTCTGACGATTCGCGGGCCGGTGGTAGACGTTCAGTTCCCCCCTGGCCACCTTCCGCCACTGCGCCAGGCGTTGTCCATCCGGCGCGAGGAGGGAGACCTCATCCTCGAAGTGGCTCAACATCTCGGCGACTCCACAGTACGGGCGATCGCCATGGACTCCACCGACGGGCTGCGCCGGGCCGATGAGGTCATCGACACGGGCGGGCCAATCACCGTCCCCGTAGGTCCCGAGACCCTGGGGCGGATGTTCGATCTCACCGGGCGGCCCATTGACGAGCAGCCGCCTCCCCCGGCCACCAAGCGGTATCCCATTCACCGCGAGTCGCCTCCGCTTGCCGACCTCGCGGTCGAGGACGAAGTTCTGGAGACGGGAATCAAGGTTCTGGACCTCATTGCGCCGATTCCGAAGGGCGGCAAGGTGGGGCTGTTCGGAGGTGCCGGGGTAGGGAAGACCGTCCTCATCATGGAGCTGATCCGGGCGATCGCCTACGAGCATCAGGGGTTCTCGGTGTTTGCCGGCGTCGGCGAGCGATCGCGCGAGGGGAACGAGCTGTACCTGGGGATGAAGGACTCCGGCGTGCTCGCGAACACGGTCCTTGTGTACGGCCAGATGAATGAACCCCCGGGGGCCCGGTTCCGGGTCGGCCTGTCCGGGGTCACCATGGCCGAGTACTTCCGCGACGAGGAGGGCAAGGATGTGCTCCTCTTCATCGACAACATCTTCCGGTTCGCCCAGGCAGGGAGCGAGGTTTCCGCCCTCCTGGGGCGGATGCCGAGCGAGGTCGGCTACCAGCCGACCCTTGCCACGGAGATGGCCGAACTCCAAGAGCGGATCACGTCCACTCGGCGCGGCTCGATCACTGCCGTCCAAGCGGTGTTCGTGCCTGCCGACGATATCACCGACCCCGCACCCGCCACCGTGTTCTCCCACCTCGACGCCACGATCACCCTCACCCGGGATCTGGCCGAGAAGGGGATCTATCCCGCGGTGGACCCCCTGCAGTCCGACTCGCGGCTCATGGACCCCCGGGTGCTGACCCGCGACCACTACCAGGTTGCGCAGCGGACACGGGCGATTCTGCAGCGCAACCAAGACCTGCAGGACATCATCGCCATCATGGGGATGGAGGAGCTGTCCGAGGAAGACCAGATCACCGTGATGCGGGCCCGGAAGATCCAGCGGTTCATGGCCCAACCGTTCCACGTCGCGGAGCACTTCACGAGCCGTCCCGGCGCGTACGTGAAGATCGAGGACACCGTACGTGGGTTCCGCATGATCTGCGACGGCGAGTTGGATGGTGTCCCGGAGCAGGCGTTCTACATGGCGGGGACGATCGACGAGGTTCTCCAACGGGCCAATAAGCCAGGTTGACCGCGAGGATCTCGCCACGACCGGTGGCGGGAAGCGGTACCGGTTCCTACAATCGACGCCCATGGTCGGGACACGACTGTGCTCCGTGGCTCTCCGGTGGACAGCGATCACAGCGCTGTTCCCCCTTCTGCTGTCGTGCGCCCGCCAGGCACCGCCGCAGACCGTTCCCTGCACGATCACCGTACGGCCTGGAGCATCGATCCAGGCGGCACTGGACGAAGCCCCCCCCGGCGCCATCGTCTGTCTCCCTGCCGGGACGTGGACCGAGAGCCTCCGTGTAGCCAAACCGCTGACCCTGCGGGGAGCCGGCCCAACCCGAACCATCCTCCGCGGGAGCGAGCTCGGCCATCCCGTCGTCTCCATCGGCCCCCACGTCGAAGGCACCGTGGTGCTAGTGGGGATCACGTTCACCAACGCGACCGGGGCTTGTTCCGAGCCCGCTGGGTGTGCCCACGGCCTGCTCGTCCTGGGGGAGGCCGTGGTCGAGGTCGAGCAGTGCGCGTTCTCAGGGAACACGGCCTGCGGCGTCGCCGTCCGCGACGAAGCGCGCGTCGAACTCCGCAACTCCTCGATCACGGCCAACACTGGTTACGGCCTGTACCTCCAGGGCCGCGCCCAGGCCACGCTGACCGCGGTCACCCTCTCCGGCAACCGCAGCACCGGGATCTGGCTCGCCGATCAGGCGCGGCTCACGCTCGCCGGATCGACCGTGACGAGGTGTGAGGGCCACGGCTTGTGGATCCGCGATCAGAGTCGCCTCTTCGCGACCGACTCCACCGTCTCGGCCTGTGCCGGGCACGGGCTGTGGGTCCGGGACCAGGCGATGGCCGAGCTGACCAGGTGTACCATCAGCGGTCACCGGGACACCGGAGTGTGGATCGAGCACGCTGCCCAGGTCATCCTCACGGGCTGCACGATCCATCAGACCTGGGATGGCGTGGAGGCGCGGGACAGTTCGCGCCTGCAGATCATGGAGTGCACGATCTCAGCGATCCGCTGGAACGGGGTCAAGGTCCAGTCGTACGCTGTGGCGACGATCCGGAACTCCCGGGTCTTCGACTGCCGAGGCTCGGGAATCTACCTCGCGGGCGCTGCCCAGGCCGAGATCACCGACAACCGAATCGAAGCGTGCGCGGCGCAAGGCATCCTGTCGCTATCGCGAACCCCGCCCTCCGGAAACGCCAACGTCCTCCGCGAGAACGGGGTCGATCTGGCGGGGAACCTGTCGGACTCCCTGCGGGTTCCGCTGGTACCGCCATCGCAGGAGGATGTCCGCTTCCCCAACCCTGCGTACACAACCCTTCAGGAGGCGGCAGACGCAGTCCAACCCGGAGGCCGGCTCGTCCTCACGGAGGGCATCTACGCCGCCGGAGTCACGCTCGGCAAGAAGATCCGCGTCGAAGCCGACGGGGTCGTCCTTCTGACCGCCCGGTCCGCACACGAGTCGGCCGTGATCTCGCTCGTCGGCGGGGCGGACGTCGATCTGCGGGGAACGGCCCTCGGCCGAGGATCGGAAGGGTTGATCATGGGGAACGACGCACGCGCCAGGCTCACCGACTGCGTTGTCTCCGACAACCTGCGGGGAGTCCATGCCCAGGACAGCGCGGTCGTCGAGCTCCTGCGGTGCAGGGTCTCCCGCAACGAGCAGGGCGGGGTGTGGTTGTGGGGGCAAGCACGAGGGGTTGTCGAAGACTGCGCCTTCACCCAGAACGGCGTCTGTGGGATCGGAATCGGCGGAACGGCCACTGCTTCGATCACCGCCTCCCAGATCAAGGAGAGCGGCTGGAATGGCGGCGTGGTGCTCCGTGACGCTGCTCAAGCTCAGCTCTGGGGAAACTCGTTCCTCGGGAACTACGGAGCGGGCGTCGCCGTCTTCCACGGTCTGTGTATCGGCTCAGGCTACGTGTTCTTCGGCCGAGTCGTGGGGGGAGAGAACGTCTTCGAAGGCAATTACAAGGGCCGCGTGTGCCCCGAAGAGCTGTCGTTCCTGTGGGGCCCAGGCGGCGAGTTTGACTTCCGTCGCTGAGCGCTCGACCCCAGCAGGATGAACGACGGACGCACGGACGGGACCCCGGTCGACCAGCGACACCAGGAAAGCTGCTCCATCGCCCTTCGTGAGTGACGTCTCGGACAGCGCATCCCACGATCCGTGCATCCTGGTTGAGCGGACCGGGACCAGGGGCAGGGCACCGGAGCAGACACGCGGGAAGTGGAAGGGGTCGGTGCAGCTCACAGCGTGCCCCCCTGACGACATCTGCTCTCTGCGCCGAGCCTCCCACCCTCCCGAGCATCGGCAGGCTTCCCGATGGCCGTCAAGACCCGCCTCTGCCTATCGCCCGCCCAACCTGCCTCCATCGTCGACAGGTCCCTTCTCACGCCGGTTCGGCGTGCCCGTAGTTTCCCTGCTCAGACCACAAGCCGTGCGAACCGAAGCTTCCCCGCCCGCAAGATCGCCCCCGCCCGCACCGTGACGCGGTCACGGCTCGACTTGACCCGCTCCCCATCCAACTCCACCCCGCCCCCGTCCACGAGCCGCCGCGCCTCGGAGCGAGAGGAGACCATTCCCGCCTCCACGAGGAGGTCGACGATGTTCACCGTGTCGTCTCGGTCGAGAAGCCGCCCCACCGCGACCTCCGGCATCTCCTCGGGCGGCTGCTCGTCTTCGAACACCCGCTCGAAGTGCTCCTGCCCCCGCTGTGCCCCCTCCTCTCCGTGCAGCCATGCCACGAGGCTTCTCGCAAGACGCTTCTTCGCCTCCTTCGGGTGGAGTCCCGCGAGCTCCTCCCACCGAACGTCGGTGAGGAGCTGGCAGTACTGGGGCATGAGCTCGTCGGGAAGCGACATGATTTTTCCGAACTGCTCCTCCGGTTCCTCGGCGACTCCGATGTAGTTCCCCCGGGACTGCGACATCGCGAACGCCCCGTCAGTCCCGATAAGGAGAGGCATCGTGACGATGACCTGGGGGTCCTGGCCGTACGCTTCCTGAATGTCCCGACCGATGAGGAGGTTGAACCGCTGATCCGATCCACCCAGCTCCACATCGGCCCGCACCGCCACCGAATCGTAGGCCTGAGCGAGGGGGTAGAGGAACTCCATGATCGTGATCGCCGAGCCGTCTCGGAACCGGCGCTGGAAGTCCTCCCGCTCGAGCATCCGCGCCACCGTGTACCGTGCCGTGAGACCCACCACCTGAGCCAGGGTCAGCTTCTCGAGCCACTCAGAGTTGTAGCGGACCTCCGCCCGCCGAGGGTCGAGAATGCGGAACGCCTGCTCCTTGTACGTACGCATGTTTCGCTCGATCTCCTCGGGAGACATCGGTTCCCGAGTCTTCGATTTCCCGGACGGATCGCCGATGCGCCGCGTGAAGTCCCCCACCACGAGGACCGCCGTGTGGCCGAGGTCCTGGAATGCACGCAGCTTTCGCAGGACCACGGCGTGCCCGAGGGTGAGCTGCGACGCCGAGGGATCGATCCCCAGCTTGGCCCGCAGTGGGCGCTCCTGACGCAGCGACCGCTCGATCTTCCGTGCCAGCTCATCCCGCGGCAGAACGGTCTCCGCATTGCGTTCGATGATCCCCAGTTGTCGGTCCACTTCCGCCTTGATCTCCATCCTCACCCTTCCTCAACCCCTCCCATCACGTCGCAGCCCTGAAGGCCGCGTCCCCACTCCGAGCTCGTTCAGCCCGGCGGGCGTCCACGTCCGGCGCCCCTCTCGAGTCTCGGCTGTTGGCTTCCCAGTTCACTCCTACACCACCACCGCCGACACCACGCGGTCTTCCGGCTCGACCTGGATCAGGCGCACGCCCCGTGCGTAGCGGGAGAACGTGCTCACCTGGGCCGCCGGGAACCGGATGACCTTGCCCCCAGCGGTCGACAGGGCCACCTCGTCGCCCTCAGCGACCAGGATCGCCGTGACGAGCGCCCCACCATGCGCGTCGAGTTTGATCCCGATGACCCCGCGTCCCCCGCGGCCCTGGCTGGGGAGATCCGACAGCTCCACGCGCTTGCCCTGGCCCATCTCCGTCACGAACAAGAGCCGCTTGGTCTCCTCTGCAGGTGGCAACCAGACCATCCCCACTACCTGGTCACCGGGCGCGAGGCGGATTCCGATCACGCCCTTCGAGGGCCGCCGCGTGATCCGTACCTGTTCCTCCGGGAACCGAATCACGTGCCCCCCGGCAGTGGCAAGGACCATGTGTCCTTCCCCGTGGGTGATCGCCACGTCCACCAGGCGGTCGTCGTCGGGAATCGAGTGGGCGAGGATCCCCTTCGTGTGCGCGTTGGCATAGTCAGAGATGGAGTTGCGGTTCACGATCCCCTGGCGCGTGGAGAGGAGAGCGTACCCCGTGTCGTACCCTTCGACCGGAAGCACGGCGCGAATCTCCTCGTCGAGGCCCATCTCCAGGAACTGGCGGAGGTTCTTCCCCACCGAGTCACGGTCCCCAAGCTCGAGGCGTTGCAGCGGAAGCCTGAATACGCGCCCGCGATCGGTGAACACAAGAAGATCCTGGTGCGTGTGGGCGGCGACCATCGTCCGGAGGTAGTCCCCATCTTTGGGACGGATCCCGATCACACCCTTCCCTCCCCGACCCTGGGCGCGGTACGCCTCGCAGTTCGTCGTGTTCACATAGCCTTTGCCCGTCACGCAGAGAATCACGTCCACGCGGGGAGCATCGAGAGCGGCCAGCTCGATCGCTTCCGAGGATTCGACAATCGTTGTCCGTCGCGCATCCGCATACTGACTGGCGATCGCCTGGAGCTCGTCGCGGATGAGCCCGTCCAGCCGTCGCGGATCGGCCAGCACCCCCTCGTATTCGGCGATCTTCACCTTCAGTTCCTGGAGCTCCTCCTCGATCTTCCGCCGTTCGAGCTTCGTGAGCTGGGACAGGCGCATCTTGAGCACCGCATCGGCTTGCTTCGGGGACAGGCCGATCTCCGCAGCGAGCAGTGCCTCCGCCTCGGCTGGCTCTGCCGCCCCGCGGATGATCTCGATCACCTGGTCGAGGTTCGTGAGCGCCAGCCGGAACCCCTCGAGGAGGTGCGCCCGCTCCCGGGCCACCTTCAGCCGATGTTCGGTCCGCCGCCGGACCGTGGACCGCCGGAAGGCGAGGAACGCACGCAGGATCTCGGGCAGCGTGAGCGTCCGCGGGTTCCCGTCCTGGATCACCAGGAAGTGGCACGAGAACGTGCGCTCGAGCGGGGTCAGCTTGAGGAGACGAGGAAGCAGCCGGTGACCATCCACACCCCGCTTCAGTTCGATCACGATCCGCAGCCCTTCTCGGTCCGACTCATCGCGAAGGTCGGCGATCCCGTCGAGCGAACCGTCCTTGGCCTTGGCCGCGATGCTCTCCAGGATCGTCGTCTTCCGCACCTGGTATGGGATCTCCGTGATCACGATCCGGTCATCCTCCACGAACGCCCGGGCGCGGAGGGTGAGCTTTCCCTCACCCGTCTCGTACGCAGCGCGGATCCCTTCCCGCCCCACGAGGATCCCCCCGGTCGGGAAGTCCGGCCCCGGGATGAGGGGCAGGAGCTCGGCCGCGCTCGCATCGGGGTGATCGAGCACGTACAGGGTAGCTGCGACGAGCTCTCCCAGGTTGTGAGGCGGGATCTGGGTTGTCATCCCCACCGAGATCCCCCACGCTCCGTTCGCGAGGAGGTGGGGGAACCGCGCCGGGAGGACTTCCGGCTCCTCGAGCGAGCCGTCGAAGTTGGGGAGGAAGTCCACCGTCTCTTCATCGAGCTCGTCGAGGAACTCGCGGGCAATTGGGGCGAGGCGGGCCTCGGTATACCGCATCGCCGCAGGCTCATCCCCGTCCACCGACCCGAAGTTCCCCTGCCCGTCCACGAGCGGGTAGCGGGTTGAGAACGGTTGGGCCAACCCCACCATCGCCTCGTACACCGCCATGTCGCCGTGCGGGTGGAACTTACCCATCACCTCACCGACGATGCGGGCTGACTTCCGGGGCGGCTTTCCGGGGAGGAGTCCGAGCTCGCGGAACCCGTACAGAATCCGCCGCTGAACCGGCTTCAGTCCGTCGCGGACGTCAGGGACAGCCCGGGCCCGGATGACCGAGACGGCGTAGTCGATGTACGACTGCTCCATCTCGTCTTCAATGAATGCGGTCTCGATCCGTTCAGGCATGGGAACTCCTGAATCTTACGTCAGGGAACGTGTTGCGGCAAGCTCGCTCCGGCTTGAGCCGCTGCCGTGGTTGGACGGGGTTCGTCCCAGCACGGTACCCTTGGGTCGCGATGGGGCGGGTGTGGTTGGCCGTGCTGTTGGTGGGAGTGGGGTTCGGGCTGTTCGCCCTCATCCTCGCCTTCGTCGGACCCGACGCCGTGTGGCGGCAAGTTCAGGCCCTGGGGCCGTTCGGGTTCCTGGCGATGGTCGGAAACGATCTCATCGCAACTCTGTTCTGGGTTGCCAGTTGGGGCGTGCTGCTCCACGCGTTCGGGGTGCGCCTGCCGGCCCCGGAGATCGTGGGGATCGGGGTGGCCGGGTTCGCCGTGTCCTACATCACCCCGGTCGCGTACGCTGGCGGTGAACCCGTCCGGGCTTGGCTCGGGTCCCGGAAGAGCGGGGCGACGATGACGACCTTGTTCGCGACGCTGTTCGTCGATCGCCTCCTCGCCGGGCTGAGTCTGGTGTTGTTCGCCGTGCTGGGAGGCGCGTTCACCCTTACGGGAACGATGTTCGCCCCAGCAACCAAGGCCCAGATTGGAGCCGGCCTCCTCATCGTGGCCGCAGCGGTTGGACTGGGCGTACTCAGCTTCGCGCGCAACTTCCACTGGCTCTCGCGAATCGTGGTCTCAGTGGGCCGCCTGCACCGCTCGTGGCGGTGGCCAGCGGCATGGGGAGAGAAGATCCGCGGCATGGAGGATGAGATGTACGCGGCGTTCACCCGGCACCTCCCGCTGACCGCCATCGCCTTCGTCCTGCAACTCGCGAGCTTCTTCTGTACCTACCTCCGACCGCAGCTGTTCTTCTACTTCACAGAGGGCCGGTTGTTCTCGGTGGCCGATCTTGCGGTGTACTTCAACTTGAACGCCATTCTGACCACCCTCCTCTGGCTGACCCCGGCGGGGATGGGTACCGCCGAAGGAGGGCGGGTGGGAATCCTGGGGTTGGTGGGGATCTCCCCGCAAGGCGCAATGGCGTTCTCGCTCACGGTGCGGTTCCTCGAGCTCTTGCTCGTGGTCGCAGGCCTGGTCTATCTGTCCCGGGAGGGAATCGTGCGCTTGGGCCGGGTGCGGAACGCCAGGCGGTCCGTGGGCGGGCGACTGGGCACCGCTGCGCGGACGGTGCGCGGGTGGCTTGAACTGGGTGTCCTCTACGTCTGGGCTGTTATCCCTGCCCGGTGGCGGCAGCACCTGTTTCGCTGGCGGTACCGCAGCCCCGACCCGTGGGAGTACACAACGAGCACCTACGAGAAGCGGAAGTACGAGCTGAAGCTCGCGGTCCTTCCTCGCGCCGCCGACCCCGCGTCACCTCCGTACGCACGCGTTCTGGAGCTGGGCTGCGCAGAGGGGGTCTTCACTTGCCTCCTCGCCGAGGCCGGCGTGGGCCGGGAGGTGGTCGGGGTGGACTTCGTCCCCACGGCGATCGACCGGGCCCGGTCCCGCTGCCCATCGCTTCCAGTGAGGTTCCACGTCATGGACGTGACCCGGGAACTGCCCGACGGGCCGTTCGACCTCGTCTACTGCTCCGAGGTTCTGTACTACCTGGGGTCGCTGCGGAAGATCCGCGACCTTGTGGAGCGTCTCGTGCGCCGGTTGGCGCCCGGTGCGCATCTCGTGTTGGTCGGGCCGTGGCCGGCGGCACGGCTCTTCCACCGCCCGCTTCTCTCCCACCCCGCCTTGCGCCGCACGGCGGAGCGCATCGAACAGGGGGCGCACCGACCGTACGTCGTCACCTGCCTGGAGTGGGCACCCCCACCGGAAGCTGAGAAGCAGCGTAGGTTGCGTAGAGCTCGTTCGGGCGGACGAAACTCGCCAGAAACCGCCCACTCGTGACACGTTGCGAACTGTAGGCGCGGATCGCCCTCAACTTCAGCTCCACGAGGTCCTCCGTGAGCTCGTGACTCCACCATCGCCACTGACTGAGGCCCGCAGGGGCTGTCAGCGCCTGATCGATCGCCAACCGCCGCGGGGCAGGCCAGCTTGGGGCATGCACCACGTACAGGCGAAGCTCAGGTTCCTCGTCGAGCTCGGCTTGGAGCAACGCCGCCAAGACAAGCTGAACCGAGGCCCGGTGGTCCGGGTGACCGTCCTCGGGGTGGGGGAAGTAGACCACCGTCGGGGTGAACCGCCGCAGGATCCGGGTCAGATCATCCACAAGATCCTGACCGCAGTACATGGCCGACGAGTTGAAGCTGTTGCTGTAGAACGGGTAGTTGGCCTTCGTGAATGGGCTCGTGTACGGGTTCTCGCGCTTCCAGTGCTTCCCAAGCAGAGAAGCCAGCCCCTGATCAGGGTACCCGAGGAAGATCACGGCGTTCTTGGGCACCCCAAGGATCCGCAGCGCCGCCGCCGCCTCCTTCTGCCGGCGGTACCCCAGTGCCCGGAAGTCCTCCGGTCGTCGGAGTGGGTTGAGGGTGAACAGGCTCTTCGCGGCCCGGTTCGCATCCCCGTTCGTGAGGAAGACGACCAGCACTTGCTGTCCCTCCGCCTTGAGCCGGGCGATCGTCCCACCCAAAGCGAGCAGCTCGTCGTCCGGGTGAGGGGCGATGACGAGCACCCGTTCCACATCAGGAATCGGAGCGAGCACCTCAACCCGTGGTGGCGTCGCAACCCACCACAGGAACATGTTCACAAACGGGTGGGGAACGCCGGGGATGAACCCGAGGGCGACAGGGACGAGAAGGATCCCTCCCGCCATCCACTTGCGCCACACCACGCGTCGGACTCTCGCCACAGAAGCCTCCACCCTACTATACCCCGCTCCCTCCGAACCGGTTCCCGCCGGCCCACCAGCGCTCCCGGTAAGATCGGTGCCATGGCCCGAGCGATCGGCGTGGACGTCGGAGGGACCCAGACGAGAGTCGCGGCAATCGACAACGGGAGCATCGTCGTTCGAACGGCCTTTCCCACGCGGGGGATTCGCGAGGTCGTCGAGGCCGTGGGCGAGGTGCTGGCCGCTGCTGGCTGGCCCCAACCCGCGACGATCGGAGTGGGGGCGCCGGCACCGATGGACATGACGACGGGCAGGATCGTCTCCTTCCCCAACCTCCCCCACTGGAACGGCGTAGAGGTGGCCCAGCCCCTCCAGCACGCCTTCCGGTGCCCCGTCTACCTGGCCAACGACGCCACCTGCGCAGCGATCGGCGAGCTCGCCTGGGGGCACCGCGCCCGCGACTTTGTCTACCTGACCTGGTCTACCGGGATCGGCGGTGGCATCGTGTCGGGAGGAAACGTGGTGTGGGGGGCCACCGGCCAAGCAGGGGAAATCGGCCACATCGTCGTCCGGCCCGAAGGCCCGCCCTGCGGGTGCGGGAAAAGAGGGTGCCTCGAGGCGCTTGCTGGTGGAGCCAGCCTCGCCGCCCAGGGCACCGAGGCACTCGGACACCCCATCTCCGCACGCGAGCTGGTCGACCTCGCCCGCAGCGGGGATCCCATCGCCCGCGCCCTCGTTGGCCGCGCCTGCCGCGCCCTGGGCCAAGCGATCGCCATTCTGTGGGACCTGCTGGAGCCGGAACGCATCATCCTCGGAGGTGGCCTCACCCGATCGTGGGACGTGCTCGGCCCGCAGGTTCGTGCCGCCGCCCAGGCGATGACCCGCGCTGATCCGCAGCTCGTCTTGACTCGGTTGGGCGATGACGCCGGTCTACTCGGCGCAGCAGCGCTCCCCGACTACGTGCCCGAGCGGTGGCACCCCTCCTAGGCGGCCGCTACTCGCCAATCGCGTACCGCACCTCGGCGCTGACCTTGTCGACCGCTGCCCCAGCAACACCCACCGCGACCGACCCCGACCACGGAGCCGCGTTCGCAGCGACGGTCAGTCCGCCTGACAGTTCCCCCTCTGCGCGGACCGTAAGCCGGATCTGAACGCGTACTCCCCCCGCCCGCACCCCAACCGTAACCGTTTGGAAAGCAGGACGGAACGAGAGGTAGGTCTGGACGAGCCACCCCCCTGACTCCGCGCCGAGTTCGAGGCTTGTTCCCGACTGGGAAGCAGAAAGCGTGCACCACACCGGACCCGCGAGGCCCGCCCGGAGCTCCGCATGGGGCGTCCCGCCGGGCCATGCCACGTTCGCGTTCCCCTCGACCCACCACGGGTCGCGATCGAGGCGGGCCAGGGCCCACCCTGCCAGAGTGAGGAACTGCGCGCGAAAAGGATCCACCATCGTGGCCTTGCCCCCCGCCTGTGCAGACACAAGACCGAAATCGGTGCGCGTCACGGTTTTCCACGAAGCCGTAGCCGAGAGGTCCAGGCGTCCGGTGGACAGGACCACCGCCTCCACACCGGCGTTCATCCCGCCCCAGGAGGTGGAGGCGCCCCCCTGGAGGCGGCGCAGGCAACCGCACAGGAGGTCTCCCTCCGCACGGCCAGACAGGCGGAGCGACCCCAGGTCTCCCGAGAGGGACAACCAGGCCACCCCGCTCGCGCGATCGCCCAGTTCAAGCCGCGTTCCCAGCTCGCCTGCCCAAACCGCAACCCCTGTGCAGACAAGCACCGCTAGGAGTACCCCTCGTCTCATCGTTCCTCCAAAGCCGCCGCCACTGCAGCGACCGAGCGCTTCACCGCTGGGGTCCGGAACGGAACCGCAGCACCGTCGAGCTTGACCATCGTTGCCCCATCCTCTCGCCTCACCGCGATCAAATACTGCTGCTCGAACCCACAATCGGTGGCGAACAAGCGGAGGATGCCCTCCCTCCCGTCCGACGAGAGGTACGCCCCCTTGACCACGAACGCCCCGCCCGTCCACACGTCCTTGAGGCCGACCACCGCCCGAATGTCATCCCCCGTCACCGGCTTCCCCAATCGCGCATGTGGCATCGTCCCCTCCGCTGTACGCAGTGTACTGCCTTTCGTGCCCCGTTCCGCCACAAGGCGCCAGATCCGACGTCCCTGTCTTCGCCACTTCGCCTCGTACCGCGAGCCAGGGCCGACCGAGGCCAACTCCTCCGGTCCGCTGACCTGGAATCCAGCGTCGCCGAGGTCGCTCGCCGCGCCCTGCGCGTACGAGTGGACATCCGTGGTCAGCTCGAACCGCCCCCGGAACCGGAGCACTGTGGCCAGCGTGAGAGCGAACCCAACATCCATGACCCGCCGCTCGGCATGGCTTCGCTTCGGCCACGGGCACGGGAAGTGGACGCACACCCGATCCACGGTCTCATCGGCGAAGAGCTCCCGCAGCGCGAACCGCCCGTCGACGAGCCCAAGTCGTACGTGGGATGCCCCGACCTGGGCAAGCTTGCGGCCCGCCTTCACGACACAGGTGAGGCTCGTCTCGAACCCAACCCAATTCCACTCCGGATGCGCGCAGGCCGTCTCAGCGAGGAACTCTCCGTTTCCGAACCCGATCTCCACGCCCAACGGGGCATCCCGGCCAAACAGCTCGGCCCAATCCGCGGGCAGGTCCTCCCAGAGCTCCGGGCGCACCAGATACCGTACGAAGTCCACCCTCCGAGGATACCCGTTCGGTCTGCACGAGGAGAGCGCCCCTCTGCGTGCGGTCCGGAGGTAACGCATGGCCCGCCGCTGGATCCTCCCACCTGCCTCACCCGCGACACATCACCGCGCGGCCGGCCCGAGGCAACCGCGAGCCTCGCTGCGGGCTCCAGAGACTCGAGGGCAGACGAGGGCCCGTCGGGCAACCCGCCCACGATCACGGCACAGGACCTGCAAACCACACCACGGCGAGGAGCGACCGCAGGCGGTTCATCTCCTCGACGTTGGCCACGAGGTCGAGGCGCCCGTCCCCGTTCACGTCGAGGAGCACGAGGTTATCCCACTTCTCACCGTTGAACGTCCCCAGGCCAAGGAACCCCGATCCCCACTTGATCACGTGGGGAACCCACCCGTCGGCGGTCTGCTCGAGCCACCACACGGCGGCGACGTCCTTGGGGAGCTGCCCGTCGCGGTGGATCGCCGCGCCGATGATGTCAGGGCGACCGTCGCTATTGAGATCGGCCACCGCAATCGGCCGCGACCGCCAGCGGAGCGCGGGGTGCTTCGCGATCGTCTCGTGCTCGAAGGAAAGCCCTCCCTGTTCCCCTCGGTTCCAGAACAGGTGCACGACGTTCTCCGACTGGGCGACGATGTCGAGGCGGCCATCCCCATCGAGGTCGGCCACCGCGACCTGCTCCTTGCCGTAGAACTCAGGGCTGCGGTACAGAACGACCACCGGCCACGGCTCCTCGATCCGATCGGAACCTGGATTGCGGTACAGGAGGATGGCTTTCTCCCCATCAAGGGTGTCCCAATCGGCGTTGTTGACCACGAGGTCGAGCAGCCCATCGCCATCGAGGTCGGCGAGGGCGAACCCGTGGCCGCTTGGAACCGCCGGGTCGATCGCGTGCGTCCGCCACTGGGCGGGGTCACGCGGGTCCCCACCCCACGAGCGCGGGTTCCGGAACCAACGGATACCGGTCCAGGTCAACCCACCCAGGGCCTCGGGCGTCCGCGCCCTCCCCGCGACCCGGGCCGCCCGGCCCCCGACGACGACGTCCGGGTACCCCGACCCGTCGAGGTCGGCCACCTTGACGTACAGGTAGTGGCCCAGGCCGACACTTTCGGAGAGCGGTCCCCCGTCGGCCCACGCGTAACCCGAGGGCGCGGCCGCGGGGTCCGGGACACGCTCGCCCCACAGGATCCGCACCGCCGCCGGATCGCCGTGGTGCTCGACCCCCTGTACGACGACGATGTCCACGACTCCGTCGCCGTCGAGGTCGCCGAACGCCGCGTTCTCGGCGTTGACGAACGTTCCCGCGTTGGCCGCGGGCCAGTACCGATCTGGGGAGAGGTCGGGGCCGGGGTGGAACACAACGCGGATCCGGCCCGTCCACTCGTAGTTCACGACGAAGTCGGGGAACCCGTCGCCGTTCACGTCGGCCACGTCGAGGCCGTTGGGGATCCAATCGCCGGGGTTGTCCACCGGGTGCATTGGCCATGGGGTACCAAGCTCGGGCCACCGGTCGCTCGGCCTGCCCGGCCCGTACGGCCGATGGAGCCCCAGGACGAGGTCGTGGCCATAGAAGAATGCCACGACCGCGAGCGGCAGCAGGAGCAACCCCAGCCACACCTTCACGGCACGACCCTTCCCTCTGCGCCTCCCGCCGTCCATCGTGCGGGGACCAGGGACGAGCTGAACACGGAGCCGACCCGTTCCGAGATCATGTCTGCATCGCAGGGGGTGGTCCCCCGCCACCGTTCCCCTCGCGTGCGGGCTCGACGTGGACGACCGCCGACACTTCACCCCCCAGCACGTCGCGCACCGCCCGCTCCACGAGCGATGCGATCCCGTGGGATTCGGCCACCGACAGTGCGGGATCGACCTGAATGTGCACGTCGACGAACACCGCGCGCCCAGCGTGACGGGTACGCAGCTTGTGCCAGCTGCGCACCCCATCTACGCCCACGATCGCGCGCGCCACGCGATCCTGGTCCGCTGGCGCCAGCGCCCCCTCGGTCAACTCGTACAGCGCCCGGCGCAGGATGGTCACCCCTGCCCACGCAATGAGCACCGCCACCACAATCGCCGCTGTCTGGTCCCCTTGGTCATATCCCGCCGTCGCCGCCACGCCCCCCACCAACACCGCCACCGACGACAGGGCATCGGACCGGTGGTGCCAGGCGTTGGCCTCGAGCGAGGACGACCGCTGGCTCCGTGCGACGCGCCGAGTGGCGCGGAACAGCCATTCCTTGACCACAACGGACAGGAACGCCACTCCCGCGACAACCGGCCCCGGGACGGACACCGCGCCGGCGATGAGCGCCACCACCGCCTCAGCGGCGATCCAGCCTGCCGCCGCAAACAGGGCCAACGCCACCACCGCCGTGGCCACCGTCTCGAACTTCCCGTGGCCATAGGCGTGGGACCGGTCCGCCGGACGGAGGGACAACCGCAGGCCCCCGAGAACCACGAGATCCGTCGCCAGGTCCGAGAGAGAATGGACGCCATCCGCGACCAACGCCATCGAGCCGGCGACAACGCCGAAAGCGATCTTGAGCCCGGTGAGCGCGACGTTCACCGCCATGCCCCCAAGCGTGATCCGCGCCGCGGGATCAGCAGACAACGGTCTACCCATGGCCCGTCAGCGAAGCGACAACCTCGCCCCGCACCAGCGCCGGAAGATCGCGGGCAATCCAGGTGGGACGAATACCCGTCCTCTCGACCTCCTCGGCCGTAGAAATCCCGGACAGCACGAATGCCGTGTCCATGCCCACGCCATGCCCCCCCGCGATGTCGGTGTCGAGACGATCCCCAACCATCAGCGCTTCCCGTGGGGGAACGCCCAGAACCTCGAGCGCAACCCGGTACGCGATCGGGGACGGCTTGCCCACAACCACTTCCGACGAGAAGCCCATCCCCTCCAGCGCCCCCACCACTGCTCCCCCGCCGGGAACAAGGCCGGTCTCCGTGGGGTACGTCGGGTCGCGGTTCGTGGCCAGGAGGCGTGCACCTGCAAGGAGAGCCTGCAGGGCGTCCTGGAGCTTGGCGTAG
This sequence comes from Candidatus Bipolaricaulis sibiricus, assembly GCA_004102645.1. Classification (GTDB taxonomy): domain Bacteria; phylum Bipolaricaulota; class Bipolaricaulia; order Bipolaricaulales; family Bipolaricaulaceae; genus Bipolaricaulis; species Bipolaricaulis sibiricus. The sequence goes on along the minus strand of CP034928.1, from coordinate 633,829 downwards.
GTCAGGTCACGATCCATACCGGCCACGACCCACTCCGCCTGACCGGGTTCGACGAACCTGTGCCCCGCAAGCTCCATCTCCTCGACGATGCCCCGTTCGCCGAGCGCCCAGAACTGTACCCGACCATGCGCACTGCGGAGGTAGCGGGCAGCGACGTAGGAACTCGGGATCACCTCGCCCTCACCCACGGGAAGACCGCGCTCCCTCAACCGAGCCTCCGCCCCCCGCCGCGACTGCGTGGAGTTGTTCGTGAGGAGGACAACTGGACCGCGCTCGCGCAGCCGAGCCAGCGCCTCGGAGACCCCCGGGAGGGGTCTCCCCCCGCGCACGAGCACGCCGTCAATGTCCAGGATGAACCCCCGGTACCGCTGGAGGCGATCACCGACGCCCATGACACAATGATAGCCGGTCTCGGAGCGCGATTCCGTTGCGGAGTTTGGCGCCCTGGGCGCGCCGAGCGTAGAATGAGGTGATCGGAGGGATGGTCGAGTGGCCGAAGACGACGGCTTGCTAAGCCGTTGCTGGGGTGTTGAGCCTTAGCCGTGGGTTCGAATCCCACTCCCTCCGCAGAGAGGCGGTTACCGGTTGGCTGGTTGGCCGGTCTGTCGGCAGGCGTGAACCCGGAACCGATGAACCGTAAACTGGGAACCGCTGTTGTGCGCCCGTAGCTCAGGGGACAGAGCGTTGGCCTCCGGAGCCAAAGGCCGCAGGTTCAAATCCTGCCGGGCGTACCAGCTGGTCTTAGAGGGATGTTCGGCCCTTCAGAGCCCGCCCGAGGGTCAGTTCGTCGGCGGACTCGAGGTCGCGCCCGACCGGAATCCCCTGGGCGAGCTGTGACACCGTGACCCCGAGGGGTCTGAGCACGCGCAGGAGGTGCATTGCGGTGAGGTCGCCGTCGAGTTTGGGCTCCAGGGCGAGGATCACCTCGCGAATGGCCTCGGCCTTCACCCGGTCCACGAGGGCCGCCACCGAGAGGTCCTCCGGCTCGACACCCTGGCTCGGGGAGACGAGCCCCCCCAGGACGTGGTACCGGCCTCGGTACTCCCCCGTTTTCTCGATGTGGGGAATCTCCCACGGCCGAGCAACGACACAGAGCGTGCTCGTATCGCGCTTCGGGTCGCGGCAGATCGCGCACACGCCCTCGGTGGCAAAGTTGCCGCACTGAGGGCAGCGGGTGATGCGCTCCAGGCCGACAAGGGCTGCCGTGAGCCGTCGGCTCTCCTCTGGCTTGGCGAGGAGGAAGAACGCGATTCGCTCGGCAGACCGTCGCCCGATGCCGGGAAGCCGGGACAGGGCGGCCAGAACCTCCTCCAGCGGCGCGATCATCCGCTCAGTCCCGGCGGCAGAAGTCGCGTGAGGGGCGCCATCATCTGTTGAGCGCGTTCCTTGGCATTGGCCTGAGCCTCCCGGACGGCCGCGACCACGAGATCGGCGAGGAGATCAGCGTCCTCGGGCCGAACTACCTCGGGCGAGATCTCGATCCTCACGAGTTCCCCGTGCCCTGTCACCACGGCTCGGACCACCCCTCCGCCTGCTGTGGCCTCGAGCTCCATTTCCGCCAGCTTCCGCTGGTTCTCCGCCATCTCTGCCTGGAGGCGCTGGGCTTCCTTCATCAGGTTCCGCAGATCACCGGCTGCCATCGTTCCCCTCCCGTGCAATCGTTCCTTCCAAAGCCTCGGCGAGGATGCGCGCCCCCTCCTCGAGGGAGGGGCGGTGGTTTCCTCCCGCCCACGCCAGCTGCACGGCGAGAAGGGGGGAGAAGAACCGGTGCGCCATCGCCTCCACGTACCCACGAACCTTGGGGTCGACAAGGGACTCGTAGTGGTACCCACAATCGGCAGGAAGGCGCAGCGTGAGGAGGCCGTCGGCCCACGTCACCTCAGCCGGAGACAGGAACGCCGCCACCGACGCCCGCTCTGCGAACACTGCCTCGAGCATCTTCGCCCACGGCTCAGACCGCGGCCGCGGGGTCTCCTCCGTTCGCCCCGATCGCGCCTCTGGCTCGTCGCCACCACGGGGAGCCGCCGGGGTCGCTGTCTCCCCCACCGCGGAGGCCGCTGGCCTCGCTGTCGTCCGCGACGCCGCTGGACGTGGGCTCCGCGGCGGACCGCACAGCGCGACGATTGTCATCTCGACGTGAAGCCGGCGCGAGAACGCCCGTCCGAGCTCCCCCCGAAGCTCGAGCAGACGCTGCGCGATGGGGATGAGGGTGAACTCCCCCGCGATGATCCTGTCCCGGGCTCGGTTGGCCGTTTCCTCGAGGAACAGAGCGAGATCACGTCCACGCGTCGCGAGGTCCCCCACCACCGCAAGCGCCGTGTCGGCGTCGCGCCCGGTGAGGGCGTCGAGAAAGCCATCCACCTGCGAGAGGGGGGGGAGCCCAAGCAGTTCGACCACAGCGTCCTCCGTCACTGGACCCGCGTGGCCAAGTTGATCCAGCACAACCAGGGCGTCCCGCAGCGCCCCCCGGCTGCGCCGGGCGATCAGCTCGGCCGCCCCGGGGGATAGACTGATGCTCTCGGCCTCGGCCACCTTGTGCAGCACCTGCGCGATTGCGTCGTCGGCAATCGGCTGGAACTCGAACGCCTGACACCGTGAGACCACCGTCGCGGGGACCTTGTGGGGCTCGGTGGTGGCGAAGATGAACAGGACGTGGGGTGGGGGCTCCTCGAGGGTCTTGAGCAGCGCGTTGAACGCCTCCCCCGTGAGCATGTGGACCTCGTCGATGATGTACACCTTGTACCGGCTGCCCGCGGGGACGTAGGCCACTTCCTCCCGCAGCTTTCGGATCTGGTCCACGCCGCGGTTCGACGCTCCGTCGATCTCCACCACGTCCAGCGATCGCCCCGCCAAGATCCTTCGACACGACTCGCATCGGTTGCAGGGCTCGCCCGCCTCGGGGGCCTGGCAGTTCACGGCCCGGGCGAGGATCCGCGCCACGGAGGTCTTTCCTACCCCCCGTTGTCCGGACAGAAGGTACGCATGACCGAGCCTGCCTCCCGCCACGGCCCGGCGAAGCGTGGCCACGATGAGATCCTGTCCCATGACCTCGCCGAACCGCTGCGGGCGGAACCGACGGTACAGGGACAGGCGCTCCGTAGCCTCGACCATGGACCCCGGAGGATAGCGGAACGGGAGGCGAAAAAAAAGGATCCAGGCGGCGACCTACTCTCCCAGGCCGTTACCAGCCTAGTACCATCGGCGCTGGAGGGCTTAACTGCCGGGTTCGGGATGGGACCGGGTGTTTCCCCTCCGCCATCTGCCGCCTGGAATCTCCAAACCGACCTTGAGAAGTGAATAGAGCGTCCGCTACATAAGTCAATCGGGCTATTAGTACCGCTCGGCTCCACCTGTTACCAGGCTTTCACCTGCGGCCTATCAACCTCCTAGTCTCGAAGGGCCCTTACATGGGGAGGCCTCATCTTGAGGTCAGCTTCGAGCTTAGATGCCTTCAGCTCTTATCCGGTCCGGGCTTAGTTACCCAGCAGTGCCCCGGGTGGGACAACTGGTTCGCCAGCGGCCCAGCCGCTCCGGTCCTCTCGTACTGAGAGCGGACCCTCTCAAGCCTCCTACGCCCACGGTAGATAGGGACCAACCTGTCTCACGACGGTTTGAACCCAGCTCATGAACCCCTTTAACGGGCGAACAGACCGACCCTTGGGACCTGATACAGCCCCAGGATGGGGTGAGCCGACATCGAGGTGCCGAACACCGCCGTCGATGTGAACTCTCGGGCGGTACTAGCCTGTTATCCCCGGGGTAACTTTTGTCCGATGATCGCTGGCCCTCCCACAAGGAAGCCAGCGGGTCACTAGGACCGGCTTTCGCCTCTGCTCGGCTTGTAGGCCTCGCAGTTAAGCCCCCTTCTGCCCTTGCACTCACCGGCTGATCGCTAACCAGCCTGAGGGGACCTTTGTGCGCCTCCGTTACTCTTTGGGAGGCTGCCGCCCCAGCAAAACTGCCCACCTAGCGCGGTCCCGTGGCCGCTGCTAACGGCCTGCGGTTAGAGCCTCAACAGCTGCAGGGTGGTATTCCAAGGTTGGCTCCACCTGGACTGGCGCCCAGGCTTCAACGCCTCCCACCTATCCTCTACAACAGATGCCGAGACTCAACGCCAAGCTACAGTAAAGCTCCACGGGGTCTTTCTGTCCCACCGCGGGTCACGGGGATCTTCACCCGTGCTCCGAGTTCACCGAGCCCCTCGTCAAGACAGCGCTCAAGTCGTTGTACCTTTCATGCGCGTCGGAACTTACCCGACAAGGAATTTCGCTACCTTAGGACCGTTATAGTTACGGCCGGCCTTCACCGGGGCTTCAGTTCAGGGCTTGCACCCCTCTCCTTGACCTACCGGCAGTGGCCAGGTTTCAGCCCCTATACGTCCCCTTTCGGGTTAGCAGGGACCTGTGTTTTTGGTAAACAGTCGCTTGAGCCGTTTCTCTTCGGCCCCCAGGCCCCCTTGCGGAAGCCCGAAGGCGCCCCTTGTCCCGAAGTTACGGGGCCATTTTGCCGAGTTCCTTGACGAAGGTTAGCTCGCCCACCTTTGGATACTCTCCTCGCCCACCGGTGTCGGTTTGCGGTACGGACTCCAGACCAACTGGCTAGGGGCTTTTCTCGGCCGCTGAAGCTGCCTTCCTCCGCCCCTTACGGGGCTTGCCGTAACGTCTCGCCTGCTCGCGCTGCCGAAACAGCACGGTTTCGAGGAGGTGGATTTGCCTGCCTCCTCTGGCTTGACGCTTGGACAGGTGTAACCGTGAACCTGCGAAGGAACTCCTGCGGCGTCCCCCCTTTGCTCATAACGCGGATCTGGAGGGGCCGGAATGTTGACCGGCTGTCCATCACCTACGCTTTTCAGCTTCGGCTAAGGCCCGCCTAACCCTGGGTGGATAAGCCTTCCCCAGGAAACCTTGGGCATTCGGTGGATGGGATTCTCACCCATCTCTCGCTACTCAAGCCGGCATTCTCTCTTCCGCTTCGTCCACCGGGTCTCGCGGCCCGGCTTCGACCTACGGCGGAATGCTCCCCTACCGCGGGATCCCGAAGGATCCCACCCACAGTTTCGGCACCAAGCTTAGCCCCGATACATCTTCGGCGCGCGGTCGCTAGACTGGTGAGCTATTACGCACTCTTTAAAGGATGGCTGCTTCTAAGCCAACCTCCCAGCTGTTTAAGCGATCACACCGCCTTGCCCACTTAGCTTGGATTTGGGGGCCTTAACTGGTGGTCTGCGTTGTTTCGCCCTCGACAACGGAGGTTATCCCCCGCCGTCTCACTCCCACGGAACGGCGTACCGGTATTCGGAGTTTGAATGAGGTCGGAGGTTGCCCCCCTTCCCCAGCCAGCACTCTACCCCCGGCCGCCTCTAGCGTGAGGCTGACCCTAGAGCCATTTCGGGGAGAACCAGATATCACCAAGTGCGATTGGCTTTTCACCCCTACCCACAGGTCATCCCAAGGCGTTGCACGACCTACGGGTTCGGACCTCCGTACGCGGTCAAGCGTACTTCATCCTGCCCATGGGTAGATCACCTGGCTTCGGGTCTGCACCCCGTGACTAGTCGCCCTGTTCGGACTCGCTTTCGCTACGGCTCCACCCCAGAGGGGCTTAACCTCGCCACGGAGCACAACTCGCCGGCTCATGCTGCAAAAGGCACGCGGTCACCAGGCCCTGTTCCCCGAAGGGACCAGGCCCCGGCTCCCACTGCACTGTAAGCGGACGGTTTCACGTTCTATTTCACTCCCCTCCCGGGGTTCTTTTCACCTTTCCCTCGCGGTACTGGTGCGCTATCGGTCAGTCGTCGGTATTTAGCCTTGGAGGGTGGTCCCCCCAGCTTCGCGCCGGATTTCACGTGTCCAACGCTACTCGGGATGATCACCAGGAAGAGCCTTCCCTTTCGCCTACGGGACTGTCGCCCTCTACGGTCGCCCTTTCCAGTGGCTTTGCTGGCTGTTCGGCTAGAGAAAGCTTTGGTAACTCCCCGAGGCCTCCACAGAGGCCTCCGTCATCATCCCTCAACCCCACATGGGCAACGGCTGTGGCCTTACACCCACATGGTTTGGGCTGTTCCCCGTTCGCTCGCCGCTACTAGGGGAATCTCGGTTGATTTCTGTTCCTCCCGCTACTGAGATGTTTCACTTCACGGGGTTCGCCTCCAGCGCTTACTCTTGGTTTCGGCACTGGATACTGGGCCTCAACGGTCCAGTGGGTTTCCCCATTCGGGCATCCTCGGATCATAGCCTGCTCAGCGGCTCCCCGGGGCTTATCGCAGCTAGCCACGCCCTTCATCGCCCTCGACTGCCAAGGGATCCCCCGTCCGCCCTTACCATACTTATGTAGCAGACGCTCTATTCACTTGTCAAGGACCGGATTGACATCCACAAGCACACCGCCGACCCCCGCCCCAGTTCCTCGGGGGTGCGACCAGGGGGGCATTATACCGAGGGGGGAGAGGTGTGCAACCCGGTCCAGGGGGTGACCTGGGTCTGGGGCCAGATGCCCTCGATGTCGTAGAAAGCTCGTACCTCGTCGTGGAAGAGGTGGACCACGAAGTCGCCGTAGTCGAGGAGCGCCCACCGCCCCTCACGCATCCCCTCGACGCGTCGCGGCGCGAGCGGCATCTTCGCGAGGAGTTCGTTGCCCAGAGCTCTCACGTGGACGGGGTTCTCTCCGCTGGCAATCAGGAAGTAGGAGGTGGGAATGGAGGATGCTCCCACGTCGACCACGGTCAACCGCGCCCCCTTCTTCGCGGCGAGAAGCGCGGCAGCTCGGTCGAGGAGAGCCCGCTCAGGACCGGACATCGAACCCCGCCCCCAGAATGAGTATCAGGTCAACATCCTTGGGCCAGCCCCCCACCCGCGTCATGTCGAACTCCCGATCGGTCTGAATCTGGACGCCCGGCTGGACGCTGGCAGCCATGACCTCGTACAGCGCCCGTCCCTTGTCACGTGTCTCCTCCCGGACCACGATGTACGTACGGGGGTAGTTCGATCGATCGGCGTCGGAGATCGCCGTGACCTCAAAGCCGAGATCGGTGAGCCAAGCGCCGGTCCTCGTCGCGAGAAGCCTCTGCCCAGTCCCATTGAGAACCAGCACCCGCACCTCGTCCCGGGTGAAGTAGGCCCGACCGCCCACCGCAGCCTGGACAACCTTCCGGAGGCGAACCAAGTCCGGGACACGAGCCTGAGGGCTTCCCGGTCGGGCAACGCTCGGCACAGCGGAGAACGTGAACCGCTCGGGTGCGAGATCGCCAAGCGCCCGGACGAGGTCGAGGGTCTCCCACAGCGACAGGTTCGTCTCCACTGTTCGGTGGACCATCTCAACCAGGGGCCGCCACTGGGCCATGGGGATCGACGCCGCCTTCTGGATCAGTGCCCGGAGCAAGGCGTGCTGCCGAGCGACTCTCGCTAGCTCATCCCCATCCTGGTAGCGCACATAGTCAAGGGCCATCCTCCCGTCGAACAGATGCGATCCGGCAGGAATGTCGATGAACAGGTTCCGCGCGCGGTCCTGGTACACAAGCCGCGACTCCACTGACAGCTCGACGCCGCCGAGCGCATCCACGATAGCTCGGAACGCCGCGGAGTCCACCACCACCCAATACGACAGCGGAACCTCGAGGAGCAGGCTCAGCCGCCTGGACAGACCCACAACGCCTTCCGATGCGTACAGGTCAAGGATCGACGCCCCGCCCGGCGCGTTGGGCCACACCAGACCCTGGGGCACGCTGAGCCACGTGGTCTTCCCCCCGGGTTGCACGATGGCCACGGCCATCGCGTCGGCCTGCGTTCTACCCGACGCCCCCTCGTCCACACGGATGAACAGCACATGCACTGGGGATCCCTGGCGAAACGTCCGGGCGACCTCGGTCTGAGAGAAGAGGACGAACAAGGCCACGGCCACTGCAGTGAGTACCAACCCGACACCGATCGCCACACGGCGCATAGCGAACATAGGTTAGCCCCGACAAGGGCAGTTCGTCAAACCTCGCGGTTGACGCCACGCGACAACGGGGTACGCTCGGACACCGTGAGTCAGCATGACCCCTACGTCGCTCTCGCCCGCGCCGCGATTGCCGCTTACGTGACCGAACGGCGGCGGATCGAGCCCCCCCGGGGGCTGCCGCCTGAGCTCGTGTCACGCCGCGCAGGTGCGTTCGTCTCTCTCAAGAAGAACGGGGCGCTGCGGGGATGCATCGGCACGTACCAGCCCACCACACCCACTCTCGCCCACGAGATCGTTGAAAACGCCATCCGTGCCGCCACCGAGGATCCCCGGTTCCCTCCCGTGACACCCCACGAGCTCGCCGGCGTGTCGATCTCGGTCGATGTGCTCAGCCCGCCGGAGCGGTGCACCGAGGCCGATCTCGACCCGGGGACCTACGGAGTGATCGTCGAGTCGGGCTGGAGGCGGGGGCTTCTTCTCCCCGACCTGCCCGGTGTGAACACCATCGACGAACAGCTGCGAATCGCTCGGCTCAAGGCAGGCCTCGGGCCCGACGAGCCGTGCCAGCTGTGGCGGTTCAAGGTGGAACGCCACACAGAATGAGCGTCACCGTCCACACCCTCGGGTGCCGGGTCAACCAGTACGAATCGCAGTACCTCGCTGAGCAGCTGGCCAAGGTGGTCCGCGAACCAGAAGTCCACATCGTGAACACGTGCACCGTGACCTCGCTCGCCGACCGGAAATCCCGACAGCTCGTGGCCCGTCTGCGCCGGGAGCACCCCCACGCCCTTGTCGTGGCCGTCGGGTGCGGGGCCGACGCAGCCGGCGAGAGTCTGGTCCGGGCCGGGGCCGATCTACTCGTCACCAACCGCGACAAGATGTGGGTCGCCGACGAGATTCTCCGCTTCGTCCAGAGCCGTCCGCCGCACGGGGCTGGGTCATGGCCTCCCCTCGACGGGGAGCGGATAACCGGTCCCGAGACGAGGGTTCGAGCACTGCTCAAGGTCCAGGATGGGTGCACCGTCGGCTGCACCTTCTGCAAGACCTGGCAGGTTCGCGGCCCACTCCGCAGCAAGAGTCCCCTGGTCGCCCGGGCCGAAGCCGCCGCCCTTGCCGGCGCCGGCCATCGCGAGATCGTGCTCGTCGGGATCAACCTCGCCCAGTACGGGGAGGACTCCCCGTCCCGTCCATCGCTGGTTGACCTCCTGCAGGAGCTTCTCACCGTGCCCCACGTCCGGTATCGCCTCTCGTCGCTCAACCCCGACGGGCTCGACGATGAGCTGGTGGCCCTGTTCGCCGGCGAGAGCCGCCTCTGCCCCCACCTCCACCTTCCGCTGCAGTCCGGTGACGAGGGAATCTTGAGGGCGATGGGGCGGTCCTACAGCGTCGCCCAGTACGTGGAGCGAGCCCAGACGTTCCTAGCCGCAGTGCCCCTGGCGACCCTCGGGGCAGATGTGATGGTGGGATTCCCGGGAGAAGACGAGGACGCGTTCGCGCGCACGGTGGCAACCCTGGAGGACCTCCGCCCGTTGAACGTGCACGTCTTCCGCTACTCCCCCCGGCCGCAGACAGCGGCAGCACGGCTCGCGCCACGGGTCGTCCCGCGGATCGCCGCGCGCCGCGCGGCGGAGCTCGCCTCCCTGGCTGCTCATTGGGCACGGGACACTGAACTGCGGTTCGTCGGGACGGAGGTCGAGGTGGTCGTCGAGGAGGCGCGCGGCAGCGCGCTGTGGGGGCGGAGCCAGAACTACCTCTGGGTCGAGGTGCGCGGAGACGAGGCGCCCCGCGGTACAATCGTGCGGGCCCGCCTGACGGCACGGGCCGACGGACATCTTGTGGGGGTGAGGACGGATCGCGCGCAAGACAGCTGAAATCGAGTTCGGAAGTCACGATGTAGCGGTAGGTGTGCTGGGGCAGTACAACCGGAACCTTCGGCTCATCGGGCAGGTGTTCTCGGGGGTGCACATCGTGACCCGAGGAGACCGGATCGAGCTGGAGGGTGAGGGAGAGGACGTCGCTCAGCTGGAGCGGCTGCTCGGGAAGCTTGTGGAAGTGGTGAAGGGCAATCACCTACCCACCCCCGACGAGGTTCGATATCTCATCTCTCAGGTCAAGGATGGGGAGAACCTTGCTGGCCTGCTCACCGATGTCGTGCAGGTCACCCACTGGGGAGAGGCGATTCGCCCGAAGACGGCTGGCCAGCGGCAGTACGTCCAGGCGATTCGGGACAGCGACGCCGTGTTTGCCATTGGCCCCGCCGGCACGGGCAAGACCTACCTCGCCGTGGCGATGGCCCTCGGCTACCTCAAGCGCGGGGAGGTGAAGCGAATCATCCTCACCCGTCCCGCGGTCGAGGCCGGCGAGCAGCTGGGGTTCCTTCCGGGGGACATCTTCCAGAAGGTGAACCCCTACCTGCGGCCCCTCTACGACGCGATCTACGACATGATCCCGGCCCTTGAGCTCGACAAGCACATCCAGAACGGCCGGGTAGAGATCGCGCCCCTGGCGTTCATGCGCGGGCGAACGCTCAATCACGCCTTTGTGATTCTCGACGAGGCTCAAAACACGACCCATACCCAGATGAAGATGTTTCTCACCCGGCTTGGGTTCGGATCCAAGGCCGTGGTCACCGGGGACATCACCCAGGTCGACCTCGAGGGTCGGCCGTCCGGACTGGCCGAAGTTGGCCGAATCCTGGCCGGTATCCCGGGGATCTCCATCGTCCATCTCGATCGCCGCGATGTGGTCCGCCATCCCCTCGTGAAGGCGATCATCGAGGCCTACGAGCGGAGCGAGAAGGAGCCCGGGGCCAGCGGCGAGCGCCCCTAGGAGTGGGAATGCCGGTCCCCCCCGACGTCCGCGCGCGGATCGAGGCGCTGCGCGCCGAGATCCACCGCCACAACTACCTGTACCACGTTCTCGACCGGCCCCAGATCTCCGACGCGGAGTACGACCGGTTGTTCCGCGAGCTGGTCGAACTCGAAGCCCGCTACCCAGAGCTCGTCACCCCCGACTCCCCTACCCAGCGGGCTGGAGCTCCCCCGGCAGACGAGTTCCGCCCCGTTCCCCACGCGATCCCGATGCTGTCTCTTCAGAACTGCTTCTCCGAGCGGGAACTGCAGGAGTGGGACGACCGGGTGCGACGCATGTTGGGCGGCGAGCCGGTGCTGTACGTGTGCGAGCCGAAGCTCGATGGGTTATCGGTGGAGCTCGTCTACGAGGACGGGGTGTTCGTGGTCGGTTCGACCCGCGGGGACGGCCGAGTGGGGGAAGACGTGACGGCCAACCTGCGCACGATCAGACAGCTGCCCCTGCGGCTGTTCCCCGTAGGCCTGGTCGTACCACGGCTTCTCGAGGTGAGGGGCGAGGTGTACATGGAGAAGGCGGCCTTCGAACGGCTCAACGAGGAGCGAACGCGACGCGGGGAGCCCCCGTTCGCGAACCCCCGTAACGCCGCCGCGGGAAGCCTCCGTCAGCTCGACCCACGGATCACCGCTCAGCGCCCCCTCAAGCTCTTCTGCTACCACGTGGGGCGGGTCGAGGGAATCACGATCGAGACGCAGGACCAGCTCCTGAGGTCGCTCGCCGACCTGGGCCTGCCCGTCAACCCCCGGTGGAAGCTGTGCCGGGAGCTCGCCGAGGTCGTCGCCTACTACCGCACGCTCCTCGCGCAGCGAGACGAGGTCCCCTACGCCACGGACGGCATGGTGGTCAAGGTGAACGACTTCGCCCAGCGGGCGCGGCTCGGCGAGGTCGCCCGCGCCCCACGGTGGGCGATCGCCTACAAGTTCCCCGCACAGGAGGCCACGACCCGGGTGCAGGAGATCGCCGTCCAAGTGGGACGAACGGGCACGCTGACCCCGGTGGCCCACCTTGACCCGGTGGAGATCTCGGGGGTCACCGTGTCCCGCGCCACGCTCCACAACGAGGACGAGGTGCGCCGGAAGGACGTCCGGGTCGGCGACTGGGTGGTCGTGCGCCGGGCGGGGGACGTGATCCCGGAGATCGTGCGCTCTCTTCCTGAGCGCCGCACCGGCGGCGAGCAGGTGTTCCAGATGCCCCACCGGTGCCCGGTCTGCCACGGCCCCGTTGTCCGCCTGGAGAACGAGGCCGCCCACCGCTGTGAGAACCTGTCCTGCCCGGCGCGGATCCGGGAGGCAATCCTCCACTACGCTTCCCGCCGCGCGGCCGACATTCAGGGGCTCGGAGACAAGCTCGTCGATCGGCTCGTCGCAACGGGTCTTGTGCAGCGGATCTCCGACCTCTACCGTCTTCGCAAGGAGGATCTCCTGACGGTGGAGCGCATGGGGGAGAAATCCGCCCAGAACCTCCTCGACCAGATCGAACGCTCGAAGGGGATCTCCCTTCCCCGGCTGATCTACGCCCTCGGGATTCCCCACGTGGGCGAGCGTGCGGCCGAGGTGTTGGCCGAGCGGTTCCCCTCGCTCGAGGCCCTGGCCCACGCCCCAACGCACGACCTGACCGCGATCCGCGGGGTGGGACCCGAGATCGCCGCCAGCATCGCCGCGTTCTTCGGGAACGAGGAGAACCGGCGATTGGTGGACGAACTGGCCGAGGCGGGGATCGATCCCCGTGCCCCCGTGGCGCGCGACGGACCTCTGTCGGGGAAGGTGTTCGTGTTCACCGGTGCCCTGGCCGGCCTCACCCGCGAGGAAGCTCGAAGGATCGTGGAGGACCTGGGGGGACGGGTGGGGTCGGCCGTCTCGCGCGGCGTCGACTACGTTGTCGTCGGGGAGGATCCGGGGACCAAGCTGACTCGCGCCCGCGAGCTCGGAATCCCCGTCTTGAGCGAATCGGAGTTCCGCGCGCTGATTGCCCGCTAACAGCCGGCGTGAGACCGCACCGCGGAACCTTCCGCCCCGCGGAGAGGGCCGGGTCCCCACGGGAAGCAAGGACTCGACCACTGCACACGCGAAGTTCGCGGAGGGACCCTCGACCCCCTTCACCACCCACGCCGCGAAGAACACCAGAGGGACCCTGGGTATCAAGCCGAGGTCCTTCCTGTCCTCGTCCCCATCGAGCCCTCTGTGTCCTGGGGTGTGTGGTGGTAGCAGTGGGGGTGACCTCGGCGTCCTCGGCGCTCGCGGCGGTGAGGAGCTGTGCCGGGAGGGATGAGGGGGAAAGAGGGGCGAGCTCGGGGCCGTGGGCCCGCGGGGCGTCAGAGGTCGGCGATGAGGCGGCGGTAGAACTGGAGCGCCTTCTCCCCCCACGCCTCTTTGAGGCGCTTCAGGGCCCGCTCCTCGAGCTGCCGGGCTCGCTCGCGGGACACCCCCAGGGCCTGGCCCACCTCAGCCAAGGTGCGGGGGGTGGCTTCCTCCAGACCGTACCTCCAGCGCAGGATCTGCGCATCACGCGACGGCAGGCGGTTCACAACCGCAGTGAGTTCCTCGCGGAATAGGGCCTCCAGCGCAGCCTTCTCCGGGCCCGGCAGCATCTCGTCGGCGATGATCTCGTCGAGCGTCTCCGTCCCCTCATCGTCCGCAATCGGGCTGTCGAGCGAGATCACATCACCCACAGATCTCTCCACCTGCCGCACGCGGTCGAGGCTCATCCCCGGAGCCACCACCAGGTCGCCCCACTCCTGGACTTCCTCGGCCCCGAAGCTCGCCCGCAGGCGGTGGAAGCGCACGATCGCCCGGAACAGGTGAGCGGGGATCCGGATCAGCTGGGCATGGCGCTCGATAGCGGTGCCCATCGCCTGGCGGATCCACCACCGGGCATAGGCCGACAAGCGCACGCCGCGCTCGACATCGAACCGGTCGACAGCCTCGATGAGACCAAGGTTGCCTTCCTGGATGAGGTCGACAAGGTCCAGCCCCACGTCGCCGTACTCGCGCGCCATCGACACCACGAGGCGGAGGTGGGACACGATCAAGTGCTCGCGGGCCCCCCGGTCGCCGTTGGTCATCCGCAGCGCCAGATCGCGCTCCTCGTCCTCGCTCAGGAGGGGGATACGCGCCACCTCTGCCAGGTACAGGGTGAGGGCATCCGCCTCGTCCGCCTGCCCTTGCTCCTCGAGAAACGCGATCTCCTGATCTTGAGGGTCCATCGCTCCGTCCTCTGACGGGAGTGTACCGGCACCCAGACGGCGATCCAAGGGACTTGCCTTTCCCCCCGCCGTGGCTATACTTGCCTCTGCAGGACCGTACGAAGTGCAGCACCACGGTGGCTGCTCGGGGTTTCCCCACGCAGCATAGGGGGCTCATGTAGACGGTCGAAACACACGGAAAAGGGGGGGAACAACCGAATGGCCACAGGGAAAGTGAAGTGGTTCGACGACTCGAAGGGGTACGGCTTCATCGAGCAGGATGGAGGACCGGACGTGTTCGTGCATTTCTCCGCGATCACGATGCCCGGCTTCAAGAGCCTGCGCGAAGGGCAGGTCGTGGAGTTCGACGTTGAGCAGGGCCCGAAGGGCCCGCAGGCGAAGAACGTCACGCCGCGGTAGCACCACGTCTGACCGTCAAGGGGGCCTTGGAGAACCAAGGCCCTCTCTCTTTGTCCGAGGAACTGAGAGCGGTCCTCCCGCTCTAGGCCATCGGACCTCGGGCCTACCCCGCGGTCGAGGGATGGGCGGGCATCGGCGAGGCACGCTCGCTGAAGACGGTGACGCGCTGCGGCTCTACGTACAGCGTGCCCCCCTGGATGTGGAACGCCACCGTCCCGTCAGAGGTCAGCACACGAAGAGGCGCATCGGCCAGCGCGAACACCGCCCGGGCGTGACCCGGTAGGACCCCGAACCACCCGTCGCGACTTCGGGCGTAGACGCCAGCCGCTGATCCCGAGAACACGACCCGGTCGCACGCGACGATCTGGCACTCCACAGTCACACTATAGCCGTGACCCGGCCCCGCTTCTAGCGACCGAGCTGGGCCACGCGGAACTCCTGAAGAAGAGCGACTCCCGCTGCCAAATCCTCGTCGGCGAGGCGCAGCCGGGCGAGGGCGGGAAGGGGAAGCCGAGCCAGAGCGTCGAGCGACCGCCACAAGCGGGTCGGCACGGGGACTCCTCTCCCCCCGCACTGCGTGCAGAGAAGTCCGCCCCGCTCCGGGCTCCAGGTCAGCCCCTCCGCTCTCCCGCAGCCGACGCAGCCGCCCAGATGGGGTCCAAGCCCGACCGCGGCGAGGAGCCGCAGCTGGTAGGCCGCGGTGAACACGGGTGTCGCTAGGCCGCCATCGAGGGCGTCGAGCAGTTCGAGGGTCAGGGTGTACGGTCGGTCGTCGGGAGCGTCGGGAGGGACGAAGTCCGTCACCCAGCGGAGGGCCTTCAGCGCCGCCGTAGCCCGGTCGAGGTCGCCCCGCACTGCAGGGAACGTGCGCACAAACCCCACTTCCTTGAGGAGGTGAAGGCCGCGGCGCCGGTAGTGGATCACGTCCACCACGTGGAGGGGATCGAGGACCGCCCCGGCCGCGTGCTCCAGCCGTCGGGCCCCCTTGGCGAGCACATCTAGCCGACCGCGTGGGGTAAGCAGAACCGCAATCCGGTCTGTCTCAGCGTGGTCCTGAGTCCGGACGACGATCCCACGGTCCCGAGTAAGCTCAGCCACCCTGCTCACCTGCCGCCGGCCCCATCGGCACGGCCACCGACGAGACGCGGAACGCGCGGCGAGAACCCGTGGCCCGGAGTTCGTGGTCCGTGCCCTGAAGTCCGGACAGACGTCGTTCCCGGGTCACCGGTCTGCCCTCAGCAGTCTCGGCGTGCGCGGCGGCGGAACCAGAGCGCAGGGTTGACAGAGCGCCAACGTGGGTGCGCTCGGGTCAACCGGGGGCTCCCGCGAGGATCTCGAGGCTCTTCGAAGCACCGATGCGACTTGCGCCGGCCTCGATCAGGCGAACCGCCGTCGCGTAATCACGAATCCCACCGGACGCCTTGACCCCCATCGCCCGGCCCACCGTCCGGCGGAGAAGAGCCACATCCTCGGCCGTCGCCCCCCCGGAGCTGAACCCGGTCGACGTCTTTACGAAGTCCGCGCCGGCCTCCTGGCAGAGCTCGGCCCCGAGGACCTTCTGGGCGTCGGAAAGGAGGCAGCACTCGAGGATCACCTTGAGGACGACCGGCTTGGGGGCCGCCTCCCGCACCGCGCGGACGTCGGCCAAAACACGGGCCCGGTCCCCCTCCTTGAGCGCAGCGATGTCCACCACCATGTCCACCTCGACCGCGCCGTCGGCCACGGCCCGCGCCGCCTCGAACGCCTTCACCTCCGGCTTGTGCTGGCCGTGGGGAAACCCGACCACCGTGCACAGACGAACACCAGTTGCGCGCAGAAGAGGCTTCGCCCACGCCACGTGGCCCGGCGGGATGCACACGGCGATGAACCCGTGCTCGATCGCCTGAGCGCACACCTTCTCCACCGCGGCCCGGCCCGTCTCCGGCCCGAGCACGGTGTGATCGATCATCTTCGCCAGTTCCGCCTTCGTCATCGGTCCCTCCTCACGAGCGCCACGCCCACAGCCGCACCGCGAACCGGTGCAGCCGCGCGAGGTCCACCTCCACACCCAGGCCGGGCTGCGTAGGGACGCGGATGTGCCCGTCCTCCAGACGAAAGGGAGGTGTGGCGATATCCTCCCGGTAGTAGCGGTCCGTGGCCGAGATGTCGTGGGGAAGCGTGAACCCGGGGAGGGAGGCCACGGCAGCGTTGAGGGCCCGGCCGATCCCGGTCTCGAGCATCCCCCCGCACCACAGGGGCACCCCCCGCTCCTGGGCCAGCGCGTGCACCTCGAGCACCGCGGACGGGCCGCCCAGTCGGCCCTGCTTCACGTTGAGGATCCGGCAGGCGCCGAGCTCGAGCGCCTCCCACGCCCGGTGGGGCGAGGTGACCGACTCGTCGAGGCAGAGCGGCGTCCTCAGGGTCTCCGCCAGCCGGGCGTGGCCGACGAGGTCGTCGTGGGCGAGCGGCTGCTCGACCATGAGGAGCCCGAACCGATCGAACTCCCGCAGGTGCGCCCCGTCGGCGAGCGCGTACGCGGCGTTCGCGTCCACCGAGAGGGGAAGGTCGGGGAACCGCTCCCGCACCGCGGCCAGCGGTCCGAGGTCCCACCCCGGCTTGACCTTCAGCTTCACCCGCCGGTACCCCTCGGCCACGTACCCCGCGACGCGCGCGACGAGCGTCTCCACGTCGGGCTGGATCCCCACGCTCACCCCGGCCGGGACCCGGTCCCGGGTTCCGCCGAGGAGCGCGGCGAGGGGCACCCCCTCCCTCTGGGCGTGGAGGTCCCACAGCGCGGCCTCCACCGCCGCCTTCGCCATCCCGTGCCCGCGGATCGACGCGACAAGGGCCGGGAACTCCCGGGGGTGGCCGATCTCCCGCCCGTGCAGAAGGGGGAGGAGGCAGTCGAGGATGACGTGACGCGCCGTCTCGGTCGTCTCCGGGGAGTACCACGGTCCCGTACCCGCCACGCACTCCCCCCACCCCGTGCGCCCGCCGGACTCCAGGGCGACGAGGAGCGCCTGCCGGACCCGCTGCTCCCCGAAGCTCGTCACGAACGGGGCGACGAGGGGCATCTCCACGAGATAGAGGGTCGCGCGCTCGATCCGCATCACGGCCGTTCCAGAACCTTGGGAAGAGAGGACCTCTCCAGAACGAGGAAGCTCCGGTCGCCCTGGCGGAAGAGGGAGGTCACGAGGTACCCCTCGTCGAGGTAGGTCCCCAAGGCCCGCCGCGCTTCGAGCCGCCACGTCCGGGCGAGGTCGAGATCCTCCTTCCGCAGCGTCTGGAGGTCCGACGGGATCTCGAACAGAAGGTTCGGGGCCCGCAGGTCGGGTCGGAACCCAGCCGGGGCGCGCAGCCCCGACGCCATGCGCTGGGTGCGGTTGATCGTCTCGATCTCCCCGAGGGGGAGCGCGGGGGGCTTCCCGCCCTTGAGGTAGCTCTCCACGCGCGGCGACCGCAGGTGCCACTGGCAGAGGAGGCGGTCCGTGTCGATTCCCCGGTTCCGCGCATCGCGGAGCTCCCCGAAGTAGTTGGGGAGGTACTGGGCAACGACCCCCCCGAGCTTGTTCAGGTTGAAGTAGGCGTTCCGCGACTCCAGGGGGTCGAACGTCCAGGTGATGATCCCGATCCCCTGGGCCAGCACGTGCTCCCGTTGGGCGAGCTTGAGCGCATAACCGACCCCGCGGTCCTGGAACCCCGGCCGCACCGCGGCCATGAGCGAGTAGTGGCGGAGCACGCCGCCGTCGAGCAGACCGACCACGGACAGGGTGAACCCGATCATCTCCCGTCCCGGGCCGATCCCGTCGAACGCCCCGAGGAGGAGGCCCCCCGCGTTGACCACCATGTGGATGAGGTGGTCGGGGATCACCGCGAGGTCCGCGAACCCCCACACCTGTTGCTGGAGCCGTTCGCAGGCGCGGTACCCCGCGCCGTCGCGGACCGGCTCGATCACCAGATCATCGCGCAGTTCCATGCGGGGGGAAGTATAGCCGCCCCTTCCCCGGCTTCGCTCGCCGCTCTCGCACCTGACTATCGAGGCCCGCGGATCCTGCGGCCACGCAAGCCTTGCGGGGGGCTGTAGCGTCGGGGCTTGTCCCCGACGGCCTTTGAGGGGCGAACGGGTTACGGGCGACGGAGCACGGACAGCGGGTCTCTCGGCGTCCCCCGGCGGTGAGCAGCTCCGCTCATCAGGGTTGCGTTGCCTGCAGCGGAGATCCGCGGGCCAGCAAGGTCCGCGGACCCGGGGCTTGCCTTACCACCCCTGCGAGCGGCGGCCTGCTATGCTCCGTCTGGAGGGGATGGTACAGGTGACGTTTCGCGTTCGTGTCGTTCTGGAACCGGATGAAGGCGGGTTCCACGCCTCCTGCCCCGCGCTTCGTGGCTGCCATTCCTGGGGAGCCACCCGGGATGAGGCGCTCGTCAACATCCGAGAAGCCGCTGCCGCTTATATCGAGTCCATGCCCGCGCACGGCGACCCGATTCCCGTGGAGGGCCCTGAGCACCTTCCCTCGACCCAAGAGGAGGCCCTCACCGTCACGGTATGAGGGTCCCTCCCGAACTGTGAACGATCACCGTCCGAGAACTCTGTGCTGCGTTGGAGCGGGATGGGTTCTTGCTCGACCGGCAACGAGGGAGCCATCGGGTCTACCCTAACCCGCGAGATGGACGACGCGCGGTGATCGTGTACCGGCGTCCTGGCGATACGTTCCCTCTCCGAACCCTGCAGGCAATCCTGGACGACCTCAGCTGGACCGAGGCGGATCTGAAACGGCTCAAGCTGCTGTGACTTCCGTTCGCCTTGAACAGGGCCACTCGTAGGTCTGGTAGCTCGCGCCTTCCCGGACCGGCTCGATCACCAGATCATCGCGCAGTTCCATGCGGGGGGAAGTATAGCACGTACAGCCTTTAGCCTGGTCGATTAGGGTCGCAGACTCGACCATGACGCCCACCATTCAGGTGGCTGGGAGGGCAGTCATTGTTGGATCTGGGATCTCGAACCGGCGCACGCTACTGAACGCTGCACTCTCCGCGATCCCGGCTGGACCCTCTACCGGCCAGAACAGCGTCCAAAGCTGCGGTTGATGAGTGACCGGTGGGCTCTTGCCTTCGGTTGTTACTCGCTAGTCGGTCGTTCCCAGTCCTTCGCAAAGACGCGCTTGAATCGTCTTGCGGTCTCGATCAGCCATCCGAATGCCCCTTCCCATGTCGTCGTATCGGCGAACCGAAAGCTGTGCAGAGCGCAGATGCGACTTGCCTTCTTCCCGGGAAGTTCCTGCCATTCGAGTTCTTCCGCAATATCCAACTCCTTCTCGATCTCCGCCTTACGCGAGAGGAAGGTCCGGTAGAGCTCCTTCGAATCGGGGATGTAGAGCTCACATCGTACCTTGTCCTCACGCGAATCGACGACGAGCGCGACACGGCAGTCGGACCGACCGATCGCGACATCGAACCAGTGTTGCGGTCTGGGGGTGCGGAGCTTGAGTTCTGGGCATCGCGTCGTTGCGAACTGCTTGAGTTGCTGCCAGAACTCAAGCTGCTTGGTCTTTGTGTCCGTCAAGCCATCTTGGGCACTTGTACGCACCGCTCGCTTCCATTCGTTTGGCCTTGAGATCACATTGAACTTCGGAGCTGGGGGGGAGTTCTCAATCTGCCACAACTCGATAGCTACCAAGAAGAAGTTGATCCGCTCATCCGTGTGCTCGTTGAGCCAGTCAACAGCCTGCCGATGTTCCTCTCTCACGTCGCGGACGATCCACACAATGAACTCAGCTTCGAGTCCAGCAGCATAGGTGATGAGTTGGCCGAGGTGCCCGTGATCGGTCAACTCAAGTTGATTCTCGATGATGATCTTCCGCCCCGTGTTCTCCTCCTCGGCAAGGATGTCGACACTGAAGCGGCCAACACTCGCTTCGGTCTCTCTGACTTGGATGCCAATGCCGATCTCGTCCGACAGGAGGTCTATACTCCCCGGTTCCGACAACCAGCGGGTGAAGTCGAGAGCTTCGTGCTTCCAGTACTTGCGCAGGTCAACCCGGTCTAGCTTGCCCAGTCTCACATTCCCCCCTTATCAAGCCGGCAGTAGCATCGTCATGATAGGTCGCGGTCTGGCTTTGGGCGCTCATGGCTCCGCTCTCCCCTGCTCTGGCACTCACGGACTGCCCCTCCCGCTAGTCTGCCCCCGGCAAGACATCCTATGGATGTGGCCTCAATTGGTCAAACGGGGGTTGTGTGCCGGCTGGCACTTCATTATGTAGACTGGGAACAGATGGGAATCGTCCATGGCCGCCAGATGGGGAGTGGGGCACAGGCCGTGGTGTGCTCTTTCGCGATATCTGTTGGTAGGTCAACGTAATCCACGTGGCCTGGGCACTTCTACTGACGCCGCTGCAACTTGGCCCAGGTGTCGCGGAGGGTGGCGGTGCGGTTGAACACGGGCACCCCGGGCCGGCTGTCGGGGTCCACGCAGAAGTACCCTTTGCGCTCGAACTGGAACCGCTCCCCCGGCTCGACCTCGGCCAGGCTCGGTTCGAGCTTGCAGCCCGTGAGCACGACGAGGGAGCTCGGGTTCACGTTGGCGATCCAGTCCTCCCCCTCGGGGACGTCGAGGGGATCGGAGACGGTGAACAGCCGGTCGTAGAGCCGGACCTCGCCCTCCACGGCGTGGGCGGCGGACACCCAGTGAAGGGTCGCCTTCACCTTGCGGCCGTCCGGGGCGTCGCCCCCCCGCGTCGCCGGGTCGTAGGTGCAGCGGACCTCGACCACCCTCCCCGACCCATCCTTCACGACGTCCACGCACTTCACGAGGTACGCGTACCGGAGCCGCACCTCGCGGCCCGGGGCAAGGCGGAAGAACCCGGACGGCGGGTTCTCCATGAAGTCCTCCCGCTCGATCCACAGCTCACGCGAGAACGGAACCCGGCGCGTCCCGGCCGCGGGATCCTCGGGGTTGTTGATCGCCTCGAACTCCTCCACCTGCCCCTCCGGGTAGTTCGTGATCACGAGCTTCAGCGGTTCCAGGACTGCCATTCGCCGCGGGGCACGCTTGTTGAGGTCATCGCGCACGCAGTGCTCGAGGAGTTCGAACTCGCGCACGCTCTCCGACTTGGAGACCCCGATCCGGCGGACGAAGTCTGCGATCGCCTCTGGGGTGTAACCGCGGCGGCGGATCCCGGCGATCGTCGGCATCCGCGGGTCGTCCCACCCCCGCACCCGCCCCTCCTGCACCAGCCGCAGGAGGAATCGCTTGCTGAGCACGGTGTAGGTCAGGTTCAGTCGCGCGAACTCGATCTGACGGGGGTGATGCACGCCGAGCTGGTCGAGGAACCATTCGTAGAGCGGGCGGTGGTTCTCGAACTCCAGGGTGCAAATGGAGTGGGTGATTCCCTCGATCGAGTCTGACTGCCCGTGGGCCCAGTCGTAGCTGGGGTAGATGCACCACGCGTCGCCGGTGCGGTGGTGGCGCGCACGGAGAATCCTGTACAGAACTGGGTCACGCATGTTGAGGTTGGGGTGGGTCATGTCGATCTTGGCGCGCAGGGTTCGCGACCCCTCGGGGAACTCCCCCGCCCGCATCCTGCGGAAGAGATCGAGGTTCTCCTCCACGGATCGGTTGCGGTACGGGCTCTCGATCCCCGGGGGGGTGATCACCCGGTCGCCATCGCGGATCGGCTGCCCCCGCTGGCGGCTCAGCTCCTCCGGAGATAGGTCGCAGACGTAGGCCTTGCCCTTGCGGATGAGCTCCTCGGCCCACCGGTAGAGCTGCTCGAAGTAGTCAGAGGCGTAGAACTCGCGGTCCTCCCAGTCCGCGCCCAGCCAACGGACGTCGCGTTTGATTGCCTCGACGTACTCCACGCTCTCCTTTTCCGGGTTCGTATCGTCGAAACGAAGGTTGAACTTCCCCCCGAACTCCTGGGCGATCCCGTAGCTGAGGAGGATCGCCTGAGCGTGGCCGATGTGGAGGTAGGCGTTCGGTTCGGGCGGGAACCGCGTATGGACGTAGGCAAACCGGCCCGTGCGCAGGTCGTCGCGGACGATCTCGCGGATGAAGTCCACCGGCTCGGTCACTTCGCTCGGCATGGGACCGATCTTACCCGGGCTCAGCCAGCCGTGGGATGTAGCCCGATGAGCCTTCAGCTATGCGGGAGGTCAACGGTTCCCCGCGGCTGGAAGCAGGTTCACCGCACAGCGCGTCGAGAACGCGGAGCAACCCGGATACCCTGACACCACAAGGACACAACGGACACGAACACACCAAAGGATCGTGGTGTCTGACACCCGAGCCCTGTTCTCTTCTCTCGTCCGTGCCCTTGGTGTCCGTTGTGGTAGATCCTGTCGTTCTTCTCTGCGCCTTGAGCACGCTCGGCAGTGAGCGGCGTCCCGGGCTCGGTCAGTCGCCGGTGAGACGGGCAACCTCCGCCTCGTCCTCCGTCCACTTCGGCTTGACCTTGACGTGGAGGGAGAGAAACACTTTGTGCCCGAGGAGGTTCTCGAGATCCAAGCGGGCCTGTGTCCCGATCTCCTTCAATTTGGATCCCCGACTCCCGATCACGATCGCCTTCTGCGACTCCTTGGCCACGATGATCGTCGCATAGACCGAGGTGAGGGCGGGATCGGCCCGCTCCTCGATCTCCTCCACGTCGACCGCCGTGGCGTACGGAAGCTCCTGGTAGGTCTCCGCGTACAGCTTCTCGCGGACGAGCTCCGCGGCGACGAACGCGAGGGGACGATCGGTGATTGTCCCGGCGTCGAACGAGGGCGTCCCCTCCGGGAGGTGGCCGATGATCACCGCAAGAGCCCGATCGAGGTTCGTGCCCTTCGTCGAGGACACCGGCACGATGTCCGAGAACAGGTTCAGCCGATCGTAGGCAAGCAGGGTCTCAGGGAGGTTGTTGCCCCTCGCCAGATCGCTCTTGTTCACGAGGAGGACCTTCGGGCAGGGGAGGGTCTGGATGCGGGGGAGCATCAGGGCATCGTACGGATCCACCCGCCCGGTGGGCTCGGTCACGTACACCAGTACGTCCAGCCCCGCCAGCGAGCGCAGTGCCTCCCGTTGAAGGTGCGCCGACAGCTTGTTCACCGGCTGGTGAAGCCCCGGGGTGTCGACGAACACCACCTGCGCTTCGGGCGTGGTGAGAATGCACCGGATCCGGTTTCGCGTGGTCTGCGGTTTGTCGGAGACGATGACCACCTTCCGACCGACGACCGCGTTGATGAACGTGGACTTGCCCACGTTCGTGCGTCCGATCACGGCGACCGTACCTGTCCTATACGCCATGCTGACCGATCCTCCCTTGTCGAACAGCGTCCCGGACCCCGGCGATCGCATCACCGAGATACCGATCCTCGCCGGGTGGGGGGACGCACTCGGCCAGGGCCGCGTACACGGGCCGGCTCAACGGCGAGAGGTCCTCTTCTCCCGCCAGAGCCACCGCCCATCGGGCGGCCACACCCTCCAGTGCGACCTGGGACAACACGTTCTCCGCGATGCGGAGGACCTTCAAGACCGATGTCCCGCCCATCGCGTTGTGGTCCTCCTTTCCCCCTGAGGTAGGGATCGAGTCGACCGCTGCCGGGTGGGCGAGGACCTTGTTCTCCGCGGCGAGCGCCGCGGCGGTGTACTGGAGGAGCATCAGCCCCGAGCTCGTCCCGGGCTCGGGAGAGAGGAACGGGGGGAGCCCCCGGGGCTCACCGCTGAGGAGCGCCGCCAGCCTACGTTCGCACGAAGCCCCCAGTTCTGCAAGCGCAATCCCCAGCCACTCTGCAGCGAAGGCAAGGACCTCGCCGTGAAAGTTGCCGCCTGCGAGCGCTGTTCCTCGGCCCTCGGGAAGGATGAGCGGGTTGTCCGTGGCCGCGTTCATCTCCACCCGCAGCCGCCCCTCCACCGCCCACAGGGTCTCCACCACCGGCCCGAGGAGTTGGGGGAGGCAGCGCAAGGAGTAGGGGTCCTGGACGTCCCCCGAGTGGGAGTCGATGAGGGCGCTGCCCGCCAGGAGCTCCCGCATCCACGACGCCACCTGGGCTTGACCGGGATGGGGTCGCGCGGCGTGAACCCGGCTGTCCAGCGCCTCTGACTTCCCCCGCAGCGCCTGGAAGGACAGCGAGGCGAACGCGAGCCCGGCCTGGAACGCCCTCCACCCAAGCGTCCATGCGAGAAAGAGGCTTGACAGCATGTAGGCTGTCCCGTTGAGAAGGGCGAGGCCCTCCTTCGGTGCGAGCTCCTCGAGCGGGGCGAGTCCGGCCCGGCGCAGGGCTTCTGCACCAGGGATCTCCTCTCCCCCCAGCCTAACCCGCCCCTCGCCGAGGAGAGGGAGCGCAAGGTGGGCGAGCGGAACGAGATCACCGGATGACCCAACCGAACCCTGCTCCGGGACAACAGGGTGGGCCTGAGCATTGAGCATCCCCGCGAGGAGATCCACCAGGATCGGCCGTACCCCCGACGCCCCCTGGAGGAACGAGTTCAGCCGAAAGAGCAGCATCCCCCTGACGATCGCCTCCGGGAGAGGAGTGCCAACCCCTGTAGCATGGGACAGAACGATGTTCCTCTGAAGGCTGGTCAGGTCCGCCGCGGGGATCCGGACTGTGGACAGGGCCCCAAACCCGGTGTTCACGCCGTACACCGGCTCCTCGCGGTCAAGCAAGGCGAGGAGCGCCCGGTGCGAGGCCTCGACCTTGGCCCGAGCAGACGGGGCAATGCCCACCGCCTCTCCCCCCAGGACGACCGCCTCCGCGTCTGTTGGTGTCAGATGCCCATCGAGTTCGATCACGAGAGGCCAGTATAGCCGCGAGGTTTCGCGCTGGGTAGCGAGAACGGTGGGTATACTCCGCGCATGGACCTCCTCGTCTGCGGGATCGGCGAGCTCGCGACGCCGGTGGGGGGGAAGGCGCGGGGCGGCGTCGCCCAGGGCCGGATCTCCGTGGTCCGGAACGCGTACGTGCTCGTTCGGAACGGGCGCATCGCCGAGGTGGGGCAGGGGCGCGGCCCCCGCCTTGCCGGTCCCACGCTGGATGCCGAGGGTCGGTGTGCGACGCCAGGGCTTGTGGACCCCCATACCCACGCCGTGTTCGCGGGCTCGCGGGTCGAGGAGTTCCTTGCTCGGACGCGGGGGGAGAAGTACACCGGCGGCGGAATCCTCACCACCGTCCAGGCCACGCGCGCGGCGAGCGGGAACGGGCTCGTGGAGCTCGCGCGTCCTCGGCTCCTGCGCATGCTCGCCCAAGGGGTCACCACGGTGGAGGTAAAGTCGGGGTACGGCCTGGCCCTCACCCACGAGCTGAAGATCCTCCGCGTCGTTCGTCAGCTGGGGGAAGAACTTCCCCTGACCCTCGTCCCCACGTTCATGGGAGCTCACGCATTCCCCCCCGAGGTCCCCCGGGAGGAGTACGTCCGGCTCCTCGTGGACGAGATGATCCCCACTGTAGCCCGGGATGGGCTGGCCCGGTTCTGTGACGTGTTCTGCGACCGCGGGTTCTACTCCGTGGACGAAGCGCGGCGGATCCTGGTTGCGGCCCGAGAGCACGGGATGGGCCTGAAGGTCCACGCAGACGAGCTCGCCTCGGTCGGGGCAGCCGAGCTCGCCGGTGCGCTGCGGGCGGTATCCGCCGAGCACCTCCTCCACATCTCGGAGGCAGGAATCCAGGCCCTCGCTCAGGCTGGGACCGTGGCCGTGCTCCTCCCCGGCACGGCGTTCCTCCTCGACGAGCCGTACCCGCCAGCACGCGACCTGATCGCAGCCGGGGTCCCTGTCGCCCTGGGTACGGACTTCAACCCTGGGTCGTGCCCGCTCGCCTCACTCCCCCTCGTGCTGAGCTTGGCAGTGACCAAGCTCAAGCTCGCCCCGGCCGAGGTGCTCACCGCCGCGACGCTCCACGCCGCCGCAGCACTGGGACTGGCCACGGAGATCGGTTCGGTCGAGGGGGGGAAGCGGGCCGACCTCGTCCTCTGGGACGCCGCTTCTCACGAGGAGATCCCGTACTGGATCGGACAGAATCTCGCTTGGGCGGTCGTGGCGGGGGGGCGGGTCGTCGCTTCCCCTTCCCCCGACCCACGCCTGCGCGGCGGAGGCGCGGATCGATGCGAGAACTGACGGTCCTCGCCTTCGCCAAGCTCAACCTGACCCTGCGCGTCGTGGGACGCCGCGAGGATGGCTACCACCTCCTGCAAAGCTTGTTCTGCGCAGTGGACCTAGCAGACCGGATCACCCTCGCCCCGCGGGAACGGGGAATCGAGCTCGTCGCCCCGGCCGAGCTCGGGCCGCCGGAGGCGAACCTCGCCGTCCGCGCCGCCCGCGCCCTCCTCCCCGCGGGGCAACCGGGAGTGCGGATCGAGCTGGCAAAGGGGATCCCTGCTGGAGCAGGGCTCGGTGGCGGGAGCGCGGACGCCGCGGCGGTCCTCGCTGGTCTGAACGAGCTCTTCTCGCTCGGCCTACCCTTGGACGAGCTTCGGGCGATTGCGGCAGACCTTGGTGCCGACGTCCCATTCTTCTTGGGCCCGAGTCCAGCGTGGGTTGAGGGAATCGGTGACCGGATCACCCCTGTGGACCTCGCGCTTCCTGCAGCGTTCCTGATCCTCGTTCCCCCGTTCCGGTGCCCGACAGCGGCGGTATACCGCCAGTACGACGAACTCGGCCTCCCGTCAAGCGCCCCGGGCCCGGTGGCGTCGGTTCCCCCGTTTCCCAACGACCTCTGGCCGGCGGCGCTGCGGCTGTGGCCGGAGCTGGGAGCTGTGCGGGACGTGCTGGCGTCCGCGGCTCCGGGCGGCGTGGGGATGACAGGCTCCGGCTCAGCGCTGTTTGCATCGTTTCCATCGCGCGCCGCAGCCGTGGCCGCCCGGGATAGGATCACTCCGCGCATCGGAGGCGAAGTGTTCGTTGCGTCCCCGATCCGCTCGGGGTACCGTATCTAGCGATGAGGATTGCCATCGACGGGCCCGCGGCGGCGGGGAAGACAACCCTTGCCCGGTCCCTCGCTGAGGCTCTCGGATTCCTGTTCGTTCCCACCGGCGCGATGTACCGCGCCGCTGCCCTCGCCCGCGGGCGGGGCATTCCGCTTGAAGCGATGGAGATCTCCGTCAGGCCAGGAGGAAGGGTTGTGCTGTGCGGGCAGGATGTAACGGACGTCCTGTCGAGCCCAGACCTCGACGAGCTCTCGTCGCAGGTGGCTGTGGACAGTCGGGTTCGCCGTCGCCTGGTGGAGATCCAACGGCACATCGCCGCCGAGGGGAACGTGGTCATGGAAGGGCGGGACATCGGGACGGTCGTGCTACCCAACGCAGAGTTGAAGATCTTCCTCTGGGCGACGGAAGAGGAGCGCGCCCGTCGACGCCACGCCGAGCAGGGTGGCGACTACCAGGAGATCCTCGCCGCGATTCGCCGACGGGACGAACGTGACTCGACCCGACCTGACTCCCCCCTGCGCGAGGCAGCCGATGCGGTGGTCGTGGATACGACGGGGAAGAGCCCGGCCGAGGTCCTGGCGGCAGTGGTCCGGCTGGTGGAGGGGCGCCGTGCGCGCTTGGCTCGCTGATCGGGTTCGTGACGTAGCCTACGCAGCCCTCGTCGCGGTGTTGTGGCCGGCCGTAGCGCTTCTGTTCCGCCTGTCGGTCCGGGGACGGGCCCACCTGCGTGGCGGCGGTGTGTTGGCCGCCCCCCACCGTTCGTACTGGGACACGGTGCTTCTGGGTGTAGCGTGCGGCCCATTCCGACGCGTGACGTTCCTGGCCCGCCACGGGCTCCTCAGGAATCCCCTCCTCGGGCCGCTCGTGCGGCTGTTCGCTGTGCCCATCGACCGTGAGTCGTTCGGCGTCTCGGACTACCGCCGGTCGCTGGCAGCAGCAGAACGAGCTCACCTCCTCGGGATCTTCCCTGAGGGAACGACGCGCCCCGGGGCCACCCCCAAGCCGGGTGCGATCCGGTTCGCCGAACGACTCGACCGTCCGCTGATCCCCGTGAACATCGTCGCCCGCGGGCCGTACCCGCCAAGTCGGTTCCTGCGCCTTCCGATTCGCTTTCCGCGAGTCGAGGTCCGCATCGGAGCACCCGTCGCAGTGGTCGAGCTCGCCCGCGACCTGCCCCCTGACCTGCCTCGTTCTGAACGCCACCGCCTTCTCACACAGAGGTTGATGGACCTCATTCAGGCCACTTGATTTGAGCCCCCTCGGCCGGGGGGATATGATTGCCCTGTTTGCCCACGCGGGGTTCGCCGTGTGTTCTGCATGGCTGCGGGCCCGAAAACGGGGAAACCAACGAGGTGGTCTTGGATGGTGGAGTGGATCCAGATGGAGGAGGCGCTCGACGAGAGCGACGTGCGGCTGTTCAGCCGCGGCGACACGGTACGAGGCCGTGTGGTGCAGGAGGCCGGTCAGGACGTCCTCGTGGACATCGGGTACAAGTCCGAAGCCGTCCTCCCCAAGCGCGAGCTGGCGCCGCACCACGAGGTGGCCCAGCCGGGCGAAGAGATCGATGTCATCATCACCTACATCGACGAAGAGAACGGAACCGTCTACATCTCCGAGCGCCAAGCCTACCTCGCCAAGCGGTACGCCGAGCTCGAACGGGCCTACAAGATGGGCACGTCCGTCCCCGGGGTGATCCTCGACGAAGTCGGAGAGGCGGGGTACAACGTCAGCCTGGGCGGCATCCGCGCGTTCCTCCCCGCGTCCCATCTTGGGAAAGGCATCTCCACCAAAATCGAGCGTTTGAAGGGCAAGGATCTCGAGTTCCGGATCATCGAGTTCTCCCGTCGCAACCGGAATATCGTCGTCTCCCGTCGCGAGTTCTTGAAGGAACTCGAGGAGAAAGAGCGGGATGCCCTGTTCGCAACGCTGACTCCCGGTGCAGTGGTTGAGGGAACGGTGAAGAGCGTGGTGGACTTCGGGGTGTTCGTGGACGTGGGCGGGCACGACGGCCTCGTCCACCGCACCGAGATCTGCTGGAAGGACGTTCCCGTACCACCTCCCGACAAGTTCGAGCCCGGGCAGAAGGTGAAGGTGATGGTGCTCGAGGCCGACCGCGAGGAGGGGAGGATCTCCCTTTCCATGAAGCGGTTGCGCCCCGATCCGTGGCAGGGCATCGCCGAGCGCTACCCACCCAAGGCCCGCGTGAAGGGGAAGGTCGTGTCCGTGACCGACTTCGGCGCGTTCGTCGAACTGGAGGAGGACGTCGAGGGTCTGGTGCACATCTCGGAGCTCTCCTGGACGACCCCCAAGCATCCCAAGGACGTCGTCAACGAAGGGGACGAGGTCGAAGTGGTCATCCTCTCGGTCGACCCGGACCGAAAGCGAATCAGCCTGTCCCTGCGTCGGGCGTTGCCCGATCCGTGGGACGACGTGGGCCACCGTTACCCGCGTGGGGCACTGGTCGAGGGCAAGGTCACGAACATCACCGATTTCGGGGCGTTCGTGGAGCTCGAGCAAGGCGTCGAGGGCCTGATCCACATCTCGGAGATCTCGTGGCAGCGGGTGAGCCATCCCAAGGAAGTGCTCGAGCCAGGGCAGAGTGTGCGCGCGATCGTCCTCAAGGTCGACGAAGAGGAGCGGCGCATCAGCCTGTCCCTGCGGGCCCTACAGCAGGACCCGTGGGAGGAGTTCCTCGAGCAGTACTCGGTGGGGTCCATCGTGTCCGGCCCGATCACCCAGATCAAGGACTTCGGGGCGTTCGTCCGACTTACCCCGGCGGTGGAAGGCCTGATCCACGTGTCCGAGATCTCACCCGACCGCATCGCCAGCCCGTCCGAGACCCTCCGACTAGGGCAAGAGGTGTCGGCGAAGATCATCGGGATCAACGAATCCAAGCGCCAAGTGCGCCTGTCGATCAAGAAGATCGCCGAGGAAGTGGAGGACGCAGAGAAGGACAGGTTCCTCACCCCCCAGGCTGGGCGCGAGACGTTCACCCTGCGGGAGAGGTTGAAGGGCCTTACCGAGGAGAAAGGCGAGTAGGTTCCACAGCCACCACCGCCGCCGCGTAGTGGTCGGTGTGCGTGAGGGACAGCGGGTAACGACGGCCCTGCCACACGAGGCAGGGCCGCTTGTTCTCCAGCACGACCTCGAGATCCCCGAACGGCACAGGCTGGCCCACAGCTTTGCGGAACGCCTCTTTGGCCGCGAACCGCGCCGCGAGCCGCTGCGCAGCAAGACGGGGCGAGGAGAACGCGTAGGCAAGCTCGGCCACCGTGAACAACCGCCCCAGGCGATCCGACCCCCATCGCTCCACAAGGGATGCGACGCGGGGTACCTCCACCAGGTCCACGCCTAGGGCGAGCATCGTCGGATCCTTGACCTCTCTGCAACAAGAATCGCTTCCACCCGCTCCACGGCCGCGTCCAGCGAGTCGTTCACGACCAGGTAATCGAACTCGGGGATGTGGCGCACTTCCTGATCGGCGATCGCCAACCGCGTGGCCAGCGCCTCGCTTGACTCCGTCCCCCGGCCGCGGATCCGGCGCACGAGCTCCTCGCGGCTGGGCGGGACCAAGAACACAAGGACCACCGGGTGGGAGAGACCGCACCGGCGCAACGCGAGCGCCCCTTGGACCTCGACGTTGATCACCACATCCCGTCCACCCGCAAGACGCGCCGCGACTTCGGCGCGAGGCGTTCCGTAGCGATGCCCTTGGTAGATCGTCCACTCCAGCAGTTCCCCAGCACCGATCATCCGCTCGAACTCCGAGTCGTCCACGAAGGAGTAGTCGCGGCCGTCCACCTCCTCCGGACGACGGGGCCGGGTGGTGGCGGACACCGAGAAGCACAGCCGTGGATCCCGCCGCAGGAGCTCGCTGATCACCGACGACTTACCCGCCCCCGATGGCCCAGCGATGACGAGGGCCAACCCTCGCCCGTTCTGCACCGTCCAGCCCGGGGGAAGGAACTCGTCTAGTCCCACCGTTGCACCTCCTGATCGGTTGCCACGCCCGCCCACCCTCGTTCGTCCACTGGGCGGCACGCGCGCCGTCGAACCGTCATTCCACGTTCCGAGCCTGCTCGCGGATCCGATCCACCGCGAGCCGGATCACTCCGGCAGCCTGGGCCAAGCTCGCCGAGCGGGCCTTTGCCGACAGCGTCCCCGCCTCGCGTCCCATCTCCTGGGCAAGGAACTCCATCTCTCTTCCCACGGGCTCCGTCGCGTCGAGCAGCTGGGCGAACCTCACCACGTGGCTGTGCAGCCGATCCAGCTCCTCTTGGACATCGCTCCGCTCCGCCCACAGAACAAGCTCCGTCGCGATCCGTGCCGGATCGACGTCGACCTTCAGTTCCTCGATGCGGGAGGAGATCCGCGCCCGCGCGTCATCCAGCGCCCGCGGCGCCAGGCGCTCGGCATCGCCAATCGCCTTTCGGAGGAGCTCCACCTCGCGGGCCAGCACAGTGCGCAGGGCACTCCCCTCGGCGCTCCGCGCCGTCGTGACCGCCCCGATCGCGCCCTCCAATCCCTCCGCCAGCACGGGCCACAGCTCCTCCTCCTCGGGGGCCGCCTCCGCGAACACGCCCAGCGCGACCAGGTGGTCCAGACGGGGGGCATCGGAGAGTCCCAGTTGCGTCTGGAGCTGAGTCAGGTCGTCCAGGTACTGGCGCGCAGCGTCCAGTCCCAGACGCTTCGACCTGCTTCCCGTCTCCCACCGCACGAACAGGTCAAGCGAGCCGCGCACAAACGCCTCGCGCAGGCGCTCCTCGCAGCGCTGGGCGAGCAGCGGGAGGTCAGCAAGACCCCGCACCCGCACTTCGAGGAACCGATGGTTGACGCTACGCAGGTCCACCTGTACTGAGCGATCCCCGTGGGTAGCCCGGGCTCGGCCGAACCCCGTCATGCTATGCAACGTCGTCCACCTTCCGGAAGAGGATCGCCGCGTACCCGACCACCTGGTCGAGGTGGCCCGCCACCTCCCCTGAGGTCCGGTAGTCGAGCAGCTCCGCCCCCAACAGCCCCGCATCCCGCGCCGCAGCGAGGACAATGGCAATCGCGCCAACACCGCAGATCGAGATCTGATGGCGGACCACGGCCTCGTAGAACCCACCCAAATCGAGGTTCAGAATCGCGGCGATGGCACGCCGATCCTTCTCGCGGGCCACGGGGTCGGGAGCATAGTGGGTAAAGTCGCTCGACGCGACGAGAGCCACCGACCGGTCCACGGTCAGCCGGCCCAGCGCCGCCCCTGCCCGCCTGGCTCTCTCCACGCCAACGTGCTGTACCACAACCGGCACGATCGGCACGCCTCCAAACACGTGACGCAAGAACGGCAGCTGCACTTCAACCGAGTGTTCATCCGAGAACGGGAGGTCGCTCTGCTCCGCGTGAAGCGCCTCCGCCACGCCGCGCGCCCATTCGCCAGGGACGGGGAGCTCCCCCAGTGGCGTCTCCCACACCCCCGGCTCGGCGACGGTAATCGGCCCGCCGAGGCCGGTGTGGTTCGTGCCGAGGATGATCACTGCTTCCGGCCGACCGAGCGCCGCCAGGGCCCGATACCCCCTGCCGGCGACGGCTCCCGAGTATCGGTAGCCCGCGTGGGGAAGGACGGCCCCAACGGGACCGGCGAGCGGCGTGTCGGGAACGGGGAGCCGAGACCCGCCCAGGGCAGTCTCGATCTCGTCGCGCAGGCGGCGGGGGTCCGCCGGGTAGAACGTTCCTGCAGCACAGGGCCAGCGCCGTCCCATCGCCTCATTGTACCGAGGATCGAGTCCGGAACACAACGCTTGCCCCTCGCACGGGGGAGGGCTAGAATCCCGGCGTCCTGGGAGATCGGCTAATGGCAGGCCGACGGGCTCTGGACCCGTTAGTGGGGGTTCGAATCCCTCTCTCCCAGCCAGCCTGCTACGGACCGACGTCCCATAGCCGGACGACCTTGTCCGCCCCCCCAGAAGCCAGCGTACGCCCATCGGGCGCGTAGACGAGGGCGTTGATCTGGGCAGTGTGCCCTTCGAAGACCTCCTGCTCCTGGGCCGTCGCCAGGTCCCACACGACCACGACCCCCGTTGCCGTCCCGGCAGCGACCGATCTGCCATCGGGGGCGAAGGCAACCGCCCGCAGGCCGACGGTCCGGGTGGCGAGCGTTCGGGCGAGCTTCCCACTCGCGACATCCCACAGCAGGACCTTCCCATCAAGCCCCACCGATGCGATCAGCTTCCCATCCGGCGAGAACGCCACGGACCGCACCGCCCCTCCGTGCTCGGTCAGCGTGTACTTCGCTCGCCCTGTGCTCACGTCCCACACGTTCACCGAGCGGTCGTCCCCGCCGGAGGCGACCAGCTTCCCGTCGGGCGAGAACGCCACCGACCGAACAGAGCCCGCATGCCCGGTGAGAGTCCGCAGCGCTCTCCCCATCGCCACATCCCACAGCCGCACCGAGCCATCCGAAGCGCCAGACGCGACGGTCTTCCCGTCGGGCGCAAACGCGACAGACCACACCCCGCCGGTGTGGCCCCGCAGGACGCGGGGGTCCCGCGTTCCGGCAAGATCCCACAGCCGGATCGTGTTGTCGTTCGAACCCGAGGCGAGAACCCTTCCGTCCGGAGAGAACGCGACGGCGTGCACCCCGCCGGTGTGCCCCTCCAGCACCCGAACCTCTTGCCCAGTCAGGGGGTCAACAAGGCGAATCGCACCACCAGGGAATCCCTGAGCGAGTCGGTTCCCGGACGCGGTGAACGCCAGACAGAGTACGGCCTCGGACGACGCCACGCTCTGAACGAGAACGACCTGGGTCGAGATCCGGCCCACGTTCCCCGCCTCGTCCCTGATCTCGACGAACACCGTCTTCGTCCCGGGGGCCGACGATCCCCCTGTCTGGGCCAGGTCCCAGCTCTGCGTGGCCGCAAACGCCTGCCAGGGGCTCCACGTCTTCCCGTCGTTCGACAGGCGCACCGCGGCCACCCCGCTCCCCGGGCCGTCCCCCGCCCGATCCTCGGCCTCGATGCGGACGGAGACCTCCGTGGAGAACACGTGCCGCGCACCCCCGTTGATCGAGACCTCACCGGTGGGCGGGGTACGGTCAGCCCGGAACGTGATCTCGGCCAGAGCCCGCTCGTCCCGGTTGCCGGCTCGGTCCTCCAGCCACACGTGCAGCGTCTGGTGGCCCTCCGGAGGAGACGTGACGACGAACGGGTTGCCCGTCGTCCGAACTCCGTCGTCGGGTCCCGTGGGCACAGACCCGATCGTGTACCACGCAGCGGCGATCCCACTCAGATCGGCGGGAGCCGTCCAAGAGACGGCGATCGGTCCCGCCGTCCAGCCAGCCGGGGAGACCGCAACCTCGACCGGAGCACCCGGGGGATCCCGGTCCAGCGCGCGCGCCGCCCCACCCAGCGTTCCTATGGCGTTGCCGCTGAGTGCGGCGAGCGTTGCCTGACCAGCAACGGTGGCACTCCCATCGGCCCAGATCCCGTATCCCCCACTGTCGTGCACCTCGTTGTCCCGGAGGTCAGCCATCGAGGCCGCGACGTGAATCCCATCCTGGCGAGAACCGACAACGGTGCACCCGGTGAGAAGAACCCGCGATCCAAGGGTCACCAGCACGCCATGGCCGTCCGCGCCGCGGACGATCGTGCTGCGCAGGTGGGCCGACGAGCTGCGTACGATGATCCCGCCCGGCCCCTCCACGATGCAGTCGGAGACGAGCACGCTGGAACTGTCCTCGAGGTGCAGCCCTCCCCCCCGGATCGTGAGCCCGTGCAGGGTGACCTGCCCCGCCCCGAGGATGTACACCCGGCCCTCGATGACGCTGGGTTCGTCGCCTTCGCTGCGGAGGTCGAGCCCTTTCCGAAGCCAGAGGTCACCTACATAGGTTCCTGAACGGACGAGGATCGTGTCCCCGGCCGCAGCCGCGGCAACTGCCTCCTCAACGGTGGCATACGTGCAGTCCACTGGACACACGACCCACGTCGCTCCCAGCGCCACCCCGGCCGCCACCACAACCAGCAGGGCCACCCCATGCACCGTTCGGCTCATGCACAGCCTCCTTGAGGATCACGCCTCCGCTCGAGCACGCGCCCGTCTTATAGCGTTCCCGATGAGTCCGGTCAAGTCGAAGTCGGCCCCGCCCGCCACCGACCGAGGGCCGGTTCGAGGGGTGCGAGAATCTGGTCAACTCCAGCGTGCGCTGCGGCCGCGAGGTCGGCGCACGCGCCGGCGAGGGCAGCCCGGCGGGGGGACGGATCCAGGGAGAGCGCGTTCGCGTCCACGTTGGCGAGCGCGGCCATGCACGCGGCGTGGGCGAGGTGGGTCGCGGTCACGAGGTCGCTGTGGGCCACCCGCGGGCAGAGCGGGGCCAGCTCCCCCCCCAGCCGGAGGGCGTCCACAGCGCACCGCGCCGTCTCGAGCGGGACCTCGGCGGCGTGGGTGAGGGCGCGCTGGAGGCTTTCCGCCCGCCGCGCCCGCTCCTCGTCCGTCGCGCGGGTCAGCGCCAGGGCGTCGGCCACGGAGCGGTACGCGGCCACGTCAGCGTCCGCCAGCTCCAGGAACCTCTCCCGCAGAGCGTGCGCGCGCTCGAGAAGCGCGTTCAGAACGATGGGCGTCGCCGTGTCCTTGGCCCGGCGCAGGGCGAGGGAGGTCACCATCGCAAGGAGCGACGCCGCGGCGGCCCCGGCGAGGGCCGCCACCGCCCCCCCGCCGGGGACCGGCTCACTCGACGCCACCGCCTCCAGAACCCCCTCGACCGTGCTCTCTCTCAGCGGTTCCTCCGCCATCGCCACCTCCTGGGAGTCCCATTGTAGTGGACGGCGGGCTCCCGACCGGGTAGCCTCGTCTCCCTATTCCACCATGGAATAGGGCACCATGGACGAGCTCGTTCTCGGGATGCTGCGGTTGGGTCCGGCCCACGGCTACGACCTGCGGAAGCGGGTCCGCGCTGAGCTCGGCTCCGCGTGGCGCGTGGCCTCGAGCCAGCTCTACGCCTCCCTGCGCCGCCTCGAGGAGAGGGGCGAGGTCGTGGCGGCACTCGAGAAGGTGCCCGACGCCCCCCCGCGCCGGGTGTACACCCTGACCGCAGCGGGTGAGAATCGGTTTGCCGCCTGGCTCCGGTCGGGCCAGGAGGGACAGCAGCGCGCGCGGGGGGCGTTCCTCGTGCGGCTGTACTTCCTGAGCCGGTTCGCCCCGGACCACCTCGCCCTCTACATCGCCCAGGAGCGGGAAGCGCTCTGTCGCCGCCGGGCGCGGCTCCTCGCCCAGCGCACCGGCGGGGATCCGTTCCTGGAGGCGGTGCGAAGGCATCGGCTGTCCCAGGTGGAGGCAGGGTTGGGCTGGCTGGACGAGCTTGCAGGGCTGTTCGGTCTGCGGAAGGAGGGAGCATGAAGGGGATCGTTGTCGGGCTGATCGTTTTCGCGTTCGTGGTTGGGGGGTGGGCCGGAGGCCGCACCGTGATCGACCAGGCCGGACGGACCGTGGTCGTTCCCGAGCATCCAGAGCGGGTGGCGAGCGCGTTCGGCGTGGCCACGGCGTACCTGTACGCGCTGGGGGCCGGGGACCGCGTCGTCGGCGCGCGGTATCTGGGCGTCCCCGAGTCGCCCCTCGCCCGTGGGGTCCTGGCGCGCCTCGACCCGGGGTGGGAGGCCAAGGTGTTCCCCGGCGACGTGACGGCAGAGACGCTCGTCGCGCTCCGTGCCGACCTCGTCGTGGGGGGAACCCGCCACGGGAAGCTCGCCGACCTCCTCTCCGATGTGGGTATCCCCACGGTGATCTACGCCGCAGAGACGTTCGCCGGGGTCCGCGAGGCGACCCAGCTCACGGGCGAGGTCCTCGGCCGCGAGGAGACGAGCCGCCGGCTCGTCGCGTTCTTCGACGAGGTCGTAGCGGGAGCAGGCCAGGGAGGGCCCACGGACGCCCTGCCCCGCGTTCTGTTCGTCGGCACCGAGCCCCTGCGTGTGGCGGCGGTGGGGATGTACCAGACCCAGCTCCTCGCCCTTGCCGGTGGGCAGCCCGCGGCGGGCGACCTCGCGGGGGCAGCGTGGCAGAACGTGAGCGCAGAGCAGATCCTCCTCTGGAATCCAGATGTGATCGTGATCGCCTCCTACGGGGGGGTGACACCGGCGACGTTCCTTGACGACCCCGTGTTCGCGGCGCTCGCCGCGGTGCGGGCGGGCCGGGTCCACAAGATGCCCCAGCTCCTGTTCGCGTGGGACAACCCGATCCCCGAGTCGGCGCTGGGGATCGTGTGGCTGGCCGAGCTTCTCCACCCCGGGACGCGGTCCTCGTCGCTCGCGGAGGTGGCGACCCGCTTCTACCGGGAGTTCTACGGGGTCGAGCTAACCGAAGGCGAGCTCGCCGCTATCATCGGGCCATGATCCGACGTGCGCTCGTCGTTCTGGCGATGGTTTCAGTCCCCCTCGCGGGCCGCAGCGTTGTGGACCAGGTGGGGCGGGAGGTCCAACTGCCCCCGGTCGTGTCGCGGGTCGTGTCCCTCCACAGCGGGGCGAGCTGGATGGTCTACGTCCTGGGGGATGCCGATCGCCTCGTCGGGGCGTACTTCGCGAGCCTGCCCACCGACCCCGTGGCCCAGGGTGCCCTCGCCGGGCTCGACCCGAACTACCGGGCGAAGGAGCTTCCCGTGAAGCCGACGGTGGAGGCGCTCGTCACCCTCCGGCCGGACGTCGTCCTCGCGAGCTCGGTCGTCCACGGGGAGGGCCTGGCCTCGCTCCTCGCCGAGGTCGGGATCCCCACCGTCCTCTACTACCCCGAGACCCTGGACGGGGTGGCGGAGGCCCTTCTCCTCACCGGCCAGGTACTGGGGCGGGACGAGCGGGCCCACGAGCTCGTTCGCCGGTTCTGGGGTCTCGTGGCCACCGTGGCCGACGCGATGGGCGGCCGGTCCCCGCGACCGCGGGTCTACTTCACCGCCTACACGGTGCCGAACGTCTACGCCGGGGACGTAATCCAAAACGTGATCATCGAGCTCGCGGGCGGGATTCCGCTCGGCAAGGCACTCGCCCCGCGGCCGGGCCTGTTCTGGCAGCGGGTCGACGGGGAGCAGATCCTGGTGTGGAATCCCGAGGTGATTCTCGTCCCCGCCTACAGCCGCGCGCGGCCGGCCGACTTCTTCGCCGACCCGATCTGGGGCGCGGTGACCGCGGTCCGCACCGGGCGGGTCCACCGGTTCCCGGAGTTCCTCGCCCCGTGGGACATCCCCGGGCCGGAGGTCGTCCTGGGGCTCCTGTGGCTCGCCGAGACCCTCCACCCCGGCGCGACCGGCCTCGACCTCGCAGCCGAGGTGATCCGGTTCTACCAGGACTTCTACGGGATCGAGCTCTCCCCCGACGCCGTGGCGGCCCTTCTCGGCACCTGATGCGGTCCCGCCTCACCTGGGCGTTCCTTCTCCTCCCCCTGCCCGTGGCGTTCCTCGCCCTCATGGTCGGGCGGTACCCCATCTCTCCGGGGGAGGTGTTCGCCGCCCTCACGGGAGGCGAGGTGGCGGAGGTCGTCCGGCAGCTCATCCTCCGCATCCGCCTCCCGCGGATCGGGGCCGCAGCGCTCGTCGGGGCGAACCTTGCCGTGGCGGGGGCGGTGTACCAGGGGGTGTTCCGAAACCCCCTCGTCGAGGGGCGGCTCCTCGGGGTGAGCTCGGGCGCCGGGCTCGGCGCGGCCCTCGCCCTCCTCCTCTTTCCCCAGCCGGCGATGGTCCAGGCCCTCGCGTTCGCCGGCGGGCTCGCGGGGGTCGCCCTGACCGCGCTCCTCGGGTGGGCGTTCGGGGCGGGCGTGCTCGTCCTCGTCATCGCTGGGGTCCTCGTGGACTCGTTCCTGTCCGCTGTCTTGGGGATCGTGAAGTACACCGCCGACCCGTTGGGGACGCTCCCCGCGATCACGTACTGGCTCCTCGGGGGGCTGGGGTCGGTGCGCGTCTACGACCTCGTGCCCCTCGGGGTCGCGTCGGGGATCGGGCTGGCGTTCTTCCTTCTCGCCCGGTGGCGGCTGAACCTCCTCACCCTCGCCGACCCCGAGGGCGAGGCCCTCGGCGTCCGGGTGCGGCCGATGCGGTTCCTCGTGGTGGGGATGGGAACGCTGCTCGTCGCCTCCGCGGTCTCGGTGAGCGGGATGGTGGGCTGGGTCGGCCTCCTGGTGCCTCACGCCGCGCGGGCGGTGGTCGGGCCCGACTACGCCCGGCTCCTCCCCGCCGCCGCCGGGCTGGGGGCCGCGCTCGTCGTCGCCCTCGACACGCTCGCCCGGACCCTCCTCACGGCGGAGATTCCGCTCGGGGTGCTCACCGGCCTCCTCGGGGCGCCCCTGTTCCTCGTCCTGTTCCTGAGGTTCCTGCGCGAGCGGGGAGGTTGGCGGTGAGGCTGCACGCCCAGAACCTCGTCTTCGCGTACGTCGCGGAGCACCCCGTCCTCCAGGGGATCTCGCTCGAGGTCCGCTCCGGGGAGACCGCGTTCCTCCTTGGCCCCAACGGAAGCGGAAAGACGACGTTCCTCGACTGCCTGGGCGGCCTGCGCGCGCCGCAGGGGGGGACCGTCTCGCTCGACGGCCGATCGCTGGCCGCGTTCTCCCCCCGGGAGCGGGCGCGGGCGGTCGGGTACGTTCCCCAGTTCCACGAGCCGCCGTTCAACTTCACGGCGTGGGAGGTCGTCCTCATGGGTCGCGCCCCCTACGTGCGCTGGCTGAGCCAACCCGGCGCGAGGGACCGCAGCGCTGCGGATGCGGCCCTCGCCGAGCTCGGCCTCGAGGAGTTTCGGAACCGGCCCTACTACACGCTGAGCGGTGGCGAGCGCCGGCTGGTCCTCGTGGCGCGGGGATTGGCCCAGGGAGCCTCGTTCCTCCTCCTCGACGAGCCCGACGCCCACCTCGACCCAGCGAACCAGCATCGCGTGCTCCGCGCCACCGGCGAGCTCGTGCGGGGGGGACTGGGCGTGGTCGTCACCTCCCACTCCCCGAACAACGCCCTGCTCTACGCCGACCGGGTGGCCCTGTTCGCCCGCGGGCAGGTCCTCGCCCTCGGCGATCCCCACGACGTGGTAGCGCCGCAGCCCCTCGAGCAGGCCTACGGGATCCCGTTCGTCGTCGTGGGAGCGGGGGATGGGCCGCGGGCCGTTCTCCCCGCGATCACCTGAACAGCCGATCCACGTCCGCCAGGTACTCGGCGGCCTTCTCCTTGGCGTGCCGGTTCCAGAAGGGCCAGTTCCCGATCGGGGCCTCTAGGATGTGGCGGAGCAGCTCCTCGAACAGGGCGCGGTCCTTCGCCCGCCGGGCGTACTCCCATGCGTAGGCCAGGTGGTTCTCGAGATAGGTGGGGTCGAGGAGGATCGCCCACTCGA
Organism: Candidatus Bipolaricaulis sibiricus; assembly: GCA_004102645.1. Classification (GTDB taxonomy): domain Bacteria; phylum Bipolaricaulota; class Bipolaricaulia; order Bipolaricaulales; family Bipolaricaulaceae; genus Bipolaricaulis; species Bipolaricaulis sibiricus. The sequence continues at coordinate 593,226 of CP034928.1, read as the reverse complement.
AGTAGAACTTGGCGTCCGCCAGCTTGACCCCGAACAGAATCCCGTAGTCCGACAGGTTGGCGAGAAGCGCCCCCACCGCTTGGGGAGCCGAGCCGCCCCAGTACGCCGGGTCGAGCTCGATCACCCGGTCGTACATGATCCGGACCTTGTTGCGGTGCGGGATGGCCGACAGCGGGTTCATCCGCCCGAGGACGAGCCCCAGGCTGTGCGCGGTCCAGAGGATCGTCGCCGGATCGGTTGCCTCGGCGACGAGCGCGCGCAGCCCGTCGTCCGACAGGCGGAGTCCCTCGTCGAGGCCCGCGAGCCCCAGGGAACGGAACCCGTAGCCCGCCGCCGTGCGGAGCACGGTTTCCTTGTCCTTCTCGGGCACGAGCGTCGACCGCTCGTACCACAGCTGCGCGAGCCGGGCGAGGGTCGCGGGGTTCCCCGGGTCGTCGGCGAGCAGGGCTTCGTGGACCGCGATCAGCCGCTCGAGGTTCGCCGGCTCATGGCGCACGGGAAACAGGGCCTCCGCCTCCGCGAGGAGGTCCGTCGCCGATTGCGCCCACCCTGCCCAACCCAGTGCTGCGGCCACCAGCAACGAAAGTGCTCTCCCTATCATGGCAGCGAAGCGTAGCTGACCCCAGGGCCCCGGGGGATCGGGGATTTGGCTAGAATGGGTTCCACGATGAAGGCCGTCGTGTTGTGCGGTGGGGAGGGGACGCGGCTCCGCCCGTTCACCCACACCCAGGCCAAGCACCTCCTCCCCGTGGCGGGGAAGCCCGTCGTCGAGCACGCCCTCGCCGCGGTGCGGGAGGCCGGAATCCGCGACGTGGCGATCGTGGTCAGCCCGAGCGTGGAGGGTCAGTTCCAGGAGCGACTGGGCGACGGAAGCCGAGTCGGACTCCGGCTGACGTACGTTGTGCAGCCCGAGGCGCGGGGCCTCGCCCACGCCGTCCTCTGCGCCCAGTCCTACTTGGGGAACGGCCCGTTCCTCGTCTACCTCGGGGACAACCTCCTCCAGGGGGGAATCACGGGCGTGGTGAGCCTCTTCCGTTCCCAGAGCCCGGCGGCGGTGGTCACCCTGCGGCGGGTGGAGGATCCGCGCCGGTTCGGGGTCGCGGTGATCGAGGACGGTCGGCTCGTCCGCCTCGTGGAGAAGCCGGAGCACCCGCCGAGCGACCTCGCGATCGTCGGCGCGTACGCGTTCACCCCGCTCCTGTTCCAGGCGGCGCGGGAGGTGAAGCCCTCGTTCCGCGGCGAGCTCGAGCTCACCGACTGCCTGCAGTGGCTCGTCGACCGTGGTCACCCCGTGCTCCCGTTCGAGGTCCGCGGGTGGTGGCAGGACGTGGGGCGCCCAGCCGACCTCCTCGCGGCGAACCGGCTTCTCCTCGCCGGGATCGAACCTCGGGTCGAGGGAGAGGTGGACGGGAACTCGAGCTTGGAGGGCCTGGTCGTGATCGAGCGTGGAGCGCGGGTCGTGGCGAGCCGGGTGATCGGGCCCGCGGTCGTCGGAGAGGAGGCGGTCATCGAACGGTCCACCGTCGGCCCCCACGTCGCGGTCGGACCGCGGGCCGTGGTCCGCGAGGCCACGGTCGCCGACACGATCCTCATGGACGGCGCCCGGGTCGAGCAGGGAGCAAGGATCGTGGGAGCGGTGCTCGGCCGGGGCGCGCGTGTTCGTCTGCCAATGGGAAGGCCATCCTCGGCGTTCCTCGGCGACGAATCGACCCTCGAGGTCAAGGAGGAAGGATGATCCTCGTCACGGGCGGAGCAGGGTACATCGGAAGCCACACGATCAAGGAGCTCCTGCGGGACGGGCGGGAGGTGGTGGCGCTCGACAACCTGTCCGCCGGGCACCGCGAGCTCGTCCTGTGCCGCGAGTTCGTCCACGGGGACCTCGCCGACCGGGACCTGCTCCGCACCGCGTTTCGGCGGTACCCGATCGAGGCGGTGATCCACTTCGCCGCCCACACGTCCGTTCCCGAGTCCGTCGCGAACCCGGCCAAGTACTACCACAACAACGTGGGGTGCGGGCTGGCGCTTCTCGACGCCATGGTCGAGGCAGGGGTGAAGACGATCGTGTTCTCCTCCAGCGCCGCCGTGTACGGCGACCCGGTGCGGGTACCGATCCCCGAGGACCACCCCAAACAGCCGAAGAACCCCTACGGCCGAACGAAGCTCATCTTCGAGGGAGTTCTCCACGACTACGGGGTCGCTCACGGGCTCCGCCACGTCTCGCTGCGGTACTTCAACGCCGCGGGGTCCGACCCCGAGGGCGAGATCGGCGAGATCCACGACCCCGAGACCCACCTCGTCCCGATCGTGCTGGAGGCGGCAACCGGGAAGCGATCCCAGGTGCAGATCTTCGGCACCGACTACGAGACGAAGGATGGAACCGCGGTCCGAGACTACATCCACGTGACCGACCTTGCCCGGGCGCACGTCCTTGCCCTGCGGGCCGTCGAGGAGGGGCGGGCCGCGGCGGCCTACAACCTTGGGACGGGGCGGGGCTACACCGTGCGCGAGGTGGTGGAGTGCTGTCGGCGGGTCACGGGGCGGGAGATCCCGGCGGTGGACGCCCCCCGCCGGGCCGGGGATCCTGCTGCTCTCGTCGCCGACCCGTCCCGGGCCCGGCGCGACCTCGGCTGGGAGCCGCGGTTCACGACCCTCGACCCCATCGTCGAGACCGCCTGGAAGTGGATGACCCGCCGCTCTCGTCCCGACCCCGGATCACCTCGGTAGCGGCGGGGCTCGTCCCCGCCGTGCCTTGCGTCGGCCTTTCCGGGGTCCGTTATCCGTGGTCCGTAGGGGCGGGCCTCGTGTCCGCCCGTCGTTCCTTCCCTCCGGGCGCGCGGTGCCCCCGCACGGGGGAGTCCCGCCGTTCGCGGTAGAATGACCCACGGGGAAAACCATGGCCAACCGTGCTCAGGACTGGCTTGCGCAGGCCGAGCGCGACCTCCTGCACGCCGAGGAGTCGCGCCGAGGGGGACGCCACGAGTGGGCCTGCTTTGCCTGCCACCAGGCGGCGGAGAAGGCGGTGAAGGGGTTGCACCTGCACCTGGGTCAGGAGGCGTGGGGGCACGTGGTGGCGAAGCTCCTGGCCGAGCTCCCGCCGTCCGCGAGGCCGTGCCCGGACCTGATCGAGGGGGGGCGCGTTCTCGACAACTTCTACATCCCATCGCGGCACCCCAACGCCCATCCCGCGGGGGCACCCTTCGAGCACTACGGCCCCCTGCAGAGCGAGGAGGCGCTGCGCCATGCCCGTGCGATCGTTGCGTTCGTCCGTGCTCAGATGGCCTGACCGGGCGGATGTGGACCGCGCCGTGCGCCGGTGGGCCGAGGCCGTGGGGCGAAGCCGGCCGGAGGTGCTGCGGATCGGCTACTTCGGGTCCTACGCCCGGAGCGACTGGGGGGTGGGAAGCGACCTCGATCTCGTGGCCATCGTCGCCGGGAGCGACCTCCCGTTTCACCGACGGGCGGTCGCCTGGGACCTGACCCCGTTGCCCGTCCCCGCCGAACTTCTGGTGTACACAGCCGACGAGTGGGGGGAGGTCGTCGGTCGGGGCCAGTTCGGGAAGACGCTGGGCGAGGAGACGGTGTGGGTGTACGTGCGGGATGGTCCCTGCGAAGGCCGGGAGGTTCCGTGGGGGCGGACCCCGTGTCCGCGTGCGGGTTCCCCAACCGACGAACGGCCGTTCTGCCGTCGGGGGTGAACCCGGCCCCTACGAACCCAACGGCCGTCGGGGATGAACCCCGACGCCACGAACCCGAACGGCCGTCGGGGATGAACCCCGACGCTACAACGGCCGGGTTCTGTAGCGTCGCGGCTTGTCTGCGGCGGCCTTTTCCCCGGCGCAGCCCTTCCCGAACCCAACCGCTGTAGAATACGACGGACCACCGGGCCTGTCGCCTCGGTGATCGCACATCGGCGGGCATGGCGAGCAGGACCGCTGGACGAGGAGGCGATTGTGGGTGTGAGCGAGTCCCGTCGGGGACCTTCAGGCGGGGCGCTTCCCGGCCTGACGCCCCCCCTTGAGGAGGTCACGGCCAGGCTGCGACGTCTCTTCCAGCGCGAGGGCGTGGCCTTGGGCTACCTGTTCGGTTCCTGCGCACAGGGCGCGATGCGGCCCGATTCCGACGTGGACATCGCCGTGGTGCTCGACGGGAGCGGTGAGGAGTTGTACGAACGGTTCCGGCGGTTGATCGTCGGTGTGCGCGATGCGCTGGGGACCGAGCGCTTTGACCTCCTCCTCCTGAACAGGGCTCCGCCCACGCTGAAGTTCGACGTGATCACCACCGGCAAGCTGCTCTACGCCGAGAGCGAAGAGAGGCTGAACGACTTCGAGGCCGACGCGTTTCGCCGGTACCTGGACACGGCCCACCTGAGGGCTGTGCAGGGCGAGTACCTCCGACAGAGGGCACGGGCATGGTGTTCCGAGAACGAACGGTGATCGAGCGGCTCACGAAGCTCGACGGGGTCGTGGCCAAGCTTGCGCAGCGGGCCGACATGACCCGTGACGCGTATCGGGCCGACACCGACGCCCAGTGGATCATCGAGCGAGGGCTTGAGATCGGCTCCTCGATCGTCCTCGACATCGGCAACCATATCTTGGCCGGGGCGTTTCAGATCTCCGTGGACGAGTACGAACAGATCATCGAGCGACTGCGGGAGAAGGACGTCATCAGCGCCGGGCTTCACGCCGAGCTGCGGGGGTTGGGCGGGTTCCGGAATGTCCTTGTCCACGCGTACGCAAAGCTCGATCCGGAGCTCGTGTACGAGCACTACCGAAAGGCGCTTCGTACCTTCCCTCGGTTCATCGGAGAGATCGAGCGTTGGCTGAGCAGCCGCGCTGCATGACCCTTTTGCTGTCACGCGACCCTCCCCCCGGAGCCCAACCGCCACGGGGATAGCCGCCGGCGCCAGTTCAGTGGGTGGGGGGTCGTAGCGTCGCAGCTCATGTGCAAAGGCCGTTTCCCGTGGCCCGTGGCGGCGGACCTTGTGTCCGCGGGTCGTTCCGGGAACGCAAATGCCGTCGGGAACTAGGCCCGCGCTGCCGAACCCCCATCCCGTTCCTTCCCCCACCCACGCCCCGCGCCTCGCAGGCAGAGCATTTGCCCTCGAGCGCCCGGTCCGAGTAGCCTGAGGGGCGTGGAGCGGTAAGATCGCGTTCGTCCTCAGGGGGGAGATCGATGGACGAGTACGAGGTCGATTTGAGGGAGTACGTACGGATCCTGTGGAAGGGGAAGTGGATCGTGGCGGGGGTGTTGGCGGTGGCCCTGGTCGTCGCCGGGGTCGTCACGGCCCGGGCGCCGGTCGAGCACCGCGCCGAGGTGCTGCTCGCCGTGGAGACGCCGGCGGGGATGCCGCGCGGGTACTCGCTCCCCACGGCGGCACGGGTAGCGGAACGGGTGAAGGATCCCAACCTACTCTCCCGGGTTGTGCTGCCCGCCGGGGTCTCCCCAGCGTGGATCACTGCGGCCCTCGAGGCGCGGGTCCAGGGAGCGTTTGTCCAGGTTGCCCTGCAGGGCACGCGCCCGGCGGCGGAGGTCGGGGCAATCCTCGCTGGGGTGTTGGACGCCCTGCGCGCGGACCTCGCGGCAGGGGTGGCCGAGGCAGCGGACCGCCGCCTGGGGGAGGTGGACGCGGCGCGGGACGCCCTCCGGGCGCGCCTCACAGCGTGGGAGGAGGAACTCGACGAGATGCGCGCGGCCGCTGAGGCCAGCCGGGACCGGCTACGGGGGGAGATCGCTCGGGTGAGCAATGACCCGGAACTGCTCTCCCTCAGCGTGGGGACCGAGGCCACGGTTCGGGGGTACCTCGTCCAGAAGGAACTCGATCTCCTCTACGCCCGTCTCCAGCAGGTTGAGCTCGCCCTGGACGGGATGGAACGGCAAGGGGAGGCGTACGTGGCGGGGGCGGCGTGGAAGAACACGGCCGAACAGCTCGCGGCCCTGGACCAGGAGGAGGCCGTCCTGCGTCGCATTCTGGAAGAGCCTCCGGGCCCCCTGTCCGTGGTCCGGGGTCCCGCCCTCTCCGACCCGTTGCGGCCGAGCCTGAAGATGAACCTGGCGGTGGCCGGAGTCCTCGGGCTGTTCGTGGGGGTACTGCTCGTCTTCTTCATCCACGCGCTGCAGGCTCCGGAGAACGGGCGGCGGGACCTCCCGATGGACGAGCGACCCGGCCCGACACCAGGCTAGGGGACGGTGGGGGTGAACTACTTCGGGACGGACGGCGTTCGGGGGGTGGCGGGGGTTGACCTCACCTGCGAGCTCGCGTTTCGCCTCGCCCGGGCGGCGGGACGCGCGTTTCGGCCCCAGCGTGTGCTCCTTGCCCAGGACACTCGCCTCTCCGGCCCGGCGCTCGCCAGCGCCTGCGCCGCGGGGCTGGCGGAGGCCCAGCTCGATGGTACCGGGCGCCTCGTCGTCCGCCCCTCGGGCACCCAACCGTTGATCCGGATCATGGCCGAGGGCCCCGACGTGGCGGCCCTTCACGCCCTCGTCTCTCGGGTCGCGGGCGAGATCGCCCAGGAGGGGAGATGAACCCCAAGGAACAGCTTCTGGAGAAGATCCGCAACCGCACGGCCGTGGTGGGCGTGGTCGGCCTGGGCTACGTCGGCCTCCCGTTCGCCGTGGAGAAGGCGAAGGTGGGGTTCCGCGTCCTCGGGGTCGAGCAGAACCCCGCGCGTGCGGACAAGGTCAACCAGGGCGAGAACTACATCAGCGACGTTCGGGACGAAGAACTCCGCGACCTCGTCGCCCGGGGGCTCATCCGCGCCGACACGGACTTCGCCCGCGTCCCGGAGATGGACGTGGTCGTGATCTGTGTGCCGACCCCGCTCACGAAGAACCTGACCCCGGACCTCTCGTACGTGGAGGGCGTGACGCGGGAGGTGGCCCGCAGCCTCCGACGCGGGCAGCTCGTCAGCCTGGAGTCGACCACCTACCCCGGGACGACCGAGGAGGTCATGCTCCCCATCCTCGCCTCGTCGGGCCTGCAGGCCGAGGTGGACTTCTTCCTCGCCCACTCCCCCGAGCGGGTGGACCCAGGGAACAAGCGGTACACCACGAAGAACACGACGAAGGTCGTCGGGGCAGTTGGGCCGGAGTCCCTCGACGTCGCCCTCGCCTTCTACGGGCAAACGATCGAGCGGGTCGTCCCGGTGTCCAGCGCCAAGGCCGCGGAGCTGGTCAAGGTGTTCGAGAACACGTTCCGAGCGGTGAACATCGCGCTCGTGAACGAGCTCGCCCTCCTGTGCGACCGGATGGGCCTCAACGTGTGGGAGGTCCTGGACGCGGCGTTCACGAAACCGTTCGGGATCATGCCGTTTTGGCCAGGGCCCGGGGTGGGGGGGCACTGCATCCCCCTCGACCCCCACTACCTCGAGTGGAAGGCGAAGGAGTTCAACTTCAACACCCACTTCATCGCCCTCGCCGGGGAGATCAACCGCCGGATGCCGGAGTTCGTGCGCGACAAGGCCTTGCGGGTCCTGAGCCAGCTCGGCGTCGCCCCGCGGCAGGCGCGGATCCTCGTCCTCGGGGTGGCCTACAAGCGGGATTTGGCCGATTACCGGGAGTCCCCGGCCCTGGCCGTGATCCGGCTCCTCCAGGAGTACGGGGCCGCGGTTGCCTACCACGATCCATACATCCCCCGCCTGCGCGGCGCAGGCCTCGACCTCGACAGCGTCCCCCTGACCGTGGATGAGCTCCAGAAGAGCGATCTCGTGGTGGTCGCCACCGACCACTCCTCGGTCGACTACGGGTTCGTGGTTTCCCACGCCCGCCACGTGCTCGACACGCGCAACGCCACCCGAGGCGTGGCTAAGGGCCGGGACAGGATCACCCTGCTATGAAGGTCGGCCTGATCGGTGCCGGAGGGTGGGGGAGGAACATCGCCCGGGTCCTGGTCGAGCTCGGCGCCCTGGGGGGGATCGCCGACGTCCGTCCCGAGGCCCGGGAAGAGGTTCGGCAGCGCTATCCTGGGGTGGCGGTACACCCCGACCACCGGGCCCTCCTCGCGGCGGACGTGCCCGCTGTGGTCATCGCTACCCCGGCTGCGACCCACTATGCCGTCGCTCGCGAGGCCCTGGACGCGGGGAAGCACGTGTTTGTGGAGAAGCCCCTCGCCCTGCGGCGGGAGGAGGCGGAGGAACTGGCCGACCTCGCCGACCACGCGAGGCGGATCCTCATGGTGGGCCACCTCCTCCTCTACCAGCCCGCCGTGCGCTGGATCGAGGAGTTCCTCCGCTCCGAGGGCGTGGGCAGCGTGTGGAGCCTGCATCAAGAACGGCTCAACCTGGGGACGGTCCGGACGGTGGAGAACGCGCTGTGGAGCCTGGGCGTCCATGATGTGGCCGTGCTCCTCCACCTCGTGGGGGAGCGGCCAACCGCGGTACGGGCGGTGGGCCAGGCCGCCCTCCACCCTGGGGTAGAGGACGACATCCACCTTCACCTCGCGTTTCCCGGTGGGATCCACGCCCACATCCACGCCTCGTGGTTGTGGCCGGAGAAGCGACGCCGGCTCACCGTCGTGGGATCCAAGGCGATGCTCGTCTACGACGAGCTCCTCCAGCAGGTGACCCTCCACAGGAGGGCCATTGGGCCTGACCTCAAGCCCGTCGATCGGGGGAGCGAGGTTGTGTTCCAGGGCACGGGAGAGCCCCTGCGGCTCGAGATGGAGGAGTTCCTGGCCGCGGTGCGGGAGGCCCGGCGGCCGCGCACCGACGGGCGGAGGGCGGTGGAGGTGGTGGGTGTGATCGAGGAGGCAAGCCGCCAATTGGGGGAAGGATGAGCGACTACTTCGTGCACGAGTCGGCGTACGTTGACCCGGGGGCCAAGGTTGGCTCGGGGACGAAGATCTGGCACTTCAGCCACGTGATGGGGGGGGCCGAGATCGGGGCAGACTGCAGCCTGGGTCAAAACGTGTTCGTGGCCAACGGGGTCCGGATTGGGGACCACGTTAAGATCCAGAACAACGTGTCCGTGTACGAGGGCGTGGTGCTGGAGGACTACGTGTTCTGCGGCCCAAGCTGCGTGTTCACCAACGTGCGCACACCCCGGTCCGCGTTCCCCCGGAACCGCCCCGAGGACTACGTGCCGACGGTGGTCAAGCACGGGGCATCGATCGGCGCCAACGCCACGATCGTGTGCGGGGTGACGGTCGGGGAGTGGGCGTTTATCGCCGCCGGCGCGGTGGTGACGAAGGACGTGCCGCCCTACGCCCTCGTGGCTGGCGTTCCGGCCAAGATCATCGGCTGGGCGTGCAAGTGCGGACTCCCGCTCCGCGACGCGACCCCGGAGAAGAGGTGCGGCGGTTGTGGCCGAGTGTACCGGCTGACAGGGGAGATCATGGAGCTGGTGGGAGAGAGCTCGTAGCACGTGGCTTGTGGCCAGTGGACGAGACAAGGAGCGTGCATGCCGGAGAGGGTCGAAAACCTCGAGATCTGGCAGCGTGGGGTGAGGGGCGTGACGGCCGCAGACGAGGTCACCCGTGACTGGCCGTCTGAAGCGCGACATGGCTTGACCACCCAGCTCCGCCGTGCAGCTGTCTCCGTGCCAACCCCCATTGCGGAGGGCGTTGGCAGAGGAAGGCGATGTGGGGCCGTGCGATCCGCCCCCGTCCCGCTCGGGTCACTGTCCGAGCTGAGCACGTTGTGGGTCGCTGCCGAGGGACTCGGGTATCTGACCGAGGACCCAGCAGCGGGGTTGCGTCGGGAGATCGAGGCCCTGACCCGGCCACTGCCCGCCTGCACCGGGTATCAGCCAAGCCGCTCGGATCGTGCCACGGGTTGCAGCCACAATGGGTCGGGCCGCCTCCCCCAAGCTCCAGGCGACAAGCCACGAACCGGAAGGAGAACCGATGACGATTCCCATCCTTGACCTGACGCGCCAGTACGCGGCCATCAAGCCCGAGATCGACGCCGCCGTCCAGCGGGTGGTCGAGTCGGGGCGGTTCATCCTTGGCCCCGAGGTCGAGGCGTTGGAGAAGGCGATCGCCGCCTACTGCCGGGCCACGCACGCGATCGGGGTGGCGAGCGGGACCGACGCCCTGCTCCTCTCCCTGCGGGCAGTGGGGGTTGGACCTGGAGACGGAGTGATCGTTCCCAGCTTCACGTTCTTCGCGACCGCCGGGGTGGTGCACAACGTTGGGGCGGCCCCCATCTTCTGCGACATCGACCCCCAGACCTTCAACCTTTCCCCCACCGGCCTCCGCCGCATCCTGACTTCCGACCACGGAGCACGGACGCAGCCCAAGGCGGTCATTCCCGTCCACCTCTACGGCCAGATGGCGGACATGGACGAGATCATGGAGCTCGCTCACGAGTTCGGCCTCTACGTGATCGAAGACGCGGCCCAGGCCATTGGCGCGGAGTACAAGGGCCGCAAGGCCGGCACCATCGGCCACCTCGGCTGTTTCAGCTTCTTCCCCACCAAGAACCTCGGGGCGTACGGCGATGGCGGGATGGTCGTGACGGACGACGACGAGCTTGCCGAGCGGGTGCGGATGCTGCGCGTGCACGGGTCCAAGCCCAAGTACTACCACCACATCGTGGGGTACAACTCCCGGCTCGATGCCCTCCAGGCCGCGGTCCTGCGAGCGAAGCTTCCCCATCTGGACGAGTGGACCGCGGCGCGGCGGAGACTCGCCGCCCGGTACGACGAGCTCCTGGCCAGAGTGTCGGGGATCGTGCTCCCCCATCGGGCGGCGGGGCGGACCCACATCTTTCACCAGTACACGATTCGGGTGGCGGACGGGAAGCGCGACGCGCTGCGCGAGCACCTCAAGGCCCAGGGGATCGGGACCGAGATCTACTACCCGCTGCCGTTGCACCTGCAGCAGTGCTTTGCCCATCTCGGGTACCAAGAAGGGGACCTCCCCGAGAGCGAGAAGGCAAGCCGCGAGGCGTTGTCCCTCCCCATGTTTCCCGAACTCACCGACGAGGAGCAGGCTTTCGTCACCAACGCCATCCGCTCCTTCTTGAGCTCAAGCCGCCAACCTTGACGAGTGGACTCCCGACCCGCACCACGGACTACGGACCATGGACCATGGACTATGGACCATGGACCATGGACCACGGACTACGGACCATGGACCACGGACCATGGACTGGCCTTCCCACAAGCCACCTACAGCATGTAGAATCGGGGCAACTGCCCGGAGGGGGTGATTGGTCTTGGCTTCACGAACCGTGTCTGCCGATGCGCTGGGTGAAATCGTCCGGCGGATCGTGGCGGTGGCTGATCCAGAGAAGATCATCCTCTTTGGCTCGGCAGTGCGAGGGGAGATGCGCCCGAGCAGCGACTTGGACCTACTGGTCGTCAAGTCCGGCGTACACCGTAGACAATTGGCCCAGCGGATCTACAGAGACCTCATCGGTGTAGGGCAAGCGGTGGATGTCGTGGTAGCCACTCGTGACGATCTTGATCGCTATGGTGACTCCGTGGGGCTCGTCTACCGATCGGCCCTGCATGAGGGGGAGACCATCTATGAGCGCAAGCCGTAGGCCCCCAGATGATCCTCGAGAGTGGCTACGAAGAGCCAAGAGCAGCCTTCTCAAGGCACAGAAAGGTTCTGACATACCTGGGATATGCCTGGAAGACCTGTGCTACGACGCTCAGCAAGCTGCCGAGAAGGCACTTAAGGCGTTGCTGATCTACTTGAACAAACCGTTTCCTTATGTGCACGATCTTGCTGTGCTCATTGCTCGACTGGAGGAGGCCGGCCTCAAAGTTCCTGATAGGATAAAGCTCGCCGCAGGTCTGACGGATTACGCCGTGGAGGCTCGCTATCCCGGCGCCTTTGAACCTGTTACCCAAGACGAGTACAAGGAAGCCGTTGAGCTTGCGGAGGAGGTCCTGCGATGGGCCAAGACCGTTGTGAGAGCCCCTTGATGCACCCAGACACTGGCCCTCCACAAGCCACCGGCCACAAGCTACGAGCCACTCGCCACAAGCTGACAGCGCACGGCGCACCATGGACTCTGAGCTGCAGTTCCCCATGCGCATAGTTGACGTGGTTGGCGCCCGGCCCCAGTTCATCAAGCTCGCTCCGGTCCTGAAGGCCATCGAGCTCCACAATCGGAAGCACCCCGAGCGCGGGATTGAGGAGATCCTGGCCCACACCGGCCAGCACTATGATTACGAGATGTCCCAAGTCTTCTTTGACGAACTCGGTTTGAAGGCCCCGGACTACCATCTGGGCGTGGGCTCCGGAACCCACGGATACCAGACCGGGGAGATGCTCAAGCGGATCGAAGAGGTGTTTCTCAAGGAGAAGCCGGATCTGGTGGTGGTCTACGGGGACACCAACAGCACCCTGGCGGGCGCCTTGACCGCGGCCAAGCTCCATATCCCCGTGGCTCACGTGGAGGCCGGGCTGCGCAGCTTCAACCGGAAGATGCCCGAGGAGATCAACCGGGTGCTCACCGACCATGTGGCCGATCTCCTCTTCTGCCCCACCGAGACTGCGGTACAGAACCTGAAACGGGAGGGTTTCACCAACATTGTCAACGACGGCCGTCTCCTCCCGCATGACTACGCACGGCGGACTCCAGGCGACAAGCCACGCACTGCACGCCACGTGCCGTTAGTTCTCAACGTCGGCGACGTGATGTACGATGCGGTGCTCCAGTACGCCGAGCTTGCCGAAGCGAAGTCAGGAATCCTCGAGCGCTTAGCGCTTGAGCCCAGATGCTATGCCCTGGCCACCGTCCACCGCGCGGAGAACACCGACGATCCGGTGCGCCTCAGGGGGATCTTCCAAGGGCTGGCGACGCTTGCCCAGGAGGGACTCACGGTGGTGGTTCCCTTGCACCCTCGCACCCGTAACGCCCTCTCTTCCCTCTCCTTTACCCCTAACTACTTACCGCGCAATCTGCTTGTCATCGAGCCGATCTCTTACCTGGATATGCTTATGCTTGAGAAGAATGCCCGGGTTATTCTGACCGACTCGGGCGGGGTCCAAAAGGAGGCGTTCTTCTTTCGGGTCCCGTGCGTGACCCTGCGGGAAGAAACGGAGTGGGTGGAGACGGTGGAGGCGGGGTGGAATGTGCTCGTGGGCTGCGACCCGGAGCGGATCGTCCACGCCGCTTTAGAGGCCCAGCCGGGCAAGGAGTGCGCCTGGCCCTACGGCGACGGCCAGGCAGCGGAGAGAATCATGAACGGGATACTGTTTCATGTGAGGGATTAGAGACAATGGGGCTGAGAGCGACAGCCTGCGCTTGGGTCAGGAACACAGTGCTCCGGGCCCTCCCCCGAGGCCGGTTCGCCCGGAGCGTCACCGTGCTCGCGGGGGGAGCTGCGCTGGGGCAGGCCATTACAGTACTCGTCTCGCCTATTCTCACTCGCCTCTATTCTCCGGAGGACTTTGGCATCTTTGGGGTCTATGCCTCCATGCTAGGGATCATCACTGTAATAGCCTCCCTGCGCTATGAGTACGCTATTCCCCTCCCCGAAGACGACGAGACCGCCGCCAATATCCTAGCCCTTTGTTTCGTGCTGTTGCTTGGAATGACTACACTATCGTGGTTTGTTATCCAGGGCTTGGGAAGCCGAATTACCTCCTGGGCGAATGTCCCGGGGCTCAGGCGCTATCTATGGCTGGTTCCCCTAGGGATACTCGGGGCCGGCACATACCAAGTCTTGAACTACTGGGCGGTGAGGAAGCGCGATTTCCGGAGGATTGCCCGGACGAGGGTCAGCAGGGGTGTAGGGCGGGCGGCCATTCAAGTCGGTGTAGGCTTTGCAAGTGCTGGTCCGCTTGGGCTTCTCTTGGGGCAATTGGCGGGCGAGACCGCTGGCAGCGCATCCTTGGGATGGGCCGCCTGGGTCAAAGATCGTTCATCTCTTAAGGCCATTAACCTAGCGGGCATGCGTAGGGCTGGAGCAAGATACAGGCGTTTCCCTCTTCTCTCCAGTTGGGGAGGGCTCCTTGACGCCTTAGGGCTCCATGTTCCTCAAGTTCTTTTTGCCGCCTTCTATGGTGCCGAAGTGGCGGGCTGGTTTGCCTTAGGTCAGAGGGTGATCGCTGCTCCACTCAACTTGGTCGGCGATTCGGTGGCTCAGGTCTACTTCGGCGAGGCAGCCCGATTGCCCAGAGATGATACCAAGGCCATGAGACGGCTCTTCCTCAAACTGACTGGGCGGCTCGCGCTGACTGGGGGACTTCCTGTAGCGGTAATCTGTGCCCTGGCACCCTGGCTCTTCACCATCTTCTTCGGCCCGGAATGGGAGACGGCGGGCCGGTATGTGCAGATCCTGGGGCTGATGTTCGCAGTCCGGTTTGCGATAGTTCCGCTTGCTCATACCCTGAACATCCTGGAGAGGCAAGATCTGTATCTGTTCTGGGATGGTACACGCGCAGCACTGGTTGTGGGGTCTTTGTTAATGGGGAAGGTGGTGGGATTCTCGCATATAGCCGCGGTTGGCACCTATAGCCTAGCGATGCTGATCGCCTATATCATTCTGTGGGGCCTTGCTTGGCATGCGCTAAAGGTCAAGTCCAGAGGAGGTGGACAGGAGGCCTGAACTTGATCGCAGATCGTGACACTTAGGTCTTCGATATCTATGGATTGAACGACGGTAGTGTCTCAGCTTATGAATGTGAAGAACACTGTTGAATGCTCAGCGTTCGAGTCTGTTCCCTCGATCGTGTCTGAGGAAGGAAATAAGCGCAAGTTCATCATCGATCGGCGAGGGAATACTGAAAGGGGTGGCGAAGCAGGTCTCAATCGTGGGACTCAAAGGGGGTAGCTGGGTGAGGATGGCTACATACCTCTCGGCAAGTAAGGGGAGAGACAGCCAAGTTGCGCGGGTAGCCCTGGCGACGATTGCTGCGCTTTTCCTGCGCAGCGTTCTCGACTTTGTCTATGTCAACTATGTGCACAGATATTTTGGTGGGTCACTTACTGCCGGGGCCTTCCCTATGGATGAAATTAATCCATGGCGCGTGCTTGAGTCATATGTGCTTGTGTTCTTGCTTGCCATGTGGTTATCGTCCTCCCTGTATCGCCGATGGCGACCAAGCGGGATCGCCTTGGTCCTATACTTCGCCATAGTCATGCTGCCTTTGACCTCGCTGTATGGGCTGGCAGGTGCGCCCCCGGCCTTCATCTATGCCGCGGCAGGGAGCTTCGCTGTCCTCCTGATAGTGACTGGGTTGTTGCCCAGAGTGAAGGTCCCGCGGCCTGACCATAACCTCTTAGCTATGGGAACGCTACTGCTTGTGGGGATGAGCGTCTATGTCTATGGCACGCTCTTGCTTCGTGGAGGGCTTGAGAGACTTAACTTCGACCTGCTCGCTGTATACGAGGTTCGGGCTGAATTCGTGCAGACCAGGGCCCCCATGATGGGCTACTTTGTCCCCTGGCAAGCGTATGTCTTGAATATCACGCTCTTCTGTTGGGGCTTGGCCGGGAGAAAATGGTGGTTAGTAGCTGCTGCTGTTGCCGCCTCGTTGTTTCTCTTCGGCATGGTAGGTGTTAAAGCGTACCTTTTCGCTCCAGCACTCGCCGGTGGGGTCTATTTTCTCTGGCATAGAAGGCAGGCTCTTTTCTATGTCATTGGCGGGATGGCCGTTCTGGTTATCGCTTCCTATGTCTTGTTCCTGGTCAGCGGCAATGATCTTGCTCTATCACTTCTGGTCCGCCGCCTATTCTTCGTTCCGGCCGCGAATCACCTGATCTACTACGACTTCTTTTCGCAGCCCGATCATCCCTTTGTGATGCTTTCTAACTCTATTCTTGAGGGGTTCGTTCGCTATCCTTATGACATGCCTATGGTAAGGATGATCGCTTGGGAATACTGGGGCAGGGATTTTAGCCCTAATGTGGGATATCTGGGTGATGCTTTCGCCCAATTCGGCTTCATGGGGATGTTTCTCTTCTCGATGCTCTTTGGGTTATTCCTCCGCATTGTGGATAGTGTAGGAGCACGACTACCCGGGAATCTTGTGGCCGCAGTGGTGGTAATGCCTGCTATGGCTCTCACTAACTCTGCGTTATTCACATCGCTGCTGACGCACGGCTGGATCCCAGCGGTGGTCTTGCTCTGGTTACTCAGAGTTGTAGAGGAGAAACGATCAATAGCGAGGAAGGTGAAGCGTGTCGAGGTTTGGCCTCAACAGCACACGGGGGCAGCCAGCAGCTACCCACAACGGAGCTGATAAAAGGCTTGCAGGGCTTGAGGTGAGTTGACGGTGATTCATACGGGCAGGATAGTTTAGCTCAGCATGGTTCATCTGACCTTCGACACCCGGGTCTTCCACAACCAGGTAAAGGCTGAGAGAAATCTCAGACAGTTGCTCTAGTCTGAAGTTTTGGGAATAATTGTGGGGAGGTGCTCATCAGCGGGCAAAGGAGGAATTGAGGTGTTAACTGAGTATCTTCATAGAGCGATGAGCAAGGCCGTATATGAGAAGCTGAAAGATGGGACTTACTCCGGCGAGATCCCTGAGTGTCGAGGCACCATCGCCTTCGGGCAGACGCTCCATGACTGTCAAGTAGAGTTACAGTCTGTGCTGAAGGGCTGGCTCCTGGTGAAGATCCGCCATGGGGATGATCTTCCCGTCATCGAGGGGATCGATCTCAACAAGGCGATGCTTGAGGTTGTAAAGATCGTCTAACATGGCTAGATGGGCGCCATGCAAGCGCAGATAGTTTATCCAAAAGCTGCGTGCGTTGGGATTCAGCCAGCCGGAGCCGGGAGGACACCATTTCTATATGCGCTATGGAGAACATACTATGACCATTCCCAATAATCTCGAATCCTCTGTTCCCCTAGCTTAAGACCTTGCTCAAGCAGGTGGAGAAGATTCTGGATAGGAGAATCCTCTTGAGTGAGTGGCAGAGGTTGTAATGGGAGTTAGCTGATGGGCAAAAATGTTTGCATCCTCACCACCGTCCATCCACCGTTCGACACCCGGATCTTCCACAAGGAGGCCAAGACGCTGGTCCGGGCAGGCCATGATGTCACCCTGATCGCCCAGCACGATAAGAACGAGGTCGTGGACGGAGTCCAGATCATCGCTCTGCCTAAGCCCAAGAACCGCTTCACCCGCATCTTCGGCCTCGCCTGGCGAGCGTTCCGGCTGGCGCTGCGCCAGCGGGCGGATATCTACCACTTCCACGATCCGGAACTCCTTCTTGCCGGGGGCTTGCTCAAGATGCTGACACGGGCAAAGGTGATCTACGATGTCCACGAGGATGTCCCGGAGCAGATCCTCACCAAGCACTGGCTCCCGGCCCTGTTGAGGCACCCGCTGGCCGTCGTTTTCAATGCTTTCGAAAAGTTCCTGTCCCGGGCGCTCGATGCCGTGGTCGTGGCCACGGAAGGGATTGCTGAGAAGTTTCGGGGGCTCAATCCGGTCGTGATCCACAATTATCCGGACCTGCGGATGCTGCCGGATCTTTCCCCTGTCCCGAAGGAGGGGAAGGAGAAGACCCTGGTCTATGTCGGCGGGATCAGCAAGCTCCGCGGGGCCTTGGAGATGGTCCGGGCACTGGAGTATCTGGATCACGTTGACGGCCTGCGACTCGACCTGATCGGCCGGTTCGAGCCGCCGGAGCTGGAGCGGGAACTCCAGGCCCTGCCGGGCTACCGGCGCGTCCGCTTTCTCGGCTGGCTCCAGCCGCCGGAGGTGTATGGGCACCTCAAAGAGGCTGACATTGGCCTTGTATGCCTGCACCCTGAGCCCCGCTACGTTGTAGCTTGGCCCGTCAAGCTCTTCGAATACATGGCCGCCGGGCTGCCCGTGGTGGCCTCAAACTTCCCGCTGTGGAAGGAGATCGTGGGGGGGAACAACTGCGGCCTGTGCGTCGATCCGCTCGACCCAAAGGCTATCGCTCAGGCTATTGAATATCTACTTACCCATCCAGAAGAAGCACGCCGCATGGGCGAGCACGGGCGGCAAGCGGTGCGAGAGAAGTATAATTGGGAGAAGGAGAGCGAGAAGCTGCTGGCACTATATGCGGAGCTTTTGAGCTGAAATTGGCCCTGAGATTCAGCTATAATGTCCCAAGGCGAGCCCTTTCAGGAGGGGTGAAACGAGATGGCTAAAGTCTTTTCCTACAAGGTCGTCCTCGAACCAGCGGAGGAGGGTGGCTACACCGTCTATGTCCCATCCCTTCCCGGCTGCATAAGCGAAGGGGATACCTATCAGGAGGCCCTCCAGAACATCAGAGAAGCGATCGCGGGCTGGATTGAGGTCTCCAAAGAGTTCGGAGATGAGATACCCCCCAGCGACGTGATCATCGATACGGTCCAGATCTCGGTGTGAAATGGATAAGCTGCCCGTCGTCTCCGGACGGGAGGTGGTTCGGAGGCTGGAGAAGGTTGGCTTCGTATTCGTGCGCCGAAAAGGAAGCCATATGATCTTGCGGAGAGAGGTGCCACCTAAGATGACCCTATCTGTTCCAGATCATAAAGAGTTGAAAAGAAGGACTTTGAAGAGCATATTACGGCAGGTCAATCTCCCTGTCGAGGAATTTGAGCGGCTCAAGTGACCAGAGCAGAGCTACTCAAAAAGGCAACTAGATGATCGTGAGCAGCAAGAGATGGGCGAGAACGGCCGCCGGGCGGTGGAGGAGAAGTTCAATTGGGAGCGGGAGAGCGCGAAGTTGCTCAGGCTTTACGGGAGGTTGCTCGACCTTCCACTAAGGGTTCCGTCTGGTAATGATCCCTGACACATGCGGGTCCGATTCTTGACTGAATCTATACTGCCACGGTAGGGTGATTTCAGATGCCTGAGCAGGTAAACATTCACAACGCGAAGACCATTCTCTCTAAGCTCTTAGCGCAGGTGAAGGAGGGCGAGGAGACCATCATCGCCGAGGCCGGTAGGCCCATTGCCCGACTCGTCCCCGTGGTGGAGCGGCCGGCGCGGCGTCTTCCCGGAAGCGCTAAAGGCGAAGTGACGATTACCCCCGATTTTGATGCGCCGCTCCCCGAAGCCATTCTCAGGGAATTCGAGGGATGAGGGCTCTATTAGATACCCATGTATTCCTATGGCGGATCACTGACGATCCCCGCTTGGCCCCATTCTAACTGCTGATCCGCCGATTGCCCGATATCCGGTAAAGACCAGCTGGTGAAGAGGGAAGCGGGATCTTGGATGATCTGCTTGGGATCAACCGGGCGAACGGGGCTGGCCCTGGGGCAGTGGGCTAGTCATGGTGCGCACAGCGGTTTCTCGATCGGCAACCGGGAGTTCCCTCTTGACCGAGGTGTTGCTTTTCTGTAGACTCATTTGTGACGATCAGGGGTGAAGTTATGACCAGCACGACGGTGCGGATCAGCAGAGAGGCCAGAGAGAGCCTACAGGAGTTGTCCGAGCGGACCGGGCGGAAGCTCCAAGAGCTCCTGGACGAGGCGGTGGAACGCTACCGCCGGGAGCTGTTCCTGAAGGAGGCCAACGCGGCCTTTGCGGCCCTGCGAACGGAAAAGGCGGCCTGGGCCGACGAAGAAGAGGAGCGGGCCGCTTGGGAGGGGACGCTCGCCGACGGTCTGGAGGAATAGGCCTTGGATAAGCCATCCCGTGGGGAGATCTGGTTGGTGGATCTCTCCCCCGTCCGAGGGCACGAGCCCGCGGGCCGGCGCCCCGCTCTGGTGATCTCGGTTGACGAGTTCAATCATGGCCCGGCCGGACTGGTCCTGGTCATTCCTCTCACCACCAAGGAGAAGGGCATCCCGTTCCATGTAGAGGTCCAGCCGCCCCAGGGTGGGCTGGAGCGGCGGAGCTTTATCAAGTGCGAGGATCTGCGCTCGGTAGCCAAGGAGCGGTTATTGGAGCTCTGGGGAAGGGTTACCCCAACGACGCTGGCGGAGGTCGAGGACCGTCTGAGGATCCTCTTGGAGCTCTAATCCTTGCTTTCTCGGCGGGGCGACTGGGCGCTCTACCGGCGGACGGGGGCAAGGGGCAGGAGCTGGAATGAAGGCTCGATGATGAGCAGAAGCGTCTGCGTCCTCACCGCTGTGGAAGGGAGGTCGGGGGGGGAACAATTGCGGCCTGTGCGTCGACCCGCTCGACCCTAAGGTAATTGCCCAGGCTGTAGAATACCTTCTCACCCACCGCGAGGAGGCCCTGCGCATGGGCGAGCACGGCCGTCGCGCAGTGGAAGAGAAGTACAATTGGGAGAAGGAAGGGGAAAAGCTACTCAATCTCTACGCGAGGTTACTGATACCATGAACATCTGGATCTTCAACCACTACGCCCACCCGCCGGACCTGCCCGGGGGGACGCGGCACTACGACCTCGGGCGGGAACTGGTGCGGCGAGGGCATCGGGTGGTCATCTTCGCCACAAGCTTTCACCACTACCTCCACCGAGAAACCCGCTTGCAGCCGGGCGAGAGCTGGAAGATTGAGGAGGTAGACGGTGTCAAGTTTGTATGGATCCGCACGCCGCCCTATCAGCGCAACGACCGGCGCCGGGTTTTGAATATGGTGGCCTTCATGCTCCGGGCCTGGCGGCTTGGGCGAAAGCTACCCAAGCTCGCTCCCGAGGTGGGGCGGCCGGACGTGGTCATCGGTTCTTCTCCTCACCTCCTCACCCCGCTTGCCGCTTACGGGGTGGCCAAGCGCTATCGTGCCAGGTTCATCATGGAGGTCCGCGACCTCTGGCCCCAGACGATTATTGACATGGGGGAGCTGAGCAGGCGACACCCGATCATCATGGCCTTGCAGGCCCTGGAGAGGTATCTCTACCGCCGAGCGGAGAAGGTCCTAGCGCTGCTGCCCCTTGCCCACCAATACATCACGGCCTGCGGGGTCCCGCGAGAAAAGGTTGTTTGGATCCCCAACGGGGTCGACCTCTCGCGGTTCGATAGCGCTGGAATGCCAGAAGCAAGCCATGAAGGCTTTCGGGGGATGTATCTCGGGGCCCACGGCCAGGCCAACGCCCTCGATGTGCTCCTTCAGGCGGCCAAGGTCGTCGAGGATCGGGGCTATCATGAGATCCGGTTCATCCTCGTCGGCGATGGGCCGGAGAAGCCCGGGCTCATGACCTTAGCCCAGGAGTTGGGGCTCAGCAACGTAGAATTCCGCGAGCCGGTGTCGAAGGCCGAGGTGCCCAAAGCCCTGCACGAAGCCGATGCCTTCGTTTTCAACCTGGAGAAGACCGAGGTCTTCAGATACGGCATCAGCTCTAATAAGCTCTTTGACTACATGAGTGCAGCTCGACCGGTAATCTTCGCCGTTGACACTCCAAGCAACCCTGTAGCGGAGACCCACTGCGGCCTGACCGTCCCCCCGCGGGAGCCCCAAGCCCTGGCTGAAGCCGTGATCAAGCTCTATCAGATGCCTAAGGAGGAGCGGGAAGCCCTGGGCCGCCGCGGGCGGGCCTACGTGGAGGAGCACCACGACATCCGCAAGCTCGCGGAGAGGTTGGAGGGCGTGCTGGTGGACGTGGTCCATGGTCCGTAGCGCCCATGGGGGGCTGCCAAGCTCGAGCAGCTCCTTGTGCCGGGGCGGACAGCATCCGTGCCCGATCTGGGCGTTGGGCTTGCGGGGGCGACTGCCGGCGACGGCTCGGTCTGGGCGGTCACGGCAGCCAGCGCTTGCCGGCGAGGGGCAAGGCAGCAGCCGGGAGGAGCGGAAGGCCCGGTCTGCCGTCGCGAGTTTCGACGGCGGGATGTTCTCTCAGAGCAGCTCGGTTTGCCCGCGGGGAGCCAGGCACATAGGATCGTGACAATGAGCAGAGTTGGGGGGACCCCTTGATCGCTGTCCCGTTCGGTGTGTCTCTGGTTGCGACCTTGGTGTCAACCATGATCCTCATCCGCCTCTGTGCCGGCGCCGGGATCGTCGGGCGTGACGTGAACAAGACTGGCCAGCCGGAGGTTCCGGAGATGGGCGGCCTGGCCATTGTGGCTGGGTTCAGCGCGGGGATTCTGTTCACGCTGGGAATGATCACCTTCCTACGGCTCCTCCCGCAGGTGAGCATGGTGATGCTCCTCGGCGTGCTCTCGACGGTGCTCCTCCTGTCGCTGATCGGGGTGGTCGACGATCTCCTGGGGATGCATCAAGGAGTGAAGGCGTTTCTCCCGCTGTTGGCGGCACTCCCGCTCATGGCGCTCCGGGTGGGCCAGAGCGCGGTATGGATCCCCTTTGTGGGGAAGGTGAACTTCTGGATCTGGTATCCCCTGGTGTTGGTTCCCCTCGGCGTGACGGGTGCAGCGAACGCCGTGAACATGCTGGCGGGCTTCAACGGGCTCGAGGTGGGGATGGGGCTCGTGGCCATGGGGAGTCTGGCCGTCATTGCCGGGGTACTTGGACAGGTAACCTCGCTCGTGCTCCTCCTCTGTGGCCTCGGGGCCCTCCTGGGCATCCTCCGCTTCAACTGGTACCGGGCGCGCATCTTTGTGGGCGATGTGGGGACCTTGACCATGGGGGCGATCATCGCTGCGGCTTGCATCGCAGGAGGCTTGGAAGTGGCGGGGATGATCTTGATTGTGCCCTACGGGGTTGACTTCCTGTTCAAGGCAGCCCACGGCTTCCCGTCGACGGGCTGGCATGGGGAACTGGGCGAGGACGGAAAGCTCCGCTGCCCTGTGCACGGGCCGGTGAGCCTGCCCCAAGCGATGCTGAAGATCACCGGAGGACTGCATGAACCATCGTTGGTTCTGCTGCTTATGGGCCTTGAGGCGGTGTTCGGCCTTCTCGCGATCTGGCTCTACCTGCTTCGGTAGGCCGGAGGGGTCTACCATCGGATTCTGTGACCTGTGAGTGCAGGAGTTTCGAGGTAGGATGAGGTGGAGGCAAGGGTGTGGCTGGTGGGGTCGGCAGCCTTTCGGGGACCTGCTCGGCTCTGAAATGCTGCCCTTGCCTCTTTGTTCATCCAGGGGCGTCCACCGGGATGATGCCGGCCCACGGGGCATGTGGCTCTGTTCGGTAGACGAGATGGCCTGGGTGAGTTCATCCTGCAAGGAGGTGCAGCGATGGGGCCCCATCTTCGTGTAGGCGTGGATGTAGGCGCGAAGTCTCACCATGTGGGGATCGCGGATCGGGAAGGGCGGATCCTGGAGAACTTCGTCATCCCCCACTCCCAGGAGGGCTTTGCCCGGTTCTTCTCACGGGTGGAGAAGCACTCCTCGAAGCTGGGCGTTCCTGTGGTGGTGGCGATGGAGGGTCTCAACGGGTGGAGCCGTCCGTTGGATCAGATGATCCTTGCGCGCGGGTACCGGCTGTACAACGTGAACAACCTGAAGCTGGCCCGGTTCCGAGAGATCTTCCCGGGAGGGGCGAAGACCGATGCCTTGGATGTGCGCAAGATCCTGGAGCTGTGGCACCTCCAGGACCATCTTCCCGTGGCCAAGGACGTTCTTCAGGAGGTGCCCGAGGCGCCTCCCGAGAACCAGAAGCTGAAGCGGCTCACCCGTCGCCGCCGGCAGCTCGTGAACGAGAAGGTGCGCGTGGTGAACCGGATGCAGAGCGATCTTCTGGCGGTGTGCCCGGAGCTACTGGCGATCACCGGCGACGCGACCAACCTGTGGTTCCTGCGGTTTGTCGCCAGCCGGGACGACCTGCGGGAGCTCCGTCAGACGCCCAGGAACGAGGTGCTGGCGATCCGGGGGATCGGGAAGAAGTACGCCGGGGTCATCGCCCAGTGGCAGAAGAAGGCGCGGTTCTCAGCGGAGGCAGAGTACGTGGGGCCGATGATCGTCGCGGATGCGCGGAGGTTGCTGGAGGTGCTCCGGGAGATCGCGACGTTGGAGGAGGCGATCGAGGGCCTCGTCGCGAGCTCTCCCCTGGCCCAGCGGATCGACTCGATCCCCGGGTTCGGTGCGATCTCGAGCGGGGAGCTGGCAGGGGAGATCGGGACGATGGATCGGTTCCACTCGGAGCGGAGCCTGGCCCTGTACCTGGGGATGTGCCCGCTTGACCACCAGTCGGGGGAGCACAAAGGGAGCAAGCGGCCGCGGCAGGTGAACCGGCGGGCGAAGGCAACGATGATGACGGCGGTGGCCCGGCACATGGCAAAGGTGCCTCAGTCACGCGCCTACTACGAGAAGAAGCGAGCAGAGGGGAAGAAGCACAACCAGGCGGTGCGAGCGCTGGGCCGGCACCTGGTGCGGGTGATGTGGGCGATGCTGACGCAGGGTCGTGACTACGAGCTCCGGGAGGACTCATGCCCCGGTTGAGAAAACCAGCGGGACGTTCAGATCTTTAGGTTTAAGGTTGCCTGCGGAGGGGCCCGGCGTCCCCGGGGCGCGGCCGGGGCGCGCAAGCCCCGTGGGGGGGAAAGAGCCCGCCGCCGATGAGGGGGATACGCTGGACGCTTGTCCTGGTGTGGATGGGGTTCCTCGCGTACCTGAGCCTGGGGCGCGCGTACCCGCCTCCGGTGGAGGGGATGCTCGCGGTCACAGGGACAACGCTCCTCCACTTCGCGGGCTACGCCGTCCTCTCCACCGCGCTCGGCTGGGCCCTCGGGGGCCGGGCCCGGCGCCTGGTCGCCGCGGCGTCGCTCGCGTTCGCGTACGGTGGGGCCCTCGAGGCCCTGCAGCTCCTCGTCCCGGCGCGGACGGCCAACTGGGCCGACCTCGGGATCAACCTCGCCGGCGCCCTGACCGGCACGCTGATCGCCCTGCTCGCAGTCCGCCTCTTCCGCTGGGCTCGCCCAAACCGAGGTAAGACCCCAACGTGAGGTCCATCTTCAGCAGAGCCGCACAGTCGCCCCGCACCTCAGGGAGACCCAGTCCCGAGAGGTTGACTTAGTCTTGGCCTTAGTCTAACCTCGTGCGCGAGGAGGTGGTCCAGCATGACGCTGCGGGTGAACGTGCATGAGGCCAAGACGCACCTCTCGCGACTTCTCGCGCGCGTGGAGGGCGGGGAGGAAGTGGTCATTGCCCGAGCGGGCAGGCCGATTGCGCGGCTCGTCCCGATCTCGGAGCGACCAGACCGACGCGTGCCGGGAACTGCCCGGGGCAAGGTGACGATCGCCCCCGACTTTGAGGCTCCGCTTCCGGAATCCGTGCTGCGGGAGTTCGAGGGATGAAGTGCCTCTTGGACACGCACGTGTTCCTGTGGTGGGTGGCTGGGGATCGGCGGATCTCGCCCAAGGCGCGGGAGATCATCGCCGACGGGCGCAACACGCTCTACCTGAGTGCGGCCAGCGGGTGGGAGATGGCGATCAAGGCGGGACTGGGGCGGCTGCGCGTGGATGACGAGCTCGAGCGGTTCATACCCGAGCAGATGGCCCTCAACGGGATCGAGGGGTTGCCGGTGGCTCTCGCTCATGCCCTGCGCGTCGCTGCTTTGCCTCTCCACCACCGCGATCCCTTTGACCGTCTGCTCGTAGCCCAGGCGGAGCTCGAGGGTCTGGTGGTCCTCACAGGGGACCCCCAGATCGCGGCATACGGGGTAGAGACGCTGTGGTGAAGCAACCATCCGCGGGGCAGATCTCTAGTTTTCAGGTCCGCTCGCCGCCCGCTTCCGCTCCGCCACGCGCTTGGCGATGATGCTCACCGTGGGGTAGGCAAGCCCCACCCGCTCGGCCACCTCGCGGAGGGTGTAGCCGTGGAGCCGCACCGCTTCGTAGATCCGCTCGTCGCGCGTCCCCTTGTCGCGCACGGCGGCGAAGAGGTCCTCCAGGCTCGGGCGGACCGCCGCCCGCTGGAGCCGGGGGTGCTCCCGGTCCACCGGCTTCGCCTCCAGAAGCGGCCGCACCGCGTCGGCAAACCGCGGGCTCCCGAGAAGCCATCCACCGCGGAGGTCGTTCCACACCTTCGCCCCGCGGCCGGCGTCCACGAACCGCCGGTAGGCCCGGCCCGCTGTCGCCGGGTCGTCCCCAAACCTTGCCCGGATCCAGTCCACGGTGAGGAACGGCGGCACCGGCGCCAGCCCGGCGGTGGCCCGGTAGGAGCTCCATCGCCAGTCCCCTGGGTCGCGCACCATCCCCGCCCGCACGGGGTTCAGGACCACGTACCGCGCCACCTCCAGGAGGTGGCTCTCCTTCTTCACAAGGATCGCCGTGAACCGCCCCTGAAAGAGGTGCCCCACCCGCCCGTGGCAACGGTTGAACCGCTCGGTGTACACTCCGTTCAGGTACTGCATCCCTCGGGAAGGCCCGCCGTGGGGGGTCTCAACGAGGAGGTGGTGGTGGTCCGTCATCAGGCAGTGGGCGTGGCAGGGCAGGGCCAGGCCTGGCGCTGGACAAGGTCGGTCAGCCGGTCCAGGAACCGGCGGCGGTCGGGCCATGGCGCCCCAGTGCACGCCGGGATGCATGAGAAGTAAAGACTTGACCCCAAGGAGTGAGAAGTAAAGGCTTGACCCCAAGGAGGGGAGATGGAGCTGAAGGTGGTGCGGATCGAGAAACCGGATGTGGTGAACGTGATCCTCGGGCAAGCCCACTTCATCAAGACGGTGGAGGACCTCCACGAGGCGCTCGTGAACGCGGTCCCGGGGGCGAAGTTCGGGCTCGCGTTCTGCGAGGCGTCGGGCCCGGCGCTCGTGCGCTGGTCGGGCACGGACCCCGAACTCACCGACCTCGCCAAGCGGAACGCGCTCGCCCTCGCCTGCGGCCACGCGTTCCTCATCCTCATGCGCGACATGTTCCCGATCAACGTCCTCAACGCGGTCAAGCTCGTCCCGGAGGTGTGCCGCGTGTTCTGCGCCACGGCGAACCCCGTCGAGGTGATCGTCGCCGAGACGGAAGAGGGGCGGGGGATCCTCGGCGTGGTGGATGGCGTCCAACCGAAGGGCGTGGAGGGGGAGAGGGACCAGGAGGAGCGCAAGGCGTTCCTCCGCCGGATCGGGTACAAGCTGTGACCCTGCGGGCGATCCTCCTCGACCTGGGCGGGCCCGTCCTGAACGAGGACGCGGAGTACGCAAGCTGGGAAGCGTTCCTCGTCGCGGCGCTCCTCGCGGAAGGCCGGGAGGTCACGGCCGACGGGCTGCGGGGTGCCGTGCAGGCGGAGATCGCCGCGTGCAACCCCAACGCCCACCTGGCCGCGGTGTGGCGCACTCTCCGTCCCGACCTGGAGGCGTTCCGCCGGGTCTGTGACGCGTTTCGCAGGCACGGCCGAACGTTTCTGGACGATCCCCAGGGCGTGGTCGTCCGTCCGGAGGCCCGGGCGGTCATCCCCGCGCTCGCCGCCCGGTACACGCTCGGGATCGCCGCGAACCAGCCCGTGTCGGTGCTGGGCCGTCTGGAAGAGGCTGGGCTCCTGCAGTACTTCCGTTGGAAAGACGTTTCGGAAGGGATGCGCGTGGCGAAACCCGCTCCCCTGTTCTTCCAGATGATCCTTGACGGGCTCGGCGTACGGGCCGAGGAGGCGGTGATGGTGGGCGATCGCCTCGACTTCGACGTTTACCCTGCGAAGCTCCTCGGGATGAAGACGGTTCGCGTGCTCGTCGGGCCGTACGCGGGCCAGCAGCCGATCTCTCCCCTCCACGTGCCCGACCGGACCGTTCCCACCCTGCGCGAGCTCCTCCCTGCCCTCGCCTCGCTCCCCGAGCGGCAGGACGGCCGCTGAGGCGCCGGATGACCCGTAGCGTCGCCGCTTGCCGGCGACGGCCGCCCTTCCGCGGCCGTTGCCCGTGGGGGCGGACCTCGTGTCCGCCGGGCGTTCCCGGGACGAAACGGCCACCGGGGACAACCCCCGACGCCCCCCACCGTCGTGGTGCGGTGAGGGGTGGCGAGCGGACGGAACCTCCTCTACACTTCGGCCCGAGGAAGAACGAGGAGGAGAACGGCTGCACACGCTGTCCCCAGTGTGTCCAGTACCGCAATGCTGTTGACACGTTAGGCCTCGTTCTCTGACGCGTGAGCCGCCGCTCCCCAGAACACCTCGGCCGGAGTGCGTCCCTGCGTCCGGTACCCTTGGTGCGGTCGCTCCTCGTTGTAGAACTGCAGAAACCCCGAACCCGTTCGTTCACGCGTGCCGAGGCTCCGTCCGCGAGTGGGTGATCCCCAGGTCCCGGCAGGCTTGGTCGAACTCGCCCTTGAACTCGCCTCCCCGATCCGTGAGCACGCGCTGGAGCTTCCCCCCCGCCTAGGCGAACTCGGGAACGAGCACCTCGGCCAGGAACCGTGCTGCCTCCACCGATGAAGAACGTGTCCAGGCACACGAGCTCTCCGGGTTCGTCGACAGCTACGTGCCGGGTCCCCCGGAGGGTCCGTCGCGTGCGCTCGGTGAGGAGCCCCGCGGTCTTCGCTGCATGCCCCTCCACGGCCAGGAGCCGCGCCTCACGACGTCCCAGCCCCATCCGCCGCAACGCCCGCCACACCCTGCTTGGGGAGACGTGGACCCCTTGTCGTGCAAGCTGCAACGACACCCGGTTCGGTCCCCACGTCGGCCACGCCAGCGCCGTCGCTACGATCGCCCGTTCCTCCACGGGCCCCAGCAGCGGTGGTCGTCCAGGACGAGCGGACGTTCGTCGGGGATGAAGAGCATCCGCCCCGTACGCCCGGAGGCGCTTCTTCCACCGGTAGAACACCGTGCGCGAGATGCCGAGTTCTCGACACGCCGCGCTCACGTTGCCCAGTTCCTCCGCTCGGCGGAGTGCATGGAGCCGAAAACCGTGTACCTTGTCCTCGGGGGTCATCGGGCTACCTCCCAGGTTTCTTTCGGATCCCTGGTGAGCCTGCCGCGGTGACCCTCGCTCCTGCTACCCCCTCGCACCTCCACCTGTCAACACTACTCTGAAACCGAACAGTCCAGCCTCCGCACGGGGATCATGGCTGGCGGGCCGTGCCCGGTGGAGGTGATGCGGGGGACGATGGACGACCTCGGCTGCAACGTGTGCATCTGCTACGGCCTCACCGAGGCCTCGCCGGTGATCACGATGACCCGGAGGTGGGGATGGCGTTCATCATCCCCCGCGACGCCCACGCCGTGGATCCCCAAGAAAGCGTGGACTTCTGCGCCCGCCAGATCGCCGCGTTCAAGGTTCCGCGGTACGTGGTCGTGGGGAAGGAGTTCCCGATGACGGCATCGGATAAGGTCCAGAAGTACAAGCTCGCCGAACGGGGAAAGGAACTCGTGGCCTCGGGGCAGGTCCCGCGGTCGAACCGCGCAAAGCCGGGCGGTAGCAGCCGCTTTCTGCGGCTCTGTAGCCCGTGGTCTGCAATTGGGAGCGACCTTCCCCTTGTGCGAGGGGCGCTGCAGGGGGTTGGAACACCACGGAACGGGGCGGTGACGCCGGCCGCTACAATCGCGACGTGATGAGGGAACCCACGTCTGAGATGCCCGATCCGCTCGCGCGGTTTAGCCCTGCCGTTGCGCGCTGGTTTCGGGAGGCGTTGGGGGAGCCGACCCCAGCTCAAGCCCTCGCCTGGCCGGTGATCGCGGACGGAGCCCACACGCTCGTCCTCGCTCCCACCGGATCGGGGAAGACCCTCGCCGCGTTCCTGTGGACCCTCGATCGGCTGCTCACCCAACCGGCGGAAGCCGTGACTCCGTCGGTTCACACGCTGTACGTGTCTCCCCTGAAGGCCCTCGGGTACGACATCGAGCGGAACCTCCACGTGCCCCTGGCGGGCATCCGGGCCACGGCCCACGCTCGCGGGATCGCCCTTCCCGAGGTCCGGGTCGGGGTTCGCACCGGGGACACGCCTCCGGCGGAACGGCAGCGACTCGTGCGCCGGCCCCCCCACATCCTCATCACGACCCCGGAGTCGCTTCACCTCATCCTCACCTCCCCCCGGGCTCGGGAGACGCTCCGGGGCGTCCGGACGGTGATCGTGGACGAGGTCCACGCCGTGGTGGACAACAAACGGGGCGCGTTTCTGTCCGTGCTCCTCGAGCGGCTGGAGGCGCTGGGCGCGCGTCCGGTTCAGCGGATCGGCCTTTCGGCCACGATGCGCCCGCTGGACGCGATGGCCCGGTTTCTCGGAGGGTTCGGCGACGACGAGGGGGCGTTCCGCGAGCGGGAGGTGAGGGTCGTGGACGCCGGCCTGAGGAAGGAGCTCGACCTGCGGGTCGTGGCCCCAACGCCGGACATGGCCTCCCTCCCCGAGGATTCGATCTGGCCCTCGATCTACGCCCGGATCCACGAGCTGATCCTCGCTCACCGCTCGACGATCGTGTTCGTCAACAACCGCCGCACCGCGGAGCGGGTCGCCGCCGAGGTCAACGAGCTCGCCGGCCATGAGCTCGTGCAGGTCCACCATGGGTCCGTGTCCTGGGAGCGGCGCCGCGAGCTCGAGGAGAGGCTGAAACGGGGAGAGCTTCCCGCGCTCGTGGCCACGGCGAGCCTCGAGCTGGGAGTCGACATGGGGCTCGTGGACCTCGTCGTCCAGGTGGAGTCCCCGCACGGGGTGGCGCGGGGGCTGCAGCGGGTGGGGCGGGCCGGACACCTCTACCGGGCCCCGTCCCGGGGGAGGCTTCTGCCCAAGACGCGGGGGGACCTCCTCGAGATGGCGGCGGTGGCGCGGGCGATGCGGCGGGCGGAGATCGAGCCGGCCCGCATCCCGAAGGGGTGCCTCGACATCCTCGCCCAGCAGATCGTGGCCGTCGTCGCGGGAGGCCCGATCGCCCTCGACGAGCTTGTCCGCATCCTCCGCCGGGCCTATCCGTTCCACGATCTCGATCGGAGCACGTTCCTTTCCGTGCTGCGGATGCTCGCGGAGCGCGGGGCCGGGCCGTGGGCGGTTCGACCGCGCCTCGCCTGGGACCGGGTGCACGGCGTGGTCCAGCCCCTTCCCGGGACGCGAAGCCTCGCCCTCACGGGCGGTGGGGCAATCCCGGACACGGGGCAGTACGGGGTGTACACGGAAGGAGGGGACAGGATCGGGGAGCTCGACGAGGAGTTCGTGTACGAGGCGCGGACCGGGGAGGTCGTCGTGCTGGGGACGAACCGGTGGCGGATCCTCGACATCACCCATGACCGCGTCGTCGTCGCCCCTGGGGAGGGCCCGGCCAAGGTCCCGTTCTGGAAGGGGGAGGCCTACGGCCGCGACGTCCACCTCGGGGCCCGGGTGGGAGAGCTCGCGCGCGAGATCGAGGCCCGGCTCGCCGACCCGGACCTCGCCGCCTGGCTCGAGGAGGAGTGCTCCCTCGATCCCCCGGCGGCGATGAACCTCGTCCAGTACGTCGCGGGCCAGTGGGAGAGGGGGGCGGTGCCCACCGACCGGCGGGCCGTGATCGAGGGGTTCCCCGACGAGGCAGGAGGGATGCGCCTGGCTGTCCTCACCCCGTACGGGAGGCGATTCCACCTCGCGCTGCGGCTGGCGATCCTCGCTCGGTTCCGGGAACAGGAAGGGATCCAGCCCGACTCCCTCCACGGGGACTCCGGGATCCTGTTCCGGCTGACCCAGGTCCCGTTTTCCCGCGCCGTTGCCCTCATCCGGAGCGTGGAGCCCCACGAGGTGGAGAGGCTGGTCCTGGGCGAGCTCGCGAACTCGCCGCTATTTGGGCTCCGGTTCCGGGAGAACGCGGGGCGGGCCCTCCTCCTCCCCCGGGACCGGCCGGGAAGACGCACGCCGCTCTGGCTGAGGAGGCTTTCCGCCCGCGACCTCCTCGACGCGGCCCGCGCCCGGCCTGGGTTCCCCATCGTCACTGAGACGTACCGGGAGATCCTCCACGACGTCCTCCCGCTGGCGGAGGCACGGGACTGGCTGCGCGGGCTGACGACCGGCCAGATCGAGCTTGCCCTCCGCCAGGCCCTGGCCCCATCGCCGTTCTGCTCTTCGCTGCTTTGGGAGTTCCAGGCCGCCTACCTCTACCAGTGGGACGAGCCCAAGCCGGGGCCCGTCCCCACCGGCCTGGCCGAGGACGACCTCCTCGTCCTGCCCGGCCGGGACCTCGCGGAGTGGCTGGATCCCGGGGCGCTGGAGCGGCTGCAGCGGGACCTGGGTGGGGCGGAGCAGGAGGCCCGCACCGGCGCCGAGGTCCTCGCCCATGTACAGCGCGTGGGGGACCTCGGGGACGAGGAGCTGTCCCGGATCGTCTCCCCCGCGGCGCGGGCCGCGGCGGCGGAGCTCCTGGCCACCGGGTCCCTGGCGCGGGTGGCGGTCCCTGGATCCGTCCCTCCGGAGCGGATCGTGGCTGGGGACGACCTCCCCCTCTACCGCGCGGCCCTCGCCGGGGACGGGGAGGCTCAGGTCGCCATCGTGCGCCGCTGGGCCGGGACCCGGGCGCTCGTCACCCTCTCCCAACTCCGCGATCGGTACCCGTTCCCAGCGGAGACGATCGAGGACGCGGTGAGCGGGGCCCCGTTCGTGGCCGTGACCTGGCGGGGGGAGAGGGCGTGGACCCAGCGGGCTGCCCTCGACCGGCTGCGCCGCCTCACCCTGGCCCTGCGTCGGGCCCGGATCCCCCCCCGCCGACCCGCCGACCTCCAAGCGTTCCTCCTTGGCCACCAGCACCGGACCCCCGCGGCCCGCCTCCGCGGGCCCGAGGGTGTGGCCCAGGTCCTGCGCGAGCTCCGGGGGATCGCGCTCCCATGGGCACAGTGGAACGAGGAGACGCTGCCGGCGCGGGTGGAGGGGTACCGGGAAGGTTGGGTCCAAGACCTCCTCGCGACCGGGGAGTACCTGTGGCTGGGCCGGCCCGGGCCGGGGAAGGACATCGCGGTCGCGTTCCTGCGGCGGGAGGACCTGCCCTGGCTGGGGAAGGCCTATCCCCCTCCGGCGGAAGCCGCCCTTCCCCCGGCGGCGGAGCGGCTCCGAGGGGCCCTGGCCAAGCGGGGAGCGAGCTTCCTCGTCGAGGTCGCGGGGGACGTGGGGATCCCCGCGGCTCGGTGCGCGTCCCTGTTGTGGGAACTGGCTCGCGTGGGGCGGGTGACCCACGACGGGCTGGCCCCCCTCCAGGCGGGACCCCCTCCGGCGAGGCCCGGGAAGGCGCGGGTCCGGCAAGGGGGCAGCGGGAGGTGGTCCCTCGTCCCTTTGCCGAGCGGGCCCCTCACGGACGGAGAGCGGGGGAGCCTCGTGCGGCTGCTCCTCTCCCGCTATGGGATCCTCTCCCGGGGGATCCTCGCCCTCGACGGGGCCGCCGCCCCGTGGAGCGAGGTCTACCCCCTCCTCAGCCGCCTTGAGTGGAGGGGGGAGCTCGCGCGGGGGGCCTTCGTGGACGGTCTCGCCGGAGCTCAGTTCGCCTGGGCGGAGGTGCTGCCCCAGCTGGAGCGCGGCGGGGAGGGCTACGCGCTCGTACCCGCGTCCGACCCCGCGGTGCTGTATGGGGCGGGGGCTCCCTTCCCCGTCGTGAGCCCCTCCCACCCGGAGTGGCGCCTCCGCCGCGGGCCAGGGGCATACCTCGTCCTCCGCGGGGGTGCACCGATTCTCGCTGTCGAGGGAGCGGGGGAACGGCTGACCCCGCTGGGGGAGCTGGCGCCAGACGCGCTCCGCCACGCCCTCGCCCTCCTCCCCGCGCTCGTCGCCGGACCGCTGCGGCGGCTGAGGGTGCGCACCTGGAACGGGGCATCGGTGCTGGGATCCCCGATCGAACGGATCCTCAACGACCTTGGGTTTCAGCGGAGCCCGAGCGCGTTGGTCCTGTACCGCCGGTACGGATCCGAGCGGATCTGATCGCACGTCGCCCCGTGCGGGCCTCCTCGGGTGCGTCGCGGGGAAGCCGGCCGCAGAATCGGGGCGTGGGACGGTATGGAGTGGTCGTGGTGGGAGGCGGGCCGGCGGGCGCGGTCGCGGCGCGGGTGGCCGCGCGGGCTGGGGCGCGGGTCCTCGTGGTCGAGCGCTCTCCCCGCCGTCCGCCGCGGTGCACGGCCCTCGTCGGGCCGCGGCTCCTGGAGCTGCTCTCGGTCCCCCCGACGGTTGTCCTGTGCGGGATCCAGACCGTGCGGGTTCATGCCCCGGGTGGACGCACGGTCGAGTTCTCCGCCCCTCAGCCCCGAGGCTACGTGCTCGATCGGCGGGGACTCGATCGCTGGCTGCTCGAACGGGCAGCCGAGGCGGGGGCGGAGGTGTGGAGCCCGGCCACCGCGGTGGGGCTCACTGGCCGCCGCCTCCACACGACCCGGGGGCCAGTGGGATTCGAGGTTCTGATCGGGGCTGACGGCGCGATGAGCGCGGTGCGGAGATGGGAGGGACTTCCCCCACCTGCGGAGATTCTGGTTGGGGTACAGGCCACCTGTTCGGCCCCCAGCCTGGACTGCGGAACCGTGGAACTGTTCCTCGGGCAGGCGATTGCGCCGGGGGGGTTCGCGTGGGTCGTGCCGACGGGGGATGGAGAGGCGCGGGTGGGACTGCTCACCTCGGCGCGGCGCGAGGCGAAGACTCTGCTATCGGGTTTTCTCGCCAGCCGCTTCCCGGACAGCGAGGAGCGGGGCTGCGAGTCGGGGCTGGTCCCCATCGGGCCCGCACCGCGCACCGTGAGGGCGGGAACGCTCCTCGTGGGGGACGCGGCGGGGCAGGTGAAGCCCCTCTCCG
This sequence comes from Candidatus Bipolaricaulis sibiricus, assembly GCA_004102645.1. Lineage (GTDB taxonomy): Bacteria > Bipolaricaulota > Bipolaricaulia > Bipolaricaulales > Bipolaricaulaceae > Bipolaricaulis > Bipolaricaulis sibiricus. The sequence continues at coordinate 558,932 of CP034928.1, read as the reverse complement.
GAGGCGGGCTCCTGTTCGGCGCGCTCGCTGCTCGGATCGCGGGCGAGGTCGCCGCCCACAACGCTCACAACCCTTCATCCTACGAGACCCGCTGGCGAAAGGACATCGGTGATGAGATCGGGTTCGGACTTCGTGCCCGACGCGCGTTCCTTGGCCTGACCGACGACCAGCTCGACCGGGTCGTCGCCTGTCTTGACCGGCCGTCGATTCGGCGGCTGGTGGCGGCAGAGGGGGACATCGACGTCCCGTCGCGGCTCGCTCGCGCGTGCGTGACCCATCCCGAGACATGGACGGCGGCGCTACCGCTGGTGCGCGAACTGGGAGGGTGGGAAGCGATGAAGCGGGTCATGGGCAATTTGCCCGCGCGCGCCGAGCCGGGGTAGACTCCCACATGCCCCAAGCCAGACGGAAACGGACAACGGACCGACGCACTTCCCCGCCGGCGCCGCCGGCCAGCCGTCTGTCGCGCGTCCGGTTGTGGGCGCTGGTGTTCTTTCTCTTCTCGATGCCCCTCTTCTTCTCGCCCTGGAACACGGAGTACGGATACGCGAAGACCATCTACACCCTGGTGTTCGTGTCGCTGCTCCTCGTCTTGTGGGCAGCGGAGTCTCTCCCCCGGCGTGAGGTGAAGATCGAACTGACCTGGCTCTTTCCGATTCTACCCACCCTGCTCGGTGCTGGACTTCTGTCGCTGTCGGGAAAGACGCCAGCCTGCGTGGTCCTTCAGTCGGCATCCCTCATCCTGTACTTCGGGTTCATCTTTCTGTTCATCGTTAACGCCAATCTGGACGACCTCACGATGACCCGCATCCTCGGCGCGCTGCTCCTGGCAGGCGCGGGAAGCGCGCTGTTCGGGCTCCTGCAGCACCTGGGTCTGGCACCCGGTTCAGCTGAGGATTCGATGATCGCCACCATGGGGAACCGCCAATTCCTGGCCGGGTTCTTGTCCTATCTCGTCCTGCCCGCGGGGGTCCTCCTCCTCCGGATGAGGAGGACGTGGACATGGATCCCTGCCCTCGTGGCGGCAGGCCTCGTCTTGGCGGTCATGCTTCTCACCCGTCAGGTGGGAGTACGGCTGGGGCTGGCAGCGGCGTTGGGGTTTGTCGCGTTCGGGGCGGGGTTCTGGGACGTGCGCGTCCGGGGTTGGCACAGGTGGGCGGCAGCAGCGGGGGTCGTCGGCGCGGCGTTGGTGGGGAGCCTGGGTGTGGCTGGCCTCGCGTACGCCGCGGCACTGGCCGGGGGAGGCGCTGCCCTGTGGGGCATCGGCAAGCTGCTCCGGCGGTTCGCCCTCCTTTGGATTCCCGCGATCGGCCTCGTGGTGGCGGCGATTGTGCTCCTGCTCCCGGTCACGACCCCCCTGCCCGCGGTCAGGCAGCTCTGGGAACGCCAGTCGGGGGCAATCCGGGCGTGGGATCTGTGGGTGGGCTACGAGATGTGGCGCGATCGCCCCCTGTTCGGGGTCGGCCTGGGGGGATACAAGATCCACTTCGTTCCATACAAACCGGCGTTTCTTGCCTCTCCCCGCGGAGAGAACTACGCGTTCCCGTTCCCGCGGGCGGACCAGGCCCACAACGAGTACGTCCAGGTTGCGGCGGAGATGGGGGCATTCGGATTGATCGTGCTTCTCGCGGGTCTTGGGCTGCTCGGGTACGTGGGGTTGCGGCGGGTGGGCGCGCAGCGCGATCCGCGCAAACGGCTTGAACTCCTCCTCCTCGGCGGTGGGCTGATTGCTTTCCTTGTCCATGCTGTCCCCACGTTTCCCTTCCACCTGCCCGCGTCCAGCCTCGCGTTCGTCGTGGTCCTCGGCCTGGCGCTGTCACCCCGGTACGGACCGGTGGGGGATCTCGGCGCCCGGCTGCGGGGACGGTGGGTCAAGCTGACCGCAGCACTGGTGTCCCTGTTCGCGGTTGTCGTGTCCATCATCGCGGTCCGGGACGTGGTCGCAGATGCGCACCTCCTCGCCGGGCAGGTTTCGCTGGGCTATGGGAACACCAGCCTCGCGCGCTGGCAGCTGTCCCGCGCCGTGGATCTCGACTTCTGTCCACGCGTCAGCCTGTACTGGTTGGGAGTAGCTCAGATCCAAACGGGCGAGTGGGAGGCGGCTCGAGCCACGTTGAGGAGGTGCCTCGATCGCTATCGCCCGGAGACGGTGTACGTTCAGCTGGCCTCTGTGGAGCTGATGCTTGGCAACACCGCGAACGCCCGGGAGCTGTTGGTCGAGCTCCTCGCTACGATTCCCATACAGGCGCTGGAGGTCGAGACGCAGTACCTACTTGCGATTGCCGATTTGCGCGATGGAGACTACATGGCAGCCAAGGACCGGCTGGAGAAGATCGTCGCCATGGATCGAAGGCACGAGTGGGCCTACTTCCAGTTGGGTGAGATCGCCCGCTTGCGGGACCTCTGGGACGAAGCGCGGGCCCATTACGAGCGCGCGCTCGCCATTCTCTCCGCCAAGGAACAGGCGCTTCGAGCAGCCTCCGGAAGCGGTGTGTCGGCAGCGCAACTCGGGGAACTGCGCGCCCAGGAGACGCGCCTCCGGGAGCTTCGCGTGCAGCTGGAACGGGTCATGCGCGAGCTTCCGTAGCAATCGGCGTGTCCCAGCAGCTGTTCTTCCCCGCGGGTCAGGCTCGTTCGGTGCCGTACCGGCGGTAGAGGACCAGCGCGTCGGGCTCGGCGGTGAACCCGAGCCGGCGCAGTGCGGGCTCGACGGAGCTTCCTCGCACTGGTAGTCCGTCCCAGGTCCGAGGGGAGCGGAGTGCCCCGCGAGGCGGCAAGGGCCCGGATCCCACCCAGAGGGACCTGCAGGTTCCGCTCGATGTCGTACCCGAGGGCCTTCAGGGGAGACACGTACAGCGTGTGAACCGACGGAGCCACGGCTTCCGCCGGTTGGGTGAGCAGCCGATCGAGGGTCCACAGGAACGCGGCGAGGGTCTTCCCCGATCCGGTGGGAGCAAGAAGGAGGGTGTGCACACCCGCAGCGATCCGGGGCCAGCCAAGTCGCTGGACCGGGGTCGGTGTCCCGAGCGTCGCCCGGAACCAGTCCTGCACCAGCGAACTGAACCGCTGCAGCGGGTCGGGGATGCCGGAGGTCACAGGCACAGCCCATTCTATGCCGTGCGGCAACAGGGGGGTGGCACCCCGCCCGCGCTTTCCCTACACTTCGGGCGATCCAGAGGAGGAAGACGGATGCGCACGCTGTCCCAAGTGCTCGACGAGACGGCCCAGAAGTTCCCCGATCGGCCGGCCGTGTTCTACGAGGGGAAGACGATCCCCTACCGTGTGTTGGCCGCGGAGGTAGATCGGCTCGCTGCCGGCCTGGTGAAGCTCGGGATCGCGCCCGGCGACAAGGTCGCGATCTGGATGTCGAACATCCCGGAGTGGATCGCGGTCTACTTCGCGATCGCCAAGGCGGGGGGGGTGGTCGTCCCCATGAACACCCGCTACAAGACCCACGAGGTGGAGTACATCCTCGGGAACGCCGAGGCAAAGGCGGTGTTCGTCGCCCAAGGGTTCCTTGGGATCGACTACGCGGCGATGCTGTCCGAGGTGCGCCCCAATCTCCCCCTCCTCCGCGAGGCGATCACCGTGGGGGGCGCTGCGCCGGGGCTCCGTCCCTATGCTGACGTCCTCAAGTTGGGCGAAGACCAGGGAGCCCGGGACGAGGTCGCCCGCCGCCAAGGGGCGACGAAGCCCGAGGACTGCGTGTTCATCCTCTACACCTCCGGGACGACCGGCCACCCGAAAGGGGCGATGCTCTCCCACATCAACATGGCCGAGAATGCCCGCCAGATCACGGAGATCATGCGCGTTTCGGAGGAGGACGTGTTCCTCCTCGCGGTTCCGTTCTTCCACTGCTTCGGGTGTGTGATGGGGATCCTCGGGGCGGTCACCTGGGGAGCAGGGATCGTCCCGATGCCGGTGTTCAAGGCCGACGAGGCCCTGGATCTGATTCAGAAGCACAAGGTGAGCGTTCTGTACGGCGTGCCAACGATGTTCGTCCTCGAGCTCGACGAGCAGCGGAAGGCAAAGGCTGCGGGGAAGCCCTACGACGTGTCCAGCCTCCGCACGGGGATCATGGCTGGCGCGCCGTGCCCGGTGGAGGTGATGCGGGGGACGATGGACGACCTCGGCTGCAACGTGTGCATCTGCTACGGCCTCACCGAGGCCTCGCCGGTGATCACGATGACCCGGTTCGACGACCCGATCGACAAGCGGGTCGAGACGGTGGGGAAGGCCCTCCCTGGAATCGAGGTCAAGGTGGTGAACGACGCCTGGGAGTCGGTCCCCCTCGGTCAGACCGGCGAGCTCGCCTGCCGCGGGTACAACGTGATGCTCGGCTACTGGAAGAACCCCGAGGCGACCCGTCAGGTGATCGACGACGAGGGCTGGCTCTACTCCGGCGACCTCGCAACGCTCGACGAGGAGGGGTACGTCCGGATCGTGGGCCGGAAGAAGGACATGTACATCGTCGGCGGGTTCAACGTCTACCCGGCGGAGGTCGAGGAGGTCCTGTTCACCCACCCCGGTGTGCAGAACGTGTCCGTGGTCGGGGTGCCGGACCGGGTGATGGGTGAGGTGGGGATGGCGTTCATCATCCCCCGCGACGGGTACACCCTTGACCCCCAGGAGGTCGTGGACTTCTGCGCCCGCCAGATCGCCGCGTTCAAGGTTCCGCGGTACGTGGTCGTGGGGAAGGAGTTCCCGATGACGGCATCGGGTAAGGTCCAGAAGTACAAGCTCGCCGAACGGGGAAAGGAACTCGTCGCCTCGGGGCAGGTCCCGCGGCTCGAACCGCGCAAAGCCGGTCGCTGACGCGTCGTTCCCCACTAGCCGGCGAGGACTTGTCCGCTCTCCGGCTCACCGACCGGCTCTGAACGGGACGGCGGCTGAATCGAGCCGTGTTCGCCGCAGACGGTTGGCGTTCGAGACCACGGTCACCGAGCTCGTGGCCATTGCGATCTCCGCCAGCACAGGGTGCATCCAGCCGGCGATCGCGAGAGGGATCATGACCACGTTGTAGAAGAACGCCCAGAACAGGTTCTGGCGGATGACGCGGAACGTGGCCCGCGACAGCCGGATCGCTTCCCCAACCCCGGTCAACTGGCCCCGAACGAGGGTCACGTCGCTCGCCTCGATCGCGATGTCCGTGCCGGTACCGATCGCGATCCCCACGTCGGCCTGGGCGAGGGCAGGCGCATCGTTGATCCCATCGCCAACGAAGGCAACCGTACCGAACGCCTCCTGAAGCCGGCGGACCTCGGTCACCTTGCCGTCGGGCAGAACCTCGGCCCGCACCTCGTCGATCCCCACCTGCCGGGCGATCGCCTCGGCGGTGGCCCGGTTGTCACCGGTGACCATCACCGTGCGGATCCCCAGGCGGTGGAGTTCGTGGATCGCGGCCGCTGCATCGTCCTTCACCGCGTCTGCGACTCCGACCACCCCCACCGGGCGCCTGTCCACCGCCACGGCAATCGCCGTCTTGGCCTCTTGCTCGAGCTTCCGCAGCACTTCCGCAACCGGCGTAACGTCTACCCCGTCCTCCTCGAGAAGCGCCCGGGACCCCACGATCACCCGCTGGCCACCGACCTCCGCCACCACGCCCTTCCCCCGCACGCTGAGGAACTCGTGCGCACTCTCGATGCGAATCCTCTGGGCTTCGGCCCGCCGGACCACGGCCCGGCCAAGCGGGTGTTCGCTTCCCTGCTCCGCTGCAGCGGCGAACCGAAGGACGGAGGTGGGATCCCACCCGTTGGCTGGGATCACATCCGTGACCTCGGGCCGGCCCTGGGTGAGCGTTCCCGTCTTGTCCAACGCGATGACCTGCACCCCGCGGAGGACCTGAATCGCAGCCCCCGAGCGGATGAGGATCCCCCGTTCCGCGCCCATCCCGCTCCCGACCATCAACGCGGTGGGGGTGGCGAGGCCGAGGGCGCACGGGCAGGCGATGACGAGCACCGCCACTGCCGACACGAGGGCGAGCGTTCCCACCCCCAGGTCGGGGTTCACCCACGGGAGGAACCCCCCGGCAGCCACCAGGCCGCGCAGCACACCGGGGAACAGGAGCCAGGCGAGCAAACTCAGCACGGCGATCCCGAGGACCACGGGCACGAAGACCGCCGTTACCCTGTCCGCCAGCTCCTGGATCGGGACCTTGGAACCCTGGGCCTCCTCCACGAGCCGGATAACCTGGGCGAGGAACGTGTCCCGCCCAATCCGCGTCGCCCGGATCCGCAGCAAGCCCTCCTGGTTCACCGTGGCGCCGATCGCCTCGTCGCCGGGCCGCTTCGCCACCGGCATGGACTCACCGGTGGCCATGGATTCGTCCACCGTACTCTCCCCCTCGACCACCACCCCGTCGGTGGGGATCTTCTCTCCCGGGCGGACGACCATCACGTCCCCGACTTGGACCTCGGCGATCGACACCTCGACCTCGGCCCCGTCGCGGAGGACGCGGGCCGTCTTCGCCCCGAGCTCCAGGAGCTTGCGGATCGCCTGGGACGCGCGGCCCTTGGCCCGCTCCTCCACGTAGCGCCCGGTGAGGTGAAAGGCCATGATCATCGCCGCCACGCCGGCGTAGTTCGCCACCGGAACGAGGAACGACGCCGGGCCGGACAGAAAGGAGACCCCGGTGCCGAGGGCGATGAGGGTGTCCATGTTTGCCGCACCGTGTCGGACCGCGGCGAGCCCCGCCCGGTACGTGTGACGGCCCACCCCGATCAGAATGGGCAAGGCAAGGGCGATCATCCCCAGGTTGTGCACGGTGTGGCTGGGCCACATCACCCCCCACACCATCTCCGGAACCATCCAGGCGATGATGGGAACTGTGAAGCTCCACGCGATGAGCATCCGCCGGCGAGCCTGGCGCGTCTTCGTGTCGACTGCATCGCCAACAGCACGGGCGGTCTCGCCCGCCGTCACCCGCACCGGGTAGCCAGCAGCAGCGGCTGCCGCCGCGAGGTCGGCCCGTTCAGCCAGGCCTGGCACGAACTCCACTGCCGCTTCCTCAGAGGCCAGGTTGACCCGTGCCTCGACCACACCGGAGACCCGAGCGAGGGCCTTCTCCACGTGGGCCGCGCACGAGGCGCACGTCATCCCGACGACCGGGAGACGAACCGTCTCCACGGGGACGTCGTATCCCGCATCCCGCACCGCCTGGACGAGCGTGGCAAGGCGGACGTCGTTCGAGATGTTCACCGTCGCCCGCTCCGTGGCCAGGTTCACCTCGGCGCCCGTCACGCCCGGAACGGCCAGCAGGGCCTTCTTCACGTGGGCCGCGCACGAGGCGCAGGTCATCCCTCGCACCGGGAACTGCACACGATCCGCCATGAGGACAGTGTACCGACCCCACCCCGGGTGGGTCCAGGGAGAAGGGTTGCGGGGTTGACGCCTCAGCCTGCGCTGCTATCATTCGGCTCCTGACCTTTAGGGACCGAAATGGTTGCGGAGCAAACAGGACGGGCTGACGAGCGGCTGGGGCACCTTCTCATGCAGGTGTCCAAGCTCCTCCGCGACCGGGTCCACACCCGGATGGAGGGGATCGGGCTCAGCCGCGGCCAGGGGTTCATCCTGTTCCGGCTGGGCCACGAGGACGGTCTCCCCCAGACCGAGCTCGCCCGGCAGACGATGGTCCGCCCGGCGACCCTCACCGAGGTCCTCCAGCGGATGGAGAGCGCGGGCCTCGTCGAGCGGCGGCCGGACCCAGCGGACGGCCGGGTGTCGCGGGTCTTCCTCACCCCGCAGGGAGAGGCGGCGCGGCGCCAGGCAGAGGAGATCTGGCGGGAGCTCGAGGCCGATCTGAACGCGATCATGACCGCGGAGGAGCGGGCCGCGCTGCGAGTGCTCCTCGGGAAGCTCCGGAGTGCTCTCGGCACGGAGGCACCGTGAGGTCCCTCGTTCGGATGTTCCGGTTCGTGCGCCCGTACCGGTGGTACGCGGTGGGCGCGCTCGCCCTCCTCCTCGGGATGGTGGGGGCGGACCTCCTCATCCCCCGCCTCACGCAGCGGATCATCGACCAGGGGATCGCTGCCGGGAACCTGGGGGTCGTCGCCACCACGTCGCTCGCGATGATCGGGGCGGCGCTCCTTTCGACCCTGTTCGCGGTCGCGAACACGATCCTCTCGGTCCGGGTCGGGCAGGGGTTCGCCCACGACGTGCGGAGCGCGGTGATGCGGAAGGTCCAGACGTTCTCGTTCGCAAACCTCGATCGCCTCCAGACCGGACAGCTCATCGTGCGCACGACGAGCGACGTCTCGATGGTGGAGATGATCGTGGCGATGTCCCTGCGGATCCTCACCCGGGCCCCGGTGTGGGTCCTGGGGAGCATCGTCCTCCTCGTCCTCACCAGCCGCCAGCTGGCGTGGATGCTCGCCGCGTTCGTCCCGGTGATCGTCCTCCTCGTGGTCGCCTTCGTCGGCCGCGCCCGGCCGATGTTCCTCGCCGTCCAGCAGCAGCTCGATCGCCTGAACACCGTGCTCCAGGAGAACCTGGCCGGGGGGCGGGTGGTGAAGGCGTTCGTCCGCGAGGAGCACGAGGCGGCGCGCTTCGACCGCGAGAACGTGGCCTTGATGCGGAAGAACATCGAGGTGATGACGTTCTTCGCCGTGATCGGCCCGACGATGACCCTCCTCGTGAACCTGGGCGTGGTGGGGGCGGTGTGGCTCGGAGGGCGGGCGGCGATCGGGGGTGCGATGACCGTGGGCCAGGTCGTGGCGTCGGTCAACTACCTCACGATGGCCCTGTTCCCGATGATGCTCATCGCGATGATGATGGGCCCCCTGTCCGCGGCCGAGGCGTCCGCGTCGCGGATCCGGGAGGTGCTGGAGGCCACCCCAGACGTGGAAGAACGGCCGGGGGCGGGGGCCTGGCCAGCCACGGAACGGCGCGGGGCCCGGGTCGCGTTCGAGGACGTTTCCTTCTCGTACAACGGGGAACCGGTCCTGCGCGGGGTGAGCCTCGTTGCCGAGCCGGGGGAGACGGTGGCGATCCTCGGGGCCACCGGGTCCGGGAAGTCCACCCTCATCCACCTCATCCCCCGCTTCTACGACGTGACGGCGGGCCGGGTGACGGTGGACGGGGTCGACGTGCGAGAGCTGTCCCTCCTCTCCCTCCGCCGCGAGATCGGGGTCGCCCTCCAGGAGGCGGTCCTGTTCACGGGGACGGTGCGGGACAACATCCGCTTCGGCCGCCCGGAGGCCACGGACGACGAGGTGGTCGCCGCCGCCCGGGCCGCCCAGGCCCACGGGTTCATCGTCGAGCTCCCTCAGGGGTACGACACGGTGGTCGGCGAGCGGGGCGTGAACCTGTCCGGCGGCCAGCGCCAAAGGATCGCGATCGCGCGGGCGCTCCTCGTCCGGCCGCGGATCCTCATCCTCGACGACAGCACGAGCGCGGTGGACATCGAGACCGAGATCAAGCTCCAGGACGCCCTGGACCGGCTGATGGCCGAGGATCACTCGGCGACGCGGTTCGTCGTCGCCCAGCGGATCTCGACCGTGCTCCTCGCGGACAAGATCGTCGTCCTGGACAGCGGGCGGGTGGCAGCGATCGGGACCCACAGCACCCTCCTCCGGGAGAGCCCGATCTACCGCGACATCTACGCCTCCCAGCTCGGGGACGGGGAGGTGGCCGATGGCCTCTGAGCCGCGCGGGCGCCCCCAGCCGGCGGGAGGGGCCCCAGTCCCCCGGTTGTTCGGACCCGGACCCGGCCGTGGGCCGGGGATGGGCGGGGCGCGGATCGAGCGGGCCCGCGATGTGCGCGGTACGCTCCGGCGCTTGCTCGGCTACCTCCGGCCGTACCGGGGCTACTTCGCCGCGATCTTCGCTCTCGCGCTCGTCGCCACTGGGCTGTCCTTGGTGGGGCCGTTCCTCATGGGCCGAGCGATCGATGGGGCAATCCGCGGGGGGGATCCGGCGCTCCTCCTCCGGATCGTCCTCCTCATGCTCGGAACGTACGTCGCGGCGTGGGGAGCCCGGTACGCGGAGAACCTCATCCTTGCCCGCGCCACCCAGAAGGCGATGCGCACCCTGCGCGGGGACCTCTTCGCCCACCTCCAGACCCTGCCCCTCCGGTTCTTCGACGCCCGTCCCCATGGGGAGACGATGAGCCGGCTTACGAACGACATGGACGCGATCAACCGCGTGCTCTCGCAGAACATCCTCCAGTTGTTCACGGGAAGCCTGACCCTCGTCGGGATCCTCGTGATGATGTTCGCGCTCAACCCGCTCCTCGCCCTCGGGTCGTTCGTCGCGTTCCCGCTCATGCTCGGCCTGGTGGGCTGGGTCGGAAAGCGAACCCGCAGCGGGTTCCGCGAGTACCAGAAGCAGCTCGGCGAGCTCAACGGCAAGCTCGAGGAGACGTACAGCGGTCAACGGGTCGTCCTCGCGTTCGCCCAAGGGGAGAGCGTGCTCGGCGACTTCGACCGCACCAACGCTGCGGTTCGCGTGGCCGGGATCCGCGCCCAGAGCTACGCCTTGCTTATCCCACCGATGATGGGGATTCTCTCCAACGCCAACATCGCGATCCTGGCCGGCCTCGGGGGCTGGCTGACTCTCCTTGGCCGGGCAAGCGTGGGCACGATCGCCGCGTTCATCAGCTACTCCCGCCAGTTTGCCGAGCCGTTGCGGATGCTCGGGGACCTCTACAACCAGGTTCAGTCCGCCCTAGCCGGTGCGGAACGGATCTTCGCGACGATGGACACCCCCCCGGACACGCCCGACCTCCCTGATGCTGTCCGCATGGAGACGGTGCGGGGCCACGTCGAGTTCCGGAACGTGGACTTCAGCTACGTTCCGGGCGTGCCCGTCCTGCGCGAGGTGAGCCTGCAGGCACGACCTGGCCAGACGATCGCCCTCGTCGGTCCGACCGGGGCGGGAAAGACGACGATCGTGAACCTCCTTACTCGGTTCTACGACGTGGATCGGGGGGAGATCCTCATCGATGGGGTGGACCTCCGCCGCGCGGAGCGGGCGAGCCTGCGTCGCCAGATCGGGATCGTCCTCCAGCAGACGTTCCTGTTCGCCGACACCGTGATGGAGAACATCCGCTACGGCCGGCTCGACGCCACCGACGACGAGGTCATCGCCGCGGCGACGCTCGCCCACGCCGACCCGTTCATCCGGAAGCTCCCTGACGGGTACGGGACGGTCCTCTCCGAGCGGGGGGCGAACCTGAGCGAAGGCCAGCGGCAGCTCCTGGCGATTGCCCGCGCTGTGCTCGCCGACCCGCGGATCCTCGTCCTCGACGAGGCGACGAGCAGTGTCGATACCCGAACCGAGGTCGCGATCCAGAAGGCGCTGCTCGGGCTCATGAAGGGACGGACGAGCTTCGTGATCGCCCACCGGCTGTCCACGATCCGCAACGCAGACGAGGTGGTTGTGATCGACGGGGGACGGATCGTGGAGCGGGGGACCCACGATGCGCTCCTCGCCGCACGGGGGTTCTACTGGCGTCTGTACACGAGCCAGTTCCGCCGTACCCCGACTGCCCTCCGCCCCGCCGGCGGGTCCGCTCCAGCCGTTTGACCCCCCCGCGCCCGACCGACCCTACACCAGGAGCCGGTGAACGTACTTCGCCATGTTCGGCCACAGGCCGCTCGTGTCGGGGAGGGTCGTCCAGAAGAGGGAGAACACGAGCCCCTGATCGAGCTCGCCCGCAGTGACGACGTGCTCCCACGCGTCCGGCGCCGTTCGGGCCAGGGGGAGGTGGACGAAGTAGCACTGTACGGTTTCGTCTGGTCCGTGCCACACTTCCTCGGCGAGGAGGCGGGGGGCGCCGAACCGGGAGAGCCCGGTCTCCTCATGGGCTTCGCGCAGCGCCCCCTCGATCGGGGTTTCGTCTGGCTCGATTGTGCCGCCCGGCACTTGGACATCTGGAGCCTCGGGCACGCGGTGGGTGAACACGAGGAGCTGCCGCCCCTCGGAGGTATCCCGCGTGATGTACACGAACGCCCGCCGTCGCATCGCACGCCGAGCTTACCCGGTGCCTCTGTGGGGAAGTGCGGTTCACTTCGTGGGTGACACCAAAGCCGTCCTATGTCACAGGAGGCGGCGGTCCCGACTCGGGACTCTGCCCGCCCCCCTCGGACACGCGCTTCGTTCGCCCCATCCAGCTGAGGTTGGGGATTCTCCCGAAGTGCTCGCGGAAGATGCGGTAGTAGAGGAGCTCCTCCTTGCTGTGAAGCCGCCACCCGTTGGGGAGCACGCGCTCGCGGCGGTAATCCGCGTCCGTGACCGACGTCTCGGCGTGCTCAGCGAGGAGGGTCGCCACTCCCGCCCCCTGCCAGAACTTGGCCTTCGGCCGCCACAGGACGGCATCGGGAAGCAAACCCTGGAACGCCCGACGGAGAATCCACTTCTCGACCGCGACGCCGTGACGGTGGTGGACCTCGTACTCCGGCGGGATGCTCAGGGCGTACCTCACCACGTCCAGATCCGCGAACGGAACGAACGGGACCAGTCCGTGGGCGTAGGCACACCGGTCCACGCGCTGGAAGGCAGTGTTGTGGAGGCGCAGCACGATATCCTCAAGCTCGCCGGGAATCTCGCTTGGGGGGATTCGTTTGATGTAGTCGTACCCCGCGAACAGCTCGTCACCCCCTTCGCCCGAGAGAACCGCGCCCACGTGGTCGGAGGCGAGCTGGGCAGCGAGGTAGTTCACCACCGATGACCGCACGAGCAGCGCGTCGAACGACTCGAGGTGGTAGATGACCGCGGGCAGCGCCGCAAACCAGGTCCTGCTGGGCAACCACGAGGCTGTGGTGCGTCGTTCCCAGGAACGAAGCCACCTCCTCTCCGTACGCGAGGTCGGGAGCTCCCTTGACCCCGCCGACAAAGGAGTGGAAGGTCCCCACGTGCCGCCGGGCCAACGTGGCGATGACGGACGAGTCCACACCGCCAGAGAGCCATGCGCCCATCGCGTCGGCTCTGATGCAGCGAGCCACAGCCTGGTCCAGTCTGCGCCGCAGCTCAAGAGCGATCCGGTTTGGATCAGCGTAAGGCAGATTCCCACTGTCCATCTCAACGTAGCGGTGGAACCCGTCGCGGGGGGTGTACCACGCGCCGGGCGGGAACTCGTTCACGTCCTCTGTGAAGGAAAGAAGGGCCTTGACCTCGGAGGCGAAGGCCAGCGTCCCGCTCCCGTTGCGCCCGTAGTACAGTGGCCTCACACCAAGGGGCCCTCGGGCCAGAAACAGCCCGCGCTCGCAGGCCGCTGCCAGCGCACACGGTTGGGTCCAACCCCTCAGGGCTTCGGGGGCGGGGTTCTGTATCGGGACGCCATCCCATGCAACGTTCTGCGAAAGGGGAGGGGACGCAAGACGCGTCTCAGCATCGGACCAGGAGACCTGTATCGTGAGGTGGGGGCGGGTGATCGTCTTCACGTGGCCACCCCCGCGATGCCGGATCCTCTGCATCATCGCGGCGACCTCACCCTGTCGCCCGGCCTCAGCGATGCCAGCGATACCCGCTACGGGGATCACCCTCCCCGGACCCGCGAATCCTCATCGCCCCTGCTTCACTCCCCTGGCAAGCGTGTCCATGGCGTCAACACCGTACGGGAAGGTGCGGTCGTGTTCAAGCACGACCGGAAGACAGCGATCTATGAGGCGTTGTCTGGGACACTCCTCCAATCGAGCGCCACGGGCCGCACCCCCGCTTGGTGGTTCTAGAAGTGCCGCAGGTACTTCAGGGCCTCGAACAGCTCCTCGATCTTCTCCTCGCCGTGGCCTTCCTCAATTGCGTGGCTCACGCAGTGCCGGGTGTGGGACTCGGCGAGTGCCCGGGCGGTGCGGCTGAGCAGCCCCTGGACAGCAGCGATCTGCTTGAGGATGTCCACGCAGTACGCGTCCTCTTCTACCATCCGGCGGATCCCCTCGATGTGCCCGCCGGCCGTCCGCAGGCTGCGGATCATCTTGACCTTCAGTCCCGGTTCTTCCCTCAAGCTCCCCGCGTGTTCCATTGGTCCTCCTTCCACGTCAGGCTCCGTCCGGGTTAGGTTGCCCCGACCCGCGTCACCGGGCGAGGACCTGGGCCAGCGCGAGGAGCCTCGCGTCGAGGGCCTTCGCCGTCCCCGCCACGTCCCCCAGGGGGGTGGCCGCCACCTCGCCGCGGACCCAGCCGACGAGCACGTCGTGCTCACCGCGGGCCAGCACGTCTACGGCCGCGGCCCCGAGGCGCGTGGCGAGCAGGCGATCGAACGCCCCCGGGGCCCCACCCCGCTGGACGTGGCCGAGGATCGTCACCCGCAGCTCGAACCCCAGCCGCTTCTCGTTCGCGTGGAAGTAGTCGGCAAGCCGCGCCGCGTTGTACGTCGCCCCCTCGGCGACCACGACCAGGGAGTGGCTCTTCCCCCGCTCGTACGCCTCGTGCAGCTCGTGGGCGAGAGCCTCGGGGTCCGTCTCGACCTCGGGGATCACCACCGCCTCCGCCCCACCGGCGATCCCCGCCATCAGGGCCAGGTAGCCGCAGTGGCGCCCCATGACCTCCACCAGGAACGCCCTCCCGTGGGACGAGGCGGTGGTCTTGAGGCGGTCGATCGCTTCGAGGGCCACGTTGAGGGCGGTATCTACCCCAATCGTGATGTCGGACCCCGCGAGGTCGTTGTCGATCGTCGACGCCACCCCCACCACCGGGAACCCCAGTCTGGACAGCTCGTAAGCCCCAGTCTGGGAACCGTTGCCGCCGATCACTACCAGGGCCTCGACCCCAGCGGCGCGCAACGCCTGTAGGGCCCGCCGCCGGCCGGACTCGGTGCGGAACTCGGGGCACCGCGCGCTCCCGAGGATTGTCCCCCCGAGCTGGAGGATCCCGCCCACGTCCCGCGCGCCCAGCAAGGCCATCTCCCCGCCGGCCAGGCCGGCGTAGCCCCGCCGGACACCGAGCACCTCCCAGCCCTGGGCAATCCCGGTCCGTACCACGGCGCGGATCGCCGCGTTCATCCCCGGGGCGTCGCCGCCGCTGGTGAGAACAGCGATCCGCCTCATCGGGACGCCTTCTCCCGGATCCGACGGGCGGCGAGGACCCCGGTCACGGCGGCAAACACGATCCCCCGCGAGTGCCCCGACGCATCGCCCGCAACGTAGAACCCGGGAAGCGCTGTCTCCATGCCCGCCCCCACCGCGTACCTCGTGTCGTAAAACTTGATCTCCGGGGCGCAGAGAAGCGTTCCCTCCGACGACAGACCGGGGATAAGTCGGTTCAGAACATCCACTGCTTCCACGAGGTCGACCACCACGCGGTGGGGAAGGGCCATCGACACGTCGCCCGGGGTGAACGACCCGAGGGTTGGTCGAACGGAAGCGCGACGGATGCGATCTAGCGTTGACCGCCTTCCCTGAGCGAGGTCCTTCAAGCGCTGGACGATTGGCTTCCCGCCGCCGATCGTTGTCGCCAGCTTGGCGATCGCCCGTCCGTATTCTGTAGTGTCCTCGACCGGATCGGTGAGCTCGATGTGGACGAGCAGGGCAAAGTTGGTGTTGCCTGACTTGCGGTCGTTCTCGGCATGGCCGTTCACGAGCACGAACTCCCCGTGATCCTCCTGCACGACGAACCCCCGCGGGTTGGTGCAGAACGTGCGAACCATGTCGTCGTAGGTCGGGGTTCGGACCCGAAGCTTCGCGTCGTACATCACGCGCTCGATGGGGTCGTACAGCTCCGCTGGGAACTCGGCCCGTACCCCGACGTCGAGGGGACCGAACGACGGCCCAACCCCGAGCGATCGGGCCACTTCCCGCAGCCAGTACGCGCCCACTCGGCCCGGCGCCATGAGCACAGATCGCGCCTCGATCGTCTTGCCGCCCACCCCCACCCTGAACGTGCCCCCCGCGTAGTGAACCGTGTCCGCTGCCGCCCCGAGCTCGAACGTTACGCCGCGGTTCACGAGGTCGCGGTACATCGCGTCGATGACCTCGCGGATGCGTCCCGTGCCGATGTGGCGCTGGCGGCCGGCGATGAACTCGACCCCGGCCTGTGCGGCAGCCTTCTTGAGCTCGGCAAGCGCCTGCGGGTCCTCGCCGGAGTACTGCGCAGGCGCGCCGTAACGGGTGAACACCTCGTCCACGTGGGCGATCAGCTCGTCCAGCTCCCCCACCGAGCACCCAATCGCCTCGGGGTCGCCCCCGATCCGGGAGGTCAGGTTGAGCTTGCCGTCGGAGTACGCTCCCGCACCGCCGACCCCGCAGGTGTTGCTCGTTCGCTCACGGGGGGCAAGACCCTTGTCGACGAGCACCGCGGACAGGCCCGACCCGGCCAGCTCAAGAGCTGCGAACAACCCCGCTGGCCCCGCTCCCACCACCGCTACGTCGCACCGCACAGATCGCTCCTTTTGGGCCCGTGAACCGTTCGGTTATCCTTTGGGAACCCACCGCATCCTAGCGCGTGGGGAGGAGGGTGCAAGGTGAGGATCGGGGCAGGCGAGTACCGAGGGCACAGGTTGACCGGTCCCCGCGGGGCAGGGATCCGCCCCCTGCGGGATCGGGTACGGCTGGCATTGTTCGACACGGTGCGGGAGCTGGTACCGGGGGCTCAGTTCCTCGACCTGTTCGCCGGGACAGGGGCCGTCGGTCTGGAAGCCCTTTCGCGCGGTGCGGCCCACGCTGTGTTCGTGGAAGGCTCCTCCAGCGCCGGGCGCGTGATCCGGGAGAACATCGGGCGCCTCGGGTGCGCATCCCGCTCCGAAGTCATCGAAGGAGACGTCTTCACCGCCCTGCGGGCACTCGTTCGTCGGGGAAGGGCGTTCGACCTCGTGTTCATCGGCGCTCCGTACGGCACGGGGCTCGCCCCACGCACGGTGGAGGCCCTGGCCGAGCTCCGGCCCCTCAACGCGGGGGCAGTGGTGGTGGCGGAGACGTTCCACAAGGAGCTGATCGCCGACCGGTATGGCCCGCTCGTTCTGGAGCAGCGGCGAACGTACGGGGAGACCGTGCTCTCCCTGTATCGGTTTGTCCCCGAGGACTCGGGGAGCTAGACTGGCTACAAGCGGAGGCGATGATGGAGAAGCCGTTCATCTTGGTCACCAACGACGACGGGTACCTCTCTCCTGGTCTGCTCGCCCTACGCAAGGGGCTGGCAGCGGTCGGAGAGCCGTGGGTGCTCGCTCCAGACCGGAATTGGTCTGCAGCATCGCGGACCCGGGTCTTCCACAAGCCGCTGCGGTTCTCGAGTGCTCGGCTGCCCGACGGGGAAGAGGTTCACGTGACGAATGGAGCCCCTTCGGACTGCGTGCTCCTCGCGCTTCTTGGGCTCGCTCCACGGCGGCCGGACCTGGTTGTGGCCGGGATCAACATGGGTGCGAACATCGGCCACGACGTGACCTACTCCGGGACCGTGGCCGCGGCGATGGAGGGCGCGTCGGCGGGGATCCCCGCGATTGCAGTGTCCCTCGACCTCGGCCCCGACGAAGGGCGGGAGGGTAACCCCGACTACGAGACGGCAGCCACCCTCACGGCGCGGGTGGCGCGGCTGGCTCTGGCCGAGCGGGGTGCCTTGAGCCGGATTCTCCTCAATGTCAATGTCCCTCGGGGTGTGCCCAAAGGGGTCCGGGTCACGCGACTCGGGGGAAAGATCTGGTCCGATGACCTCGTTCGGGGCGAGGACCCCCGCGGCCGCTCCTACTATTGGCTGTCAGGCGAGATGCTGTCCTCGCCACCGCCTGGAGAGGAGGACACCGACGTATGGGCCGTCCTGTCCGGGTACGTGTCGATCACCCCCCTCCATCTGGACCTCACCGCCTACCCCGTGCTCAACTCCCTGCGGCGGTGGGAGGGGAAGGCCCTCGCCTGATCGGAGCGCTCACGGTGACCGGCCAGCTACGGTGCCCGATGTGCCGGTCCTCGGTCCCACCGACCCCGACGCCGGGGGCCTGTCCGCGGTGCGCGGTTCCCCTCGACTTCTGCCCTGACCTTGACCCGTCGCTGTCTGCAGCCGGGGTAGGAGGGCGGGGAGTGTGGCGGTACGCCCCGCTGCTTCCCCCCGCCGACCCTCTGACGCTGGGCGAGGGGGGAACCCCCCTCGTCCCCTCGCTACGGATCGGTCCCCGCCTCGGGATCGACGTGGCGTTTAAGCTGGAGGGGGCGAACCCGACCGGCTCGTTCAAGGACCGCGGGGCGGCAGTGCTCGTGGCCGTGCTGCGGTCGGCGGGGGCGGCGGCTGTGGCGGATGACTCGTCGGGCAACGCCGGTGCGGCCCTCGCCGCCTACGCCGCGCGGGCCGGGCTGCGCGCAGTCCTGTTCGCGCCCGCGCATGCCTCCGGCCCCAAACTGGCGCAGATCGCAGCCCTCGGAGCCGAGCTGGTGCGGGTGTCCGGGCCACGGGAACGGGCCACACGGGCGGTGGAGGAGGCTTGCCGGACCGACCCTACGCTGTTCTACGCTTCCCACAACACCTCACCGTACTTCGTGGCCGGCTTGACCACCGTGGCCTACGAGTGGATCGAAGATCGGGGACGTGCGGTGCCCGATCACGTCGTCGTGCCGGCGGGAGGCGGCGGGCTGTTCCTCGGCATCCATCAGGGCTTCGCTGCGGCTCTCCGCCTTGGGTGGATCGACCGAGTCCCTCAGGTCCACATCGCTCAGCCAGCCGCGTGTGCCCCCCTCGTCCGCGCCCTGCACCGCGGGGACAACGTGCCCCACGAGCCCTATCCAGGGATGACGGTCGCTGAGGGCACGCGCATTCCCACACCCGCTCGCGGACAGCAGGTCGTGGCCCTACTGCGCGCAGCGGGTGGCAACGGGGTGGCGGTCGAAGAGGACGCCATCCACGCCGCCCAGCGTCGACTGGCCAGGGAGGAGGGGATCCACGTGGAACCGACAGCGGCCCTTGCTGTGGCCGCTCTCCCGGCGCTCCTCGATCAGGGGACGATCCGGCCGGGACAGCAGGTGGGCGTGGTCCTCACCGCGTCCGGGCTCAAGGCCGGAGGCTAGGTGCGCATCGGGGTCGTATCTGACACCCACGACCACCTCGACCGCCTCCGCCGTGCGCTCGAGGTGTGCCGGAAGGAGGGCGCGGCGCTGGTCCTGCATGCAGGGGACTTCATCTCCCCGTTCACCGCGGTGCCGTTTGTGGAGACAGGGCTCTCGCTGATCGGCGTCTTCGGGAACAACGATGGAGACGTGCGCCACCTCCAAGAGCGGTTCCGCGGCTGTGGGGAACTCCACGCCGGACCCCACGAGCTGGGACTCGCCGGCCGGCGAGTCGTGCTCATGCACGAACCCCGCACGCTGGACGCTCTGATCGATTCCGGGCGCTATGACCTGGTGGTGTACGGTCACACCCACCGTGTGGATGTCCGGGGAGGCTTTCCCCGCGTCGTCAACCCCGGGGAGTGCTGCGGGTGGATCACGGGCCGCGCCACCTGTGCCGTGGTCGACCTGTCCACCCTCGAGACGCAGATCTTCGACTTAGGCCAGCCCTAACCGGCGTAGCCGAGCTGCAGCCCGTCGTTCGCCTTTGTCTTCGCCCCTGGACTAGCCGGCGAACCGGTCGTGACGGACGATCTCTGCGAGCGGCGTCCGCTCGCCTTCCTTCGGCGTGTAGGCAGGCCGACCGATGGGGAGAATCGAGGCGACCCGCAGTCCCCTCGGAATCCCGAGAATCCGCCGTGCCTCCGCCTCGGACTTGCCCCCGAGACCTGCCCAGTACGACCCCAGGCCCAGGCTGTGGGCCATGAGAGCCATGTTCTGCGTGGCCACGGCCCCGGCCTCAACCCAGTGCTGGGGGTCCTTGACAGGGTCGAGGACCACAGCAATCACGATCGGCGCGTCGCCGGTTCCCTTGCCCGTCATCGCGTACTGACCCCGGTGGGCAAACGCGATCCGATGGACGAGCTGGCCCAACGCCTCCCTTGCCTTCGCCTCGCGTACGACCACAAACGTCCACGGCTGGGAGTTGGCAAACGATGGTGCCCACCGCCCGGCCTCGAGGATCGCCTCCAGCTCGTCATCGGTCACAGGCTTGGACTCGAACCGGAGCACGCTCCTCCGCCCGCGGATCACGTTCAATGTCTCGTTCGTCGTCATGTACCCTCCGTGTGTTCCGAGTCCCCGAACCTATCCCACCCCAGGACCGTCGGCAAGGGCTTGCGGTCCCGTGGCCCGAGCTCGATCTCACGGTGCTTGTCGCTCAGGGTGCCCACGTCACCGGGCTTGCCGACCACGATCAACGTGATGAGGGTGTAGTCCGCAGGAATCCCCAGCGCCACCTTGACCGCCAGCGGGTCGTAGCCCGCGATGGGGTGGGCAACCAACCCCATCTGGGTCGCTTGGATCATGAGCATCCCTGTGGCCATCCCACAGCCAAACAAGAAGTAGTCCCGCCCATCCGAGAGCTTGCAGTCGAGATCACGGTGCGAGCACAAGGCAAGGATCGC
This sequence comes from Candidatus Bipolaricaulis sibiricus, assembly GCA_004102645.1. Classification (GTDB taxonomy): domain Bacteria; phylum Bipolaricaulota; class Bipolaricaulia; order Bipolaricaulales; family Bipolaricaulaceae; genus Bipolaricaulis; species Bipolaricaulis sibiricus. Next base: position 538,570 of record CP034928.1, on the reverse strand, counting down.
AGGAGCACGCTTCGCCCAGTAGTTCCCTCCGGGAAGGGCCGCCTTCACCCGCTCCAGAACCTCACCCTGGGCAACCACAAACCGCCACGGCTGGTTGTTGAAACACGACGGAGCGAGGTGTGCAGCTTCGACGAGTCGTTCCAGCGCGGGCTTCGAAACCGGTTGCTCAGACAAGGCTCGGTACGCCCGCCGGGCCAGGATGAGCGGGTTCAGGCCGTTGTCCGCAGCATGGAGCGCCCGCAGCGTGGCAAGGACGTCGTCGGCGTGTCCCGCAACCTTCACTCGGGGCCACTGCCAGCGGACCACCCCTGCACGGTCAATCAGGAACGTCGAACGTTGGATCCGTCCCTGGGGAGTGATCGCCCCGTAGGCCCGGGCAACGGTTCGGTCGGAATCGGAGAGGAGGGTCTGAGAAAGCCCGTGCTGACCGGCGAACCGCCGCAGCGCCGAAAGAGGATCAGGGGAGATCCCCACGACGCGCGCTTCCAGCTCGGCAAACTGGGGTCCGCGCCGGTGGAACTCCCCGGCCTCCTGGGTACAGCCCGGCGTGCCAGCCCGAGGGTAGAAGTACAGCACAGCGTACCGGCCGCGCAGGTCGCGAAGTGCAACCTCCCCGCCTGCAGCGGACGGCAGCGTGAAACCCGGGGCAACCTGGAACGGGCTCATCGTGACCCGTGCCCGATGATAGCCCCCCCCGGCGGTTCGACAACCTCGTCCCGCAGCGTGGCCCTCTGTCCCGGCCGAGGTCAGAACTTCAGCTCGATCCCAACGATCGCCTGGATCAGGCCCCCGAAGTCGAACCGGGTGCGCGAGTAGATCCGAACCCAGGAGAACGACACCTCAACCGCCACGTCTTGAGCCAGGAATCCCCCTAGGTCGAACGTGGTGACCAACCGAACCGCCACCGGGGGCACACGCACCCCGAAGAAGAGCTTCGCCCAGTCCAAGGCGAACGTTCCCAAGATTCGAATACGTACCCCGAGCTCGGCCTCGGGGTCGGGGTAGAGGTAGGACCCGCCGAGCTCGAACCACGCCAGTCCGTACGGGACAAACAGGACGAGGCCGTCCGTCCGGAAGCACGCCCCGGCAAAGCCGAGGTTGAGGAGGGTCTCCTCGAACCACACCCCGGGAACGGCGGTGAGCCAGGTCCCGGGTTCGAGGTCGATCAGGCCATAGACGTCGGTGACGCCAAAACCCGTGACCGAGCGGGCAAAGAACCCCGGCCGCCACGCCACGCCGAGGTCAAGGACGATCCCCACCGTGTAGTTCGGCGTTTGGCAGGCTAGGGCCAAGTTCTCGACGAGGAACAGACCGCCCAGCTCGAGTGGGCAGCATCCCCCGCGCACCTCGAACCAGTACCGGGAGAAGCAGGGGTCGAACCGCAGCCCACTGCGCAACGCCACCCCGTCGAGGCTGACCCCCACCGTGAGGTACTGCGCCAGAAGTCCGGCAAGGGAAAGCTCGGTCCGACTGACGATCTCAGCCCGTCCGAACGTGAGGCCAAGGGTGATCGCCGACGTGATGTCAGCCGGGGGGATCGGCGTAAACGTCACCTCGATCCCCAACGAGCCCGAAACGGCCAGGGGCTGCGACCAGGACGTGGTACCCCATACCAGGGCTACCAGAAGGGCACCCAGGAGACGCGTTCTCATCTCAGACCACCTCATGGGGAGAGGATACAGAGCGCTAATCGCCTCCCGGGGAACAGCGGAGGGGTGGCCCGGCCCCATTTGTCCGAGCCCCCCTGGACCCCTGTCTCAGAAGGTGGGGAGAAGGTCAGCCAGCGTCGGCTGACCGATCTCCTGAAGATCGTACCGCACACGCGTGCAGGGCTTAGCGATCGCGACCAGCCGCCGCAGGTCCACCGGCGTCGCGATGACCACCGCCTCGCAGGGAACGCGGGCGATGGTCTTCGCCAGCTCCTCGATCTGCCGCTTTCCGTAGCCCATCGCCGGAAGGACCGGGCCCAAGTGGGGGTAGGTCCGGTACACATCGACGAGCGATCCCTGGGCGTGCGGACGCGGATCGGCAAGGGTCGCCCCGAGCTTGCGGGCTGCCACCGCTCCCGCCCCGAAGGGCATTTCGCCGTGGGTCACGGTGGGGCCATCCTCGATCACGAGGACGGTGCGCCCCGCAACCAGGTCGGGATGCTCAACGGTGATCGGGGACGCGGCCTCCACGATTCGGGCCCGCGGGTTGAGGTCAGCGAGCGATGCCCGCAGCCGTTCCACTGGCTCCAATCCGGCCGTATCCACCTTGTTGATGACGATCGCATCGGCTTGACGGACCACGACCGAGCCCGGCCAATAGGAGCTCTCATGCCCTGCCCGCAACGGGTCCGCAACCACGATCAGGAAGTCGGGACGGAAGAACGGGAGGTCGTTGTTTCCCCCGTCCCACAGGATCACATCTGCCTCAGCCTCCGCCTGATGGAGAATCGCCGCGTAGTCCACACCCGCGTAGACCACGAATCCGGCCTGGATGTGTGGCTCGTACTCCTCGCGCTCCTCAATGGTGCACTCGGCGCGGTCGAGGTCGTCGTAGGACGCGAACCGCTGTGCCTTCTGCCGCACCAGGTTCCCGTACGGCATCGGATGCCGAACCACCGCCACCGCCTTCCCCTGAGCCTTGAGAATGCTCGCAACTCTGCGCGTGGTCTGAGACTTGCCCGCCCCGGTGCGCACCGCGCACACGGCGACCACAGGCCTCTTGGCCCGCAGCTGGGTGGCGCGAGGGCTCAGGAGCCAGAAGTCAGCCCCCGCTGCAAGTGCGGTCGCCGCCCGCTCCATCACGTGCTGGTGCGAAACATCGGAGTACGCAAACACCACGCGGTCGACCTCCTGCTCGCGCACGAGGTCGGAGAGCCTCCCCTCTGGTTCGATCGGTATCCCGTTGGGGTAGAGCCGGCCCGCCAGTTCAGGGGGATAGCGACGTCCTTCGATCCCGGGGATCTGGGTCGCCGTGAACGCCACCACCTCGTAGGCTTCGTCGTCCCTGAACAAGACGTTGAAATTGTGAAAGTCCCGGCCGGCCGCTCCCATGATGATAACCTTGACCTTGCGCATGCATTCACCTCATTGTGATGTGGTGTTGCCACGCGTAATGGTACCCGATCTGCCCAGGTTGGCCCGCTCGCGATCGCCGGGTACCATTCGCGGGATGACGCTTGCCAACGCGCTCACTGTCCTGCGGGGCGTGCTCGTGGCGCCGACCGTCGTCGCTGTGCTCGGAGGCGCGTGGGCTGCCGCGCTGGCGTTGTTCGGGGTTGCCCTGGCCACGGACGTGCTCGACGGGTGGGTGGCACGGAGGAGCCACCAGGTCACGGTGGTCGGGCAGCTGCTTGACCCCGTGGTGGACAAGGCATTCTACCTCGGTCTCATTTCCTCCCTCGCCGCCGTGGGGAGGGTTCCACTCCTCGGGTGGGGGCTGTTCTTCCTTCCCCAGCTGGGGATGGCGTTGGGCGCGCTTGTCCTCTGGGGACGACGGCGGGAGTTCATAGCCGAGTGGCCGGGAAAGGCCGCGGCAGTGCTCTCCGCCCTGGCGGCGGGACTTCTCCTCCTCACCCCTCGCGCCCTCGGCGTGTTCTGGGCTGCCGTCGGCGGTCAGTTCATTGCCGCAACGTACTACCTCGTGCGTCGAGCCACCGCGCGAACTCGGGCGGCGGTGGCGCCTCACAGTCCACCCAGACTCCCGTAGTCGGGTGGCAGAATCCGATCCGCCAGGCATGGAGAAGAAGCGGTTCCTGACCGCCTCCGTACAGGCGATCCCCTACCACGGGGTGACCGATCGCTGCCAGGTGCACGCGGATCTGATGGGTTCGTCCGGTGTGGGGCCGAACTGAGAGCAAGGTCTGCCCCGCCCGGCGGCAGACCACAGAGAACTCCGTGCGGGCGTCCTTCGTTCCTCCCACCCGCATTCTCCAGGGCCGTGCTGCATCACGCTCCAACCGACCGTCAATCGTCCCTTCGTCGGCGTCGATCGCGCCATGAACCACCGCCAGGTACTCCTTCTTCACCGCACGATCACGAAACTGATCCATCATTCCGCGCAGTGCCGCCGGCGTCTTCGCCACCACAAGGGTGCCCGTCGTCGCGGCATCCAAGCGGTGAACGACGCCAGGCCGTCCGGGAGCACCCGGGGCGAGCGGGCCCCGGGAGAGAAGCGCAGACACCACAGTCGCCACCGGCCTCTGCCCCGCCGGGTGAACGGCAAGACCACGGGGCTTGTTCACCACCACCAGATCGTCGTCCTCGTAGAGGATCGGCAGCGTGCACGGAGTCGGGCTGATCCCGGGTCCGCTCCACGCCACTTCGATCGACTCCCCGGTCCGCATGCGTCGGGACTGAACAGGTGCCCCCCCCTCGACGCGGACCGCGCCGTCAACGAGAAGCGATTGGGCCTGCGAACGGGAGACGCCCAACCGCCGCGCCAGAAGTCGATCGAGCCGCTCCCCATCCTCGCCTTCCGTCACGATGATGCGATCTCTACGCGTTCCGCTCGTTGTGCCCGTCATCGACGACAAGTATAATCGCGGACATGGAGGGGGTTCAGGAAAAGCTCGATGCACTCGTGCGCCAAGGTGCAGCCCAGGCCGGAGTGGAGGTCTACCACTGGCAGCTCCAGCGCCTGGGGAGGCGCAGCCAGCTGAAGGTGCAGGTGGATCGTCCCGGCGGGGTGACCGTGGACGACTGCGCGCGGGCCAGTAGGGCCATCGAGATCCTTCTCGATGAGGCTGACCCGTTGCCGGGTTCCTACCTCCTCGAGGTCTCGTCCCCGGGGCTGGAGCGTCCCCTGTGGCGCCCTGAGCACTACGCCCGAGCCGTGGGGAAGCTGGTCGAGATGAAGCTCAGACCGGACGGCATACTGCGGGGCCGACTGGCACGCGTCGAGGCCGACGCAGTCGCGGTCACCCACGCCGGGACCGAGTTGGAGGTCCCGTTTGCGCGAGTCGTGCAAGCCCATCTCATCTACGAACAGGAACAGGATAACCGATGAACATCGACTTTCTCGAGGCCATCGAGGAGATGGCCCGCGCCCGGGGCATCGACCGCGAAGTGGCGTTCAGCGCCATGGAGAAGGCCATCGCCGCGGCCTACCAGACGAAGTTCGGGGGCGAGGAACCCCCCGCAGTGAGCATCGACCGCCGGTCCGGGGACGTGTCGGTCAACGGAAAGCGGTTCGATCTCGTCAAGGAGTTGGGCCGCATCGAATCCCGCCGGGCCGAGGATTTCTTCCGCCGTGAGATCCTCCGCCACCGCCGCGAAGGCCTCTATGAAATGTACGCCTCCCGCATCGGGGAGATCCTGAACGGCTTCGTGCATCGCTTCGAAGGCCGCGACGTGTGGATCAACCTGGGGGAGGTGGAGGCCCTCCTCCCAAGCGAGGAGCGCCTGCCCACCGAACGCTATGTGCCAGGCCGTCGCCTGCGCACCTACCTCTACCAGGTGGAACGGACCCAAGGGGATCCTCGGATCTACGTTTCGCGTGCCCATCCCGACTTCGTGGCACGACTTCTCGCCCTGGAGGTCCCGGAGCTGGAGCAGGGGATGCTCGAGGTGGTGAAGGTGGCGCGCGTGGCTGGGGTGAAGTCGAAGGTGCTCGTGCGGGGTGTGGACCCGCGTATTGACCCCGTGGGAAGTTGCATCGGACCTGGCGGCAGCCGCATTCGGGCCGTCAGCCGAGAGCTGTCGGGGGAGAAGGTGGACATCGTGCGCTGGAACGAGGATGTGCGCCAGGTCATCCGAGGTGCCCTCGCTCCCGCCAGCACGCTGGAGCTCGAGCTCGACGAGCCGGCCCGAACGGCCACGGTCACCGTGCCGGGCAGCGACATCTCGCTCGCCATCGGCCGCGATGGCCACAATGTGGAGCTGGCGGCCAAGCTCACGGGCTATGCGATCACAATCCGCACACCGTCCGGGGAAAGAGCCCAAGCGCGCTGACCCCGCGGGGCTGCGGGATCGCCTGCTTGCCGCCGTGGGGCGTGTGTCCACACGGTGGCCGGCTGCGGTCATCGCCTTGTTCGCCGTTCTGACCGCCGTCGCGTACCTGTACATCCGGGATTTCCCGATCCGAACCGCTTACCTCGACCTGTTGCCCCGGGACGATCCTTTGGTGAAGAAGTTCCAGGCCGTGGAGCAGGACATGGCCAGCACGGACGTGATCGCCGTCGTGTTCACGCTCCGTTCTCCCCCTGCCGACGGAGCCGAGCGCGAACGAATCCTCGTCGCAGCGGCAGAACGCGTGATTGCGGAGCTGCCCCTCGATGGCTCGTCGGACCTCGTGTCGGCCTCCTACCGAGCCGGAGCAGGCATCGCTGTCCCGCCGGCAATGACCATCTTTCGCACCCTCTCCGCCGAGGAGCTCGATCGAATGCGCCAGATCGGCCGTGAAGTCCAGGCGGAGTTCACCACAGCGCCGATCGTTCGCCCACCCGGCGACATGCTGATCACTGTCGGGGCTCTCCCGACTGCAGACGCGCCCACGATCCGGAGCACGCTCACCGCGCTCACGACCACCGCCCGCGAAGCCCGTGGGCTCCTCGAGCGCATCCTCGCCCAGCAGGACCTGCTGGCCGAGGCAGCCGCGATGGCTCGGAAGGTCATCGCCTCAGAGGCTTCTCTCGCGACCGGAGAGCTGATTCTGTCACGCGATCGTACTCGGTTGGTCCTGCAGATCTGGCCCACGCGTCGCCCGTTCGAGTCGTTGCCTTACAACCAGGCCGTGACCCGCACCGTGCGGGAGGCAGTGTCCCGAGTAGACCTGAACGAGCTCGGGGTTACCGCCGGCATCACGGGAACCTACGTCACGACCGTGGAGGCCGACGAGATGATCCGGCGCGACATGGGTCTGGTGACCATCGTGTCCTCGATCGCGGTGTTCGTGCTCGTGCTAGGCGCGTTCGCCAGCCCGCTGCTGTGCCTGGCAGCGGTGCTGCCGGTGCTGGTGTCCGCCCTGTTCACGATGGCATGGGCCAAGCTGGCGGTGGGGGGGTTCAACCTGCTGACCGTGTTCCTGCCCGCGCTCATCCTCGGGCTGGGCATCGACTACTCGGTCCACATCCTGTCCCGTTACGTGGAAGAGCGCGCAAAGGGCCTGAAGGCGAAACCCGCCTTGATCACAGCCGTTCGCACCAAAGGTGGAGCGTGCCTCACCGCTGCGGCAACCACGGCTGTGGTGTTCACCTGTCTCCTGCTGTCCCACTCGAGCGCGCTGCGGGAGATGGGAGCCATCACCGGAGTCGGGATCCTGATGTCGCTCGCCACGACCTTTTTCCTCACCCCGGCCCTGGTCGCCGTGACAGCACGAAACGGCGGCAGACTGCGACAGAGGCCCATCGCCTCCACGACCGCCCTCCAGCCGGTGTTCAGGCGCTTCCTGCGCCTCCGGCCAGGCGTGGTGGCGGTGGCGCTCATCCTCACCGCGGCGATCGTGACCCAAGCCAGTCGCGTGCAGTTCCGCTTTGTCTCCGATCAGCTGGCCCCGGTGACCCCGTCTCAGGTCGCCTTCCAGACGGTCGCCCGCGAGTTCGCGGGCGACGTTTGGCTCGGCGACACCTTTCGCTTCTTCGTCGAGAGCGCAGATGAGATCGCCGCCGTGGAGAAGGCCTTGGCCAGCCACCCGCTCGTTCACTCGGTATCCTCCGTGCGCAGGCTCCTCCCGACGGAGCTCCTCGGTGGCGAGGTCTCGATCCTGAACCTGCCGGCAGCGGAGGTCCTGGAGGGTGTGACAGAGCTCCAAAGGTGGCTTGACCAATGGAACACGACCCTCGCCGCGTTGAACAACCTGATCGTCGACGCCGCGCAGCTCGAGTTGTCCGCCCTCCTGCAGGGGCAGTTCGAGCGGGCCGCCGCTTTGTCCCAAGGGATTGACGATCTGGTTAGACTTCTGCTCGAACTGGAGACGATGGACGCGGCGGACGACCGGGTTCGGCTGGCCGCGATGGTGGTCGATCTGGAAGCACTGAAGGAACTCGTGGAAGAGGTGGCGAGACTGCCTTCTGAGCGGGAGCTGATCGCCGAGATCCTCGACCTGCTCCCAGCGGAGATGCGCGCCCAGTTCATCACTCGGACCGGCAACTTCGTGATCGAGGGTCGGGTGCTGAAGTCGATCTACCAGGGTCACAACCTGCGGACGTTCCTCGACTGGCTCGACGACACGGTGAAGGTCGATCGGTTCGGTCTTCCTGAGGTCACGGCCCAGCTCGAGTCGTACATGAGACGGGACTTCCTCCTCTCCACCGCTCTCGCGGTGGTGTTCATCTTCCTCCTCGTGTGGCGCGACTTCCCGCGACCGGTCGAGGCCGCACTGGCTCTCGCTCCGCTCGGGATGGGATACGTGTGGATGCTGGCCGGGATGACGCTGCTCGAGATCCCGTTCAATTTCACCAACATCGTCATCTCGCCCCTTCTGATCGGAATTGGAGTGGACAGCGCCGTGCACCTACTACACCGGGTGAAGGAAGAACGCGCCGCAGGGGGCGACGCTGCAGTCCGTGGGGCCGCCGCGAGCACTGTCCCGATCGCCGTGAGCTCGCTCACAACGATGGCTTCATTCGGGGCCCTTCTCGCTGCCCACACACCTGGGCTCCGGCTGCTTGGCACCTCCGCCCTGCTCGGTCTTGGGTTCACGCTGCTGTGGAGCGTTACGTTCCTTCCCGCCGCGCTGGCGCTTCTGGTTGAGAAACGCAGACGCAGAGAATAAAGTGATCCGAACGAGAGGAGATCACCGAATGTCCTGGATCGCATGGATAGCGATGGTGGGTTGGGCAGTCCCGGCGTGGGCCCAGGCCCAAGCAGGGCCTTCGCCTGTTCCCCCCCCCGTGTCTGTTCCGTGGCCGCTCATCGTCGGGGTCGTGGGGGCGCTCGTCGCCGGAATCTTCCTGGGTCTGTTCCTGAACCGCCTCCGTCAACGGCAGGTCAGCCGGCGGGCCGAGGTGATCCTCAGCGAAGCCCGCGGCGAGGCGGAGCGCATGCACCGCGAACGCCTCCTGCTCACCCAGCACGAAGTCGAGGAGCTACGGGAGAGGGAAGAGGAGCGGCTGCGAAAGAAGGAAGCCGAGCTCGCCCAGCTCGAGGAACGGCTTCGCCAGCGCGAGGAGCGCCTGGGAAAGAAGGCCCAGCATCTGGAGGCAATCGAGGCCTCGATCCGCCAGGACGAAGCTGAGGTTGTCCACCTCCTCGAGACGGGCCGCGAGCTTCTCGCCGAGGAGCAGGCTCTCCTCGAGCGGCTCACCGGCCTCACCGAGGAGGAAGCCAAGGAGTACCTCTTGAAGCTGGTAGAGGCTGAGTCGGAACGCTACTTCGCGCGCAAGATCAGCGAGGTGGAGCGACGCACAACCCAGGAGGCAGAGCGGCGCGCTCGCCGAATCCTCGCGAACGCGGTCCAACGATACGCGCTTGACTACGCGGAGGAGGCAACCGTCACCACCGTTCCCCTCCCCAACGATGAGTACAAAGGCCGGATCATCGGCCGCGACGGCCGCAACATCCGAGCGTTCGAGGCGCTCACGGGAATCGAGGTCCTCGTCGACGACACCCCGGAGGCCGTAGTCCTGTCCTCGTTCCACCCCGTGCGACGCGAGGTGGCACGGGTGGCGCTAGAGAAGCTTCTCGAGGATGGACGAATCCACCCCGCGCGGATCGAGGAGACGGTACGCAAGGCGAAGGACCGGGTTGAGGAAGCGATCCTCGAGGCAGGGGAGAAAGCCGCGTTCGAAGTCGGCATCGAGCTCCCAAGCGACCTCATCCAACTTCTGGGTCGTCTTCACTTCCGCACCAGCTACGGTCAGAATCAGCTCCAGCACGCCCTGGAGGTGAGCTTCATCGCTCGCTTGCTGGCCGAGGAGATCGGGATCGATCCCAAGCCCGCCAAGCGGGCGGGACTCCTGCACGACATCGGCAAGGCGGTGGATCACGACGTAGAGGGGCCGCATGCCCTCATCGGGGCGGATCTGGCCCGCCGGGCAGGGGAACCTTGGCCGATCGTGAACGCAATCGCTGCCCACCACGGACAAGCTGATCCGGCGACGGTGACCGCGGTCCTCGTGCAGGCTGCAGACACCCTGTCCGCAGCTCGGCCAGGAGCCCGACAAGAGACGTACGAGCGGTACTGCCAACGCCTTGAGGAGTTGGAGAAGATCGCGACCGCGTACCCACTGGTCAAGGAGGCCTACGCGATCCAAGCTGGCCGCGAGGTTCGGGTCATTGTGCGGCCCGAGAAGACGACGGATGACATGGCAGCGAAGCTTGCGTATGATATTGCCCGTCGGATCGAAGAGCAGGTCCAGTATCCCGGAGAGATCAAGGTGACTGTCGTCCGTCAAGCCCAATTCGTCGACACCGCGCGGTGAGGAGGGGACGATGAACGTGCTCAAGATCGCGTCAACCTCAGAGGTCGGACTGGCAGCGGGAGCGCTTGCGAACACGTTTCGCGAGGAGGGCATGGCCGAGCTGCAAGCCATTGGCCCGAAGGCCGTGAACCAAGCTGTCAAGTGCATCGCCATCGCCCGGGGGTATGTCGCTCCCAGCGGAGTGGATCTCTACTTCGTCCCGTCGTTTGTGGACGTGGAGGTCAGTGACGAGACGAGAACGGGCATCCGGTTCACCGTCCGCTCGCGAACCCCGGTGCCCGCCCTGCGCCCGCGTCGTCGAGCCGATGCCCCCCCACCTCCCACGGAGGCCCGTGCCCCCCAACCCGAGGAGTGGCAAGACATTTGAACCCTACCGTGAGGCGCTGGCCGGGTTGGCCCTGGTGGGTCAACTGGGGTTCACGGTGCTGGGAGGGGCGCTGGTGGGTCTCGGCCTGGGGTACGGCTTGGACGCCCTGGGCGGCGGCCGGGCGGGTCGGGTCGCGGGCATCGTTCTGGGACTCGCAGGCGGTGTCTGGTCAGCCGGACAGCAACTCAAGCGGATGATCAAGGAAAAGCAGGGGGACAAGGATCCATGAACCGATTCTTCAAACGGCATCAGAAGACCATCATCTGGGTGTTGGTGATCGGGTTCGTCGCCTCGATCGTCGTGGCAGGGGGCCTGAGGCTGCTTTCATCGCCACCACCCGGCAGCGCCGCTGAGACCGTCCTCACTGTGGACGGCCGCAAGACGTCCCGTCAGGATTTCTCGCTGACGTACGCCAGCGTCATCGACTACTACAAGCAGCTCTATGCGATGTACGGACTCGACTTCGAGTCCTTCCTTCAAGGGGTGGAGGGTGCGTACCGACGTCTGCCGTACGTGGCCCAAGCCGCCGAAGAGATCGTGCGAATGGTGATCCTCGACCAGGCGGCACGGGAGCTGCGCGTGACGATCGCCAAGGCCGAGATCGACCGAGCCGTGGAGGCCCAGTACCAGGCTCTTCTTGCCCAGTACGGGCTTACCGAGAAGCAACTGGAGGAGATCCTGAGGTTCCAGGGCATGACGCTCGATGCCTACAAGAAGGATCTCGCCAAAGGCCAAGAGACGCAGCTGCGCGAGGAACGCGTCCGGCAGCTCGCGGTGGGGCCCGTGGAGCCGACCGACGCCGAGCTCGCCGCCTACTTCGAGGCGAATCGGGATCGTTACCAGACCGAACCGGAGAAGATCCGGGCCGGGCACATCCTCGTCCGGGAGGCCCGTCTGGCGGATGAGCTTCTAGCCCGAGTGAACGAACCGGGGGCGGATTTTGGGGCCCTCGCCAGGACGTACTCCATCGACGAGACGACGAAGGCCACGGGAGGGGAGACCGACTGGTTCACCCTCTCCGAGTCTCCATTCTCGGAGAAGGTCACGGATGCCGTCTGGATGAGCGATCCAGGCCAGGTGAAGCTCGTCGACGACGATGCGGGGTTCCACATCGTCAAGCTCCTCGAACGCCAGGCCGCGGCCGTGCCGCCGCTCGCCGAGATCCGTGATCGAGTGCGAGCGGACTACGTCCGCGACGAGGAGAGCAAGCGCTGGAGCCAGTGGTACGCAGCGCGGCGGGAGCGGGTTGTGGTGAAGGCCACGGACCCGGTCATTGCGGCGGCGATGGCCTACGAATCCGACCGCGCCAAGGCCCTGGCAGAGCTGAGCGCGGCCCGTGCGGGGGGGACGTCCGACGATCCATACCTTCTCTACTACATCGGGCGCCTCCATGAGGAGCTGCTCACCGCCGCAGCCGCGAAGCGCATCGAATTGGAGGCGAAAGAGCAACGCACCCCTGACGAGGAGGCGGAACTGACCCGGCTGCGGGCCGAGGAGGCCACGCACAAAGACCAGGCTCTCGCTGCATACCTGGCGTTCATCGACACGGGAACGGGCGACGAAGCGTTCTTCCAGCGCGTGCTGGCTCTCGCTCCCCAGAGCGCAGAGGCCCGATACGCGCTCGCGGAGATGTACCGTCAGGCGGGGAACTGGACCCAAGCCGAGTCGGAGTACCGCCTGGCGATCGAGGCACGACCGTCCTTCGTCGCGGCGTACATCGGACGAGGGGACGTCCTGATGGCGCTTGAGCTCTACAGCCCGGCAGCCGATGCGTACCGCCAGGCCCTCGACCTCCAGCCAGGGAACACCGCGCTGAGCCTCAAGCTCGCCGCAGCGTACGTGAGGGGCAACCGGCTCGACAGCGCGCAACCCCTGATCCAGGAGGTCCTCGCCCGCGAGCCCAACAACGTCACTGCGTTGACTCTTTCCGGCGACCTCCTCCTCGCCCAAGGAGACACCGCGGGCGCAATCGCCCGCTACGACGCGGCCTACCGGCGCGGGCTGGGTGCGGAGGCCCTGCTCAAGTTGGCGGGAGCTCATCTCACCGCCGGTCAGGTTGCGGAGGCCAAGCGAAGGCACGAGGACGCGATTCGCGCGTTTCCGTACCGGCCAGAAGGGCACCTGGGGCTGGGCGACGTCCACGCCAAGCTCGGGGAGTTTGACAAGGCCCTGGCTTCGTACCGACAAGCCCTGTCCCGCGCTGTCCCGGTGTCGCTCAAGGAGATCATCGCCCGCAAGATCGTGGATCTCGACCCGGCCGATATCCGTACCCGGTACTTGCTCGCCGGCTACTTCCGCGAGCAGTACAAGTACGACGGGGCGATTCCCCAGTACGAGGCGATCCTCGCGCTGTCCCCGGGCACCCTCGAGGCGTTGGTCGGGCTGGGCGACTGCTACTTGGCCAAGGTCCAGTACGACCGAGCCGTGGACTACTACCGGCAGGCGCTGGCGGTGGCGACTTCCCCCCAGCAGAAGGTCTCGATCTACACCCAGATGGTGAAGGCCGAGGAGGGCCGCGCAGGCGCCGCCAACGCACTTGGTCCGTCGGGCCTCGAGTTCCTGTGGCAGCGGGCGCAGCTCTACGTCGAACTCGGGCAGAACGACGAGGCGCTGGCCGATCTCCGGCGCATCCAAACTGCGGATCCCCAGTTCCGAGCCGGCGAGGTGACCTCCTTGCTCGACCGAATCACCCTGTTGCAGGGGCGATGAGCGAGCGGCCCGCCCTGCGCGATCCACTGGCAGCGCTGGACGACCTCCTCGCCGTGATCGCCCGTCTGCGTGGCCCCACAGGGTGCCCCTGGGACCGCGCGCAGACCCACCGCTCGCTCGTCCCGTACCTCCTCGAAGAGGCCTACGAAGCGGCGGAGGCGATCACGGACGGGACCGTGGCCGAGATGCAGGACGAGCTGGGGGATGTTCTCCTCCAGGTCCTCCTCCACGCCCAGATCGAAGCTGAGGCTGGACGGTTCGGGATTGGGGAGGTCGCCGACACTCTTCGTGAGAAGCTCGTCCGCCGCCATCCCCACGTGTTCGGAGAAGGCCAGGCAGACTCCGTCGAGGCCGTCCGGAAGCGGTGGGAGGAACTCAAGGAGCACGAACCGCGCCCCACCAGAGCGCGAACGCGGCCTGCCCTGGTCCGGGCAGCGAAGTTCGTCGAGCTTCGCGAGGCGGCGGGCCGGCCAATCGAGGTCCGGGCTCCGTTGGCCGCTCCGGACGGCACGGCGGACCCCGAGAGGACCGTGGCGGAGATCCTGGTCGAGGCTGTCGCGCTTGCTCGACGGCTGGGATGCGACCCCGAACTCGCGCTGCAGCGTTTCGTCGCCGAACAGGAGCGCAATGGCTAGCCGGTTCGCTCCGCTGGACCGCCTCCCCCGGCCTCGCGATGCGATCACCGCCTGGGTGGAGACCGATCCGGAGGCGGTTCACTTCCTCGATGCAGTGTTCTCTGCTGGGCCCGGCCTCGCCAACGTCCGTCGCGAATACCGCGACGAAGGAACACGGCAGTGGTTCAAGGTGTTCATCGCTCCGCAGAGCGTGGACGAGGCGCTGCGGACCCTTCGGTCCGCGGCACGGTACGTCCGCATCGGCGAGGTGCAGATCGAACCGTGAAGTGGGTCGAACCGCACCACGTGGCGAGATCGGTCCACGACGTGGACTACGCCACCCTCGCGAAGCAGGGAATTCGGAGCATCCTCTTCGACCTTGAGAACACCCTCTGCCGATGGCGCGTGTGGGAGTTGGACGAGCGCGCGTGGGGGTTGCTCCGTCACCTGCAGGACTTGGGGCTCCGCGTGGCCATCCTCACGAACGCCCCCTTGTCCCCGCAGCACCCCCTCGCCGCGGAGTTGGCCACGAGGGGGATCACGGTCGTGAGCTCCGCCCGCAAGCCGTTGCGGTACGGGTTCAAGAAGGCGCTACAGCAGCTCCACGTAGCCCCCCACGAGGCGGCGATCGTGGGTGACCAGATGCTCACCGACGTGCTCGGCGGGCGGCGAGTGGGTCTTGTCACGGTGCTCGTGAGCCCACTCGATCGGAACGAGTCCTGGCCGACCCGGATCAACCGCCAGATCGAACGCCTGCTGGGCCGCCCACGATGAGCAACCCCCTGCGCACCGTCCTCGCCCAGCTCGGTCTGGACCTGCCGGATGGCCTCCTGCGCACCGCCCTCACCCACGACTCGTACGCCAACGAGCACGGGGGTGACGATAACGAGCGCCTGGAGTTCCTCGGCGACGCGGTCCTCGATCTGGCCGTAGCCGACATTTCGTTCCACCTCTATCCGGACCAGGATGAGGGGGAGCTCTCCAAGTTGAGGGCGGTAGCCGTGTCGCGGCCTGTGCTGGCCGAGGTCGCAGCCGAGCTAGGTCTGGGAAATCTGCTCCTGGTGGGGAAAGGGGCGGACGAGGGTGGCGCCCGAACCCGCCCTTCTGTTCTCGCGTCCGCTCTGGAAGCGGTCTTCGGCGCAGTCTTCCTGCGCCATGGCTATGCCCCCGCCCGCACCCTCGCCGACACCTTGCTGGGCCCTCGGATCTCAGCTGGAGCAAGTGTTCACGCACCCGACTACAAGTCGCTTCTTCAGGAGCTGGGTCAGGCCCGATTCGGGGCCCTCCCGCAGTACGAAGTCATCGCTGCCGAGGGTCCGGAGCACAAGAAGGTGTTCGCAGTCCGGGCGTCACTTCCCGCGGGTGAGGCCATCGGGCGCGGCCGGTCGAAGAAGGAGGCCGAACAGGCTGCGGCGAAGCGCCTCTACGTTCGCCTGTCAACTGAGGCCGCGGACTGAGCCATTGACCCTCATGCACCCCTCTCGTATCCTTCCCCGCCGACCCCTCATGCGACATACCAGAGCGCGCGCGGGCCCGTTGCACGGGCGGCCGCAGCAGCGGATGGACCCCACCGAGTGGAGGCGGGGGTGACCCCGGCCCTCACCTCGCTCGTCGTCCTCGGGATCGCCCTCCTCCTGTACATCACCGAGTGGATCCCGCTTGGAGTCACCGCGGTCGGGGCGTGCGTGGCGATGGCGCTCCTCGGGGTGGTGGAGTTCCCGGTCGCGTTCAGCGGCTTTGCCTCGGACGTGGTGTTCCTCGTGGGGGGGATGGTCGTTGTGGGGGCAGCGCTCGCCGAGAGCGGGGCATCGCAGCTCCTTGGAGAGGCCCTCCTCAAGCGGGCTGGGGCGAGCGAGCGGGGCCTGCTCGTGGTGGCGGCTCTCGTGGCGGCGGGTTTGTCCGCGTTTCTCAACAACACGAGCGTTACGGCGATGTTCATCCCGGTGATCATGGGGATGGCCGCCTCCTCCCAAGGCCGCATCCGGCCGTCGAACCTCCTCATGACGATCGCCTTTGCCGCCAGCGCCGGGGGGATGCTGACCCTCGTCGGGTCGACCCCTCCGCTCATCGTGCAGGGGGTGTTGGAGCGGGCCGGGCTCCGCCCGTTCGGGTTCTTCGAGTTCGCCTGGGTAGGAGGGCCAGTCGTCCTCCTCCTCGTCGCGTACTCCCTTCTGTTCGGGTACCCCATGACGCAGCGCCTCGTCGCCCGCCGCCCGGCGGGGATGGTCGCGGCGTGGGTTGCGGAGACCGGGGAATCGTCTCCGCCCCGTAACCGGCGCAAGATCGCGGTCACGTCGGGGGTGATGGTCCTCTGCGTGGGGTTGTTCGCCTTTGGCAGTCACGTGGTCCCAGTGGGGCTGACCGCGATGCTCGGGGCCGTGCTCGTCATCGCCACGGGGTGCATCTCCGACGTGGCGGCCTACCGACGGATGGACTGGAACACGGTGTTCGTCCTTGCCGGCTCGATGGGAATCGCCGCCGCCCTCGACAAGAGCGGGGGAGGGAAGTTGCTTGCCGACCTCGTTCTGCGGTCGCTGGGCCCTGCGGTCTCCCCGTTCACCGTGCTCGCCGCGGTGAGTGGATTGGGGCTCGTTCTGACCCAGATCACGTCGAACACCGCCGTGACGGCGATGTTGGCCCCAATCGCCCTCTTCCTCAGCCAACAGATGGGCGTATCCCCGTACCCGATGATGATGGCCCTCGCCGCGACGTGTGCCGCGGGGTTCGCCACACCTGTCGCCACCCCACCCAACACGCTCGTCCTCACTGCAGGGTACCGGTTTACCGACTACGTGCTCGTGGGGGGGCTGCTCACCCTGCTCGCGTACGGGCTCGTGCTCCTCGTGGTTCCCCTCGTCTGGCCGTTCTGACCTCCGCCTCCCCGGCACGGTATCATCAGGTCGAGCCAAGGAGGCGACAATGCGCAAACTGTTGGTGGTCGCGGCAGTTCTGATTCTTGGTGTGGGTGCCGTCGGGCAGATCGAGGAGTACCGCGATCTGGCCTACGGGAACAAACCGTTCAACCCCGGCGACTCGGGTCTTGTGATGCGGGCTCTCCTGCGGGACAACGACGCCGGGAATCGCGATCCCGTGTACTTCACACGACTGCTGCTCGAGAACCTCGGCACAGCCACGGCAGTGGAGATCGAGTGGGTCGAGCTCCGAATCGAGATCGGAGGCCAGACCCGTGTTCTGGCTCGATCCACGGGGTTCCCGATCTCGGAGGTTCTCCTGTCGCGTCCTGCAGAGGAGCGCATGCTTCCCGATGACGGCGAGGCATGGCTCACGGTGTGGATCAAGGTGACGGAACAGATCGTCCACGGACACACCGTTCAGCCAAGACTTCGACTGTGGTGGTCGGAGGGCAGTGAGGGCGGGGTCATCGAGATCACCGACGGCGTTCCGGAGGAGTTCGTGGTCACCGGGAGCTTCCTCGCCCAGGGTCTCCCTGGCCCTGAGGGAGGGGTCCTCAATCCCGGCGATGTGTTCCTCGTCGCTGAGGCGGAGGTGTGGGACACCCCCGACGTCAACAACCTTCAGCTGTACGTTGTCGCGGTGCGCGTGGATGGCCCTCGGGAGCTCATCTGGACGGTCGACATCAACAATGGAGTGACCCGACTCGAGGTTCCTGCGGGAATGGACGTTCAGCTTCCTGAACCAGCGTTCGTAGCGTACGACAGTTTCGACGAGATCCGCCCGGGACGAATCCGGTTGTTCGTCACAGTGCCGACGACGTTCCTCCCCAAGGAGCCGGTGACGGTCGCCCCCACATGGCGGGTGACGGTCCGGGAGGGGCAGCGGGGTACGCAGCAGGAGACGTTCACGTTCTCTGACCCGCTGCCAGATACCGTGGTCGCAGCGGGTCTTGAGTCCCTCGTCGTGAACGTTCCCGACGGGGGCCGGGTGTTCACCGTCGTCCCATCGACGCTCTCCTACTCGACCCTTGTCCTCACCGACGCCGACCGGAACGACACGCCCGTTCGCCTCGACCAGCTCGAACTCGTGGCCAAGGGCACGGTGTCGTCCCAGATCACCGAGGTTGAGCTGGGCGACACCCGGGGCAACTTCCTCGGGTTCGCCACGGGCTTGTCCCCGCTCCCTCTCCTGTCCGCCGACGGGAAGCCGATCCTGCTCCGCGACGACGGCTCGCTGTCCCTCACCACAACCCTTTACCTCGGCGGGAAGATGCCCCTCGGAGGGAGCCTGCTACTCGCCCATCGGGTGAAGGTTGAGGAGGTTCTGCCCTTCGATTGGCTGTACCGACCCACGGCGCTGACGAAGTTCTCAGGCGTGCAGGAGGTCGTCCCCGCAAAGGCGGTCTTCTTCGGTCAACCCAAGATCCAGCTCCAGGCTGTGAGCTCCACAGTGGACATCACAACGGACGGTGAGACCGTCGGGACGTTCCAGGGGACGCTCAAGTACACCCCCACCGCCCCCCTCACACTGGAGGAGGTGTCTCTCAAGCTTGTCGCTCAGGCACCGTATCGCATCGTCGAGGAGAAGCTCGACCGGGAGAAGGGTGAGCTCACCTTCAAGGTCGAGACCTCGCGTGCCCAGGCCCGCGCCGGCAAACTCGTCACCGTTCAGGTTGTCGTAGGCCAGGTTCAGGACCCCAAGGTCGAGGTAACGGTCGAACTGAGAAACGTGCGGCTCGTCGACTGGGCGGGGATCGAGCTTCCGTTCAGCTTGAGCCCGGGCCGCGCCACAGTGACCCTGACAGCAGTCCGCCTCCTCCTGTCCGCGTCCGGCGGCGTGGTTCAACTTGCAGCCGACAGCGCGGTGGTCGGGGAGTTGGCGGGGCTGCTCCGCTACACCCCACCAGCGGTCTACGGCTCGCTCTCCGCAGCGACACCGTACCGCGTGGTGACAGCTGACCCCCAACCCGGAGCGGTCTCGTTCCGGATCGGGCTCGTGACAGGGGAAGCGCCGGCTGCGGCGCCCCTGTTCACCGCCAGCTTCACTGCGTCAGCCCGCACCCCGATTACGCTCGAGGTCACCGAGGTTCTCGATGCCGCCCGGCGGCCGTTCCCGTACGTCCTTCCGGTGGACAAGGTGGAGGTGGGTCCGTAGCCGACCTATAATCGAAGGTGGGTCCCATCGTCTAGGGGTCTAGGATACCGGGCTCTCATCCCGGAGACAGGGGTTCGAATCCCCTTGGGACCACAGGAGGCTTTCGGGCCCCGTCCCTCTTGGTTGGGCGCAGAGTACTGGACGGGGGCCGTGGCCTCGCCCCGGTGCGCTCGTCTCACCTGCCGGCGATCCACGCCCAGAATCAGGAGCGGAGCCGATCCGCGTAGCGCTGAGGGCGATCATCGTGGCCAACGGGCCAGTCCTTCCGATCGAGAATCGTCACTCGGCGGGCGTGTGCTACCCGCCGCCAGGGGCAGCGGCACGGGGAGTCCCTCGTCGAGGCGTGGCCCCGAGAGTGTTGGGACGAGATCGGGTGTCACATCACACCCAACGACGTGGCACTGGAGCGGAACCACATCGCCGCCCATCACGAGTTCACTGACGGGGAGGGCCCCGTTCCTCAGGTCGAGGGGATGGTCCTCTGTCAGCGGCCCGAGCAGGACGAACCCTGATGCGGCTCCGGACGTGAGGGTTGGCCCACGGGGTGGCCTGTCTGCTGCTGACCGACTTCCCCCACGGGCGTGCGTACCTGTGGCGCGGGCGGAGGACTCGATCTGCCTCAGCCCGGGCAGCAGCCGCGACACCGCTACTTGAGGGACGCGAACTGGAGCGCTTGCGTGGCGCGCCTCCGCAGGTAGCATCGATCGTGCGATGCACGACGTGAGGACCCCCGCAGACCCCCAGCCCCCCCTCGTGTGGCTGGATGAGGTCGACTCGACGAACACCTACGCGCGAAGGCTGTTCGATACTCTTCCTCACGGCGCTGCGGTTGTGGCGGAACGGCAGCAAGCGGGGATGGGTCGCGGGGGCCGCCGGTGGCACTCGCCACCCGGGGGCAACGTCTACATGACCGTCGTGGCCAGACCTCCCGTCGTCCACGAGCGAAACGTAGGGGGGATCACCCTGTCGATGGCTCTCGCCGTCTGTGACGTACTCGACGCGTGGGAGGTCGCGGGGGCTGTCAAGTGGCCGAACGATGTACGGGTGGGCAGACAGAAGATCGCGGGCATCCTCGCCCAGGCCGTTCACACTCGCCACTCGTTGGCCGGTGTGGTGGTGGGGGTGGGCATCAACGCGAACATGGGCCGCCACGAACTCGAACGGATCGACCAGCCCGCGACGTCTTTGTCCGTGCTCACTGGGCGCCCCGTAGACGCTTCCCGAATCGCCCGCAGCGTGGCAGCCCGGTTCCTGCAGCGACTGGCCACCTATGACCCCGTCTTCGTGCGTGCGGAGGCCCTGCGGCGGGCGGACTACCTTGGCCAGGCGGTGACCGTGTCTACACCCCAGGGAGAAGTCACTGGGCAGGCGGTGGACCTCGACGATTCGTTCCGCCTTGTCATCGAAGACGGGCGGGGAGTACGGCACGTCGTCCAAGCAGGAGACATCCGTTGCTGATCGAAGGGATCCAGCTTTTGGTGATCGGGTTGGGGGTTGTGTTTCTGTTTCTCGGGCTCCTCGTTGCCATCCTGCGCTTCCTGCCCCTCATCGCCGACCGGTCCGCGTCCCCCAGCGAAGGGGAGGGGGCTGGCGATGACCCGCACCGGAGCCGCGTCGCCGCCGCCATCGCCGTCGCCTGGTCCCGTGCGCGCCCGAGGAGGTGATGATGGGGAAGAAGGTCGATGTCATGGTGACCGCGTTCCGAGACGGGTTTCAGTCCGTGTACGGGTCCCGCGTCCGATCGACGGACTACCTGCCGGCCGTTGAGGCGGCGCGAGCAGCGGGAATCCACCACTTTGAGTCTGGCGGAGGGGCCGCGTTCCAATCCGCGCTGTTCTACGTCAATGAGAACCCGTTCGAGGTGATGGATGCGTTCCGCCGCGCCGCGGGGCCCGACGCGAACCTCCAGACCCTTGCCCGGGGAATCAACGTGGTGGGTCTGGAATCCCAACCCCGCGATGTCATCCGCCTCCATGCCGATCTCTTTACCCGCCACGGTGTCACGACAGTCCGCAACTTCGACGCCCTCAACGACGTGGACAACCTTGTGTTCAGCGGCCAGTGCATCGCTGCGGCAGGGTTGAAGCACGAAGTCGCGGTGACCTTGATGGGCCTTCCGCCGGGTTGCGAGGGAGCCCACACCCCCGAGTTCTACCTGGGGGTCCTCCGGCGGATCCTCGACGCCGACATTCCGTTCCAGTCCGTCTGCTTCAAGGATGCATCGGGCACCGCTCCTCCCGCCGTCGTCGGTGAGACCGTCCGCCGCGCCCGCACCCTCCTTGGCTCGACCGTCCATCTGCGGTTCCACACCCACGACAGCGCGGGAGCCGCCGTGGCCTGCTACCTAGCCGCGCTGGAGGCGGGTGTGGATGGGATCGATCTATCCCTCGCTCCCGTGTCGGGCGGAACGTGCCAGCCTGACGTGGTCACGATGTGGCATGCCCTGCGGGGGACCGAGTTCGACCTCGACCTCGACATCGCCAAGGTGCTTGAGGCAGAGGAAGTGCTCAAGGAGTGCATGCGGGACTACTTCCTGCCCCCGGAGGCGCGGGCCGTGGAGCCGCTGATCCCCTTTTCGCCCATGCCAGGGGGAGCCCTGACCGCAAACTCGCAGATGATGCGTGACAACGGAACCCTGGGCCGCCTGCCCGAGGTCATCGCAGCGATGGGCGAGGTGGTCCGGCGGGGCGGGTTCGGCACGTCCGTGACCCCGGTGTCCCAGTTCTACTTCCAACAGGCCTACAACAACGTCCTTCTCGGGCCGTGGAACGTCATTGCCGAGGGATACGGAAAGATGGTCCTCGGGTACTTCGGCCGAACACCCGTCCCTCCCGATCCCGAGGTCGTCCGGCTGGCCTCTCGGCAGCTCGGGCTTCCCCCGACCGAGCAGTCGCCCCTCGAGCTCAATGATGCCGACCCCACGAAGGGAATCAGGCCCGCCACGGCGCTCCTCGAGCGCGAAGGCCTGCCCGTGACCGAGGAGAACATCTTCATCGTCGCGACGTGCGGGACCAAAGGCGTGGAGTTTCTCCAAGGGCGGGGGAAGGTCATGATCCGCAAGGCTGAGACGCCCGCGGTGGAGAAGGAAGCTCTCCCGGAGTCGCTGACCGTGCGGGTCGACGGTCGGCCGTTCACGGTCGTTCTACGCGGCGATCAGGCAATTGTCGATGGGGTGCCGTACACGTACGCGGTGACGCCGGGGGATCCCCCGTCCCCCGCCCCTGGCGGGGTCGAAGGCCATCCCGTACATGCTCCGCTCCCAGGCAGCGTGGTCCGCGTGGTCGCATCGGTTGGAAAGTCGGTCCAGGTAGGCGATACCCTCCTCGTAGTCGAGGCGATGAAGATGGAGAACGAGGTCAAGTCCCCTGTGTCCGGGGTCCTGACCGCGCTCGCGGTAGCGGTGGGGGACCCGGTCGTTGCCGGCCAGACCGTTGCCTGGGTCCGCTGATCGACGATGGACCTGCTCAAGGGCCTCGACAACCTCCTGCACTCAACCGGGGTCCTCAACCTGACCTGGGGGCAGGTGGTCATGCTCGGCGTGAGCGGCGTTCTGATCTGGCTCGCTATCGCCAAGAAGTACGAGCCATCGCTGCTCCTGCCGATCGGATTCGCGGGAGTCCTCGTGAACATCCCCCTCGCCGGGATCGGCGGCCCAGACGGATTGCTGGGGATCCTGTATGCAGCCGGCGTGGAGACGGGGCTGTTCCCGCTGCTCATCTTCCTTGGAGTGGGCGCGATGACGGACTTTGGTCCACTCATCGCCCATCCAGTCACTGCTCTCCTCGGAGCAGCGGCGCAGGTCGGCATTTTCGGGACTCTCATCGGTGCCCTGTTTCTCAGCGAGTGGCTCGGGCTGGGGTTCACCCTGCGGGACGCGGCAGCGGTGGGAATCATCGGAGGAGCGGACGGGCCGACGGCGATCTTCCTTGCCTCGCGCCTTTCCCCCCGCCTCCTGGGGGCGATCGCTGTCGCCGCCTATGCCTACATGGCGATGGTGCCCATCGTCCAGCCCCCGATCCTGCGCCTCCTCACCACGAAGCGCGAACGCGGAATCGAGATGCGCCAGCTGCGGAACGTCTCGAAGCGCGAGCGCATCCTCTTCCCGCTGATGGCGGTTGGGCTCTGTGCCCTACTTCTTCCCGCCGCTACACCCCTCGTGGGGATGCTCATGCTTGGGAACCTGCTGAAGGAGTCGGGCGTCGTTGAGCGGCTGTCGCGAGCAGCGCAGAACGAGTTGATCAACGTCGTAACGCTTCTGCTCGGCCTCAGCGTGGGGTCAAAGCTCTCCGCTGAGCTGTTCCTTCGCGCGGAGACCTTGATCATCCTCGTGCTTGGATTGGCCGCATTCGCCATCGGAACGGCATCGGGGGTGCTGATGGCGAAGCTGATGGCCGTGCTCGGCGGACGCGTCAACCCGTTGATCGGAGCCGCCGGGGTGTCAGCGGTGCCGATGGCAGCCCGGGTGGTGAACCAGATCAGCCTCGAAGAGAACCCTCACAACCCCCTGCTCATGCACGCCATGGGCCCGAACGTGGCCGGTGTCCTTGGCTCTGCCGTCGCCGCAGGCGTCTTGCTCGCCCTCCTCGGCTAAGCGATGAGCGAGCCCGTCTTCCCCTGTACGGCCGCCAGCAGCGCGCCCTCATCGCTGCCTCGAAACACGACGATCGGAAGATCGTGCTCGGCCGCGATGGCCACGGCTGCTCGGTCCATGACCCGAAGCCCTCGCGACAGGTACTCCCCGTGCGTAAGGCAGGGAAGCCTCCGTGCGTCCGCAGCTCGCTCGGGATCCGCGTCGTACACCCCATCGACCTTCGACGCCTTGAGAACAACCTCGGCCCCGACGGCAAGGGCGCGGATCACGGCCGCCGTGTCCGTGGTCACAAAAGGGTTCCCAGTGCCAGCAGCGAACAACACGACCTCGCCCTGAGCCAGCGCGTCGCGGGCTTGCCACGGATCAACCGCAGGTGCTGCCCCTGCACAGGGGAGAGCGGACATCAGGAGCGACGGGATCCCTCTCTCCGCCAGGGCCTCGCGCAGCGCAATTCCGTTGAGGACAGTACCCAGCATCCCAATCGTGTGACCCGCGACGGGCGGGAGATGGGGCAGCGCCGATCCGCGGGCGATGTTCCCTCCCCCGAGCACGACGGCGACCTCTGCCCCCGCCCTCCGAACCTGGCCGATCTCGTCGGCAGAGAAACGCAGGCCCCCTGCATCAAGGGGGCCCTCACGTCCGGCAAGAAGCTCGCCGGACAACTTCACCAGCACGCGGCGGTAGCGCAGGCTCACCCCGCGCCCACCTCGAACCGCACGAACCGCCGGATCACAACTGGCTCTCCCAATTTCGCCCCCAGATCGGCGAGGAGATCCTCGACCTTCATCGTCGGGTCCCGTACGTACGCTTGCTTGACGAGGCAGTTCTCCTCGTAGAACTTGGCGATCCGCCCTTCCACGATCTTCTCGATGATGTGGGGTGGCTTCTTCTCTTTCTCCGCTTGTTTCCGCTGTACCTCACGCTCCTCGGCCAGCGCCTCGGGAGGAACCTGGTCAGGACTCACCCAGCGTGGCTTGGCCGCCGCGATCTGCATGGTCAAGTTGCGGATGAACTCACGGAAGGCCTCCGAGTTGGCAGCGAAGTCGGTCGAAGTGTTGACCTCGAGAAGAACCCCCACCTTTCCCGAGTGGTGGACGTAGGCCTCGATCCGTCCCTCCTTCGCCTCCCGCGACTGGCTCGCCAGGAACTCCTTGCCCTCCATGCGGAGGATCGTCTTCGCCTTCTCCAGATCGCCTCCCGCCTTGGCGAGAGCCTCTTTGCAGTCTACGATCCCGACCCCCGTCTCCTCGCGCAGGCGCTTGATCAAGTCCAGGTTCAGATCCGCCATCAGTCTTTCCCTTCCTCTCCCGCCAGTTCTTCCCACATCTCCATGAGGTGGCTGTCCGGTTCAACATTCAGCAGCTCCGGCTTCGGCATTTGCTCCGGCGCGCTCGGTTCGGTCGGGGCCGCCTCGATCGTCTGGAGTCCCTCGCGCCCCTCAATCACGGCGTCGGCGATACGGGCTGTGATGAGCCGTGTCGACTTGATCGCGTCGTCGTTCCCCGGGATCGGATAGTCGACCGTGTCCGGGTCGGAGTCCGTGTCGCAGATCGCGACGATGGGAATGCCGAGGAGATTGGCCTCCCGCACCGCGTGAACTTCGACCGTAGGGTCGATGAGGTATACCACACCCGGCAGCCGGTCCAGGTTGCGGAGACCGTCGAGATTTCGACGGAGGTAGTTGAGCTCTTTCTCCAGCTTGATCCGCTCTTTCAGCGGAAGCCGCTCGTATTTCCCTTCGGCGAAGTTTCTCTCCAACTCAAGCATGTGCAGGATGCGGTGGCGGATGACCTCGAAGTTCGTCAGACACCCCCCGATCCACCGCTGGTTCGTGTAGGGACTCCCACACCGCTTGGCCTCCTCTTCAATCGTGGGCTGGACCTGCCGCTTTGTCCCCACAAACAGCGCAGGCTTGCCCTGCGCCGATTGACTGCGCACGAATTCGTAGGCCCGTTCGAACAGATCGAGGGTCTGTCCCAGATCGATGATGTGGATACCCTTGCGTTCGGTATAGATGAACCGGGCCATCTTCGGGTTCCACTTGCGGGTGCGGTGCCCGAAGTGGACCCCAGCCTCCAGAAGATCCTTCATCGAGAGAAGCGCCAAACTACCTCCTCCTTTCGCCGCAGGGGCCGTGAGTATGGGGGCAAGTATACCTCCCCGTTCAGGCCGGGCAATGCGTCTCGAAACCTGGCGCTGAACTTCGGTAGAGAGGTAAGATCGTCCCGTGGCCAACCGAGGCGAAGAGGGGGTGCTTCACATCCCGCGCAACCAGGAAGCCGAACAGCTCGTCCTGGGCGCGGCGTTGCTGGAGCCCGAGGAGGTTATCCCCATGGTGGCGGACCGCCTTCGACCGGAGCACTTCTACTTCCGTGCCCATCAGGTCATCTACCGGACGATCCTCGACCTGTTCGAGCAAGGAGAGCGCGCCGATGCGGTGGCAGTGGCAAACCGGCTCGAGGAGAAGGGCCAGCTCTCCAAGGTCGGGGGCCGCAGCTACCTGGCGGAGATGATCGGCCAGGTCACCACGGTCACCGCGGTGGACTACTACGCCGGGATCATCGAAGACAAGGCCCTGCGCCGCTGGCTGATCGAGGCAGGGGGGAGGGTGTCCGAACTCGCGCACCAGGAAGACATCCCCCTGGAGACGGTGATGGACCGAGCCGAGGAAGCGGTGTTCGCGATTGCCGAACGCCGTTCCGCCCCTAGCTTCTACGCCGTGCGGGACTTCCTGGAGGGGCACCTCGAGATGCTGGTGGAGGTCCACAGGGATCCCCGGCGACGGCCTGTGGCGGCGCTGTCGACGGGCTTCGACGAGTTCGACGCCCTCACCTCCGGACTGCGTCGATCGGACCTGATCGTTCTCGCTGGCCGTCCTGGCACGGGGAAGACATCGCTTGCCATCGGAATCCTCCGCCACGCGGCCGTGGTGGAGAAGAAGAAGGTCGGCCTGTTCTCCCTGGAAATGACCAAGGAGCAGATCCTGGAGCGCCTTCTGTGCGCAGAGGCGCAGGTCGACCTGCAGCGGCTACGCGATGGGTTCCTGCCCGCGTCCAAGTGGGGTCTGATCGCCGACGCAGCGGCCCGCCTCCACGACTCGACGATCCTCATCGACGACGCCTCCACGGCCTCGGTGCTGTCGATCAAGGCCAAGGCGCGACAGATGATGAAGCGATACGGTGGGCTCGACCTCGTGGTGGTGGACTACCTCCAGCTCGTCGATGCAGGGATCAAGACCGACGTGCGGGAGCAGCAGATCGCCTACATCTCGCGAGCGCTGAAGGCGCTTGCCCGCGAGCTTGAGGTACCCGTGATCGCTTGCTCTCAACTCAACCGAGCCGTGGAGCGACGGGAGTCGAAGCGCCCCCAGCTATCGGATCTGCGGGAGTCGGGAGCCATCGAGCAGGACGCTGACCTTGTGGTGTTCATCTACCGGCCGGATGTCTACGACGACGCTGACCAGACCGGCCCTCTCGGGGAGACGGAGGTCATCATCGCCAAGCAGAGAAACGGACCGCTCGGCAAGTTCCGGCTCATGTTCAACAAGAGCCAGGCTCGGTTCTTCGACCCGGCGAAGGAAGGCAAGGCTGTTCCGTTCTAGGCCAAACCGAACAAGGAGGAACATGTGACCGCAACCGAGTTCAGATACACGAAGGATCATGAGTGGGTCCGCCTGGAAGGGGACAAGGCCTGGGTGGGGATCACCGATCACGCCCAGAAGCAGCTCGGAGACATCGTATTCGTCGAACTCCCCCCGGTGGGTAAGGTCGTGCGCCTGGGGGAGACCGTAGCCTCGGTGGAGTCGGTGAAGGCGGTGGGAGAGGTGGGAGCCCCGCTGAGCGGAGTGGTGCTCGAGGTGAATCAGGCCCTCTCTGCATCCCCTGATCTTGTGAACAAGGACCCCCAGGGGCAGGGGTGGCTGTTCACGTTGCGGATCAGCACTCCCAGCGAACTGAGTGCACTCCTCGACGCCAAGGCGTACGAGGCACTCGTGGCGAGCGGCGGATGAGCGCCTACATCCCCCACACCCCGGACGACGTCCGGGCGATGTTGGAGACGATAGGGACTCCCGAGGTCGAGGGGTTGTTCTCAGACATCCCCTCCGCGGTGCGTGCCCGATACAAGCCCCTCGGCCTTCGCGCCCACGATGACCTCGCTGTGCACCGCCACGTGACCTCTCTCGCCGAACGTTCGACCGGCCAACAACTGGTCCCCTTTCTGGGAGCGGGGCTGTACGACCACTTCATCCCCCCTGTGGTCGGTCACATCCTGTCTCGCTCCGAGTTCTTCACCGCCTACACCCCATACCAGGCCGAGATCTCCCAGGGAACCCTCACCTGGATGTTCGAGTACCAGACGATGATCTGCGAGCTGACGGGAATGGAGGTGGCCAACGCCTCGATGTACGACGGGGCCACCGCGCTCGCCGAGGCCGTACTCATGGCCCACCGCACCACACGAGGGAAAACCGTCCTCCTCCCCCGTTCGCTCCACCCAAGGTTCCGCGAGGTCGTCGCCACCTACGCGTGGGGGGCCGGCCTCATCGTGCGCGAAGTGCCCTACGATGCCAACGGACAACTCGCCCTCGGGGAGATCCCCGCCGATACCTGTGCCCTCGTCGTACAGCAGCCAAACGCGCTGGGCGTTCTGGAGGAGATGAAGGGGCTCAAGGAGCGGCTCGGGGCGGCGTTCCTCATCGCGTGCACCCTCCCGATTCCGCTGGCCGTGATCGAGCCTCCTGGGGCTTGCGGAGCAGATGTGGTGGTCGGTGAAGGACAGTCGCTCGGAAACCCGCTGGCATTCGGTGGTCCTCTCCTCGGTTTCTTCGCCACGCGGATGGGTCATCTGCGGCGGATGCCAGGACGCGTGTCGGGGCAGACCCAGGATGCGGACGGCAACACCGGGTACGTGATGACATTCCAGACCCGCGAGCAGCATATCCGTCGGGAAGGCGCGACGTCGAACATCTGTACCAATTCGGCGCTCTGCGCCCTCGCCGCCACAGTGTACCTCGCCGCTCTCGGACCGGGCGGGCTGAGGCGAGTTGCGCTGCTGTCCCTCGAGCGAGCTCACACTCTCGCCGACCGGATCGCTGCGCTGCCCGGGTACAGCCTGGCGTTTGGGGGGCCGTTCTTCCACGAGTTCGTGGTGCGGTGCGCCGACCCCCAACGTGCCGTGACCCGGCTACGTCAAGCAGGCATAGGCGTGCTGCCCCCAAGCCACCTTCATCCCCTGGGAATCCATGATGGATTCAGCGTTGCCGTAACGGAGAAACGCACCCTGGATGACCTCGATCGCTTCGTCGCCGCATTGGAGGAAGCATGAGCACGATCTATGACCACGGTGCCCCGGGCCGCCGGGCGGTGGCCCTGCCGCCGCTGGAACAAGGCGAGGAGCGTGTTCTAGAGAAGATTCCCGCACGACTGCGACGCCGCAGCGCCCTTCACCTGCCCGAGGTATCGCAGCCCGAGCTCGTTCGTCACTACACGGCGCTGTCTCGACTCAACTACGGCGTGGACACCGGGTTCTACCCGCTGGGGTCGTGTACGATGAAGCACAACCCGCGGCTCCACGAAGACCTGGCACGGCATCCAGGATTCGCAGGCCTGCACCCCCTGTTGCCAACTGAGGACTGCCAGGGGGCGTTGGCCCTTCTCTGGGAGATCGGAGAACACCTCAAGGGAGTCACTGGAATGCCGGGGATCACACTCCAGCCGGCAGCCGGCGCACACGGTGAGCTAACCGGAATGCTCCTGATGAAGAAGTGGCTGGAGGATCGTGGGGAGCACCGCTCACGAACGAAGATTCTTCTCCCGGACTCCGCCCACGGGACGAACCCCGCCTCGGCAGCGATGGTCGGGTTCTCGGTCGTCTCCATTCCGTCCGATCGCCGCGGGATGGTGGACCTCGATGCGTTGGATGCAGCCCTCGGGCCCGATGTGGCCGGAATCATGCTCACCGTCCCCAACACGCTGGGGATCTTCGAAGAGGACATCCTGGCGATCACAGACCGTGTCCACAACGCGGGAGGCCTCTGCTACTTCGATGGGGCGAACCTCAACGCCTACCTCGGCCGCGCCCGCCCGGGGGACATGGGAGCCGACATCTTCCACATCAACCTCCACAAGACGTTCTCCACCCCTCATGGCGGGGGAGGGCCCGGCGCCGGCCCGGTCACGGTGTCGGAGGTGTTGGTCCCCTTCCTCCCCGTTCCCGAGATCGTGCGCCAGGGGGACGTCTACGACCTCGCCTGGGATCGTCCAAGGTCGATTGGCCGCGTCCATCCGTACTTCGGAAACGTCCTTGTCATCGTGAAGGCACTCGCCTACATCCTCTCCCTCGGCGACGCCGGGATGCGTGAGGTGTCAGGGGGGGCCGTACTCGCTGCAAACTACCTCAAGGCAAGACTGAAGGACGCGTACAAGCTTCCCTACGATCAGCTCGCAAAACACGAGTTTGTCCTATCAAGCGAAGGGTTGGGCCAGGGAGTGCGAACGCTTGACGTCGCCAAGAGGCTGATGGACTACGGCTTCCATCCCCCAACGATCTACTTCCCGCTCATCGTCAAAGAGGCGTTGATGATCGAGCCCACCGAAACGGAACCCAAGGAAGTCCTGGACGCGTTTGTCGCAGCGATGCTTGCGATTGCGACCGAGGCTCGCGACCATCCGGAGCTCCTCCACGAGGCGCCCCATCGGACCCCCGTGCGCCGATTGGACGAAGCGCGCGCGGTGCGGGAGCCTCGGCTGAGGCTGCAGTTCTAGCGACCGAGCCCCCCGAATCGCCGCACCGCCTCTCACGCAGGGTGCGGCCGACTCGCTTGGGTGCGCCGGGGCGCGGGAGGCAGCGAGCGCCCACTCGCGCCTCTCGCTGGTCGGCGGGTCCGATCGGCGCCAGCCACCGGGGAGGGGTCGCGGGGGACCAGGGAACGAGCGGTTCGGAGTAGCCTGCGTGAGAATCCTGAGGCCCGCGGACCTCCGGCACGCGGGCTGGGGGTGCGCAGGTCCCCGTGGTCGAGCGCGCAAGGCGGTGGGTCAGCGCAAGTGGGCGTTCAGAAGACTGCTCCGTGCCGACTCTCGCTGCCCAGATCGTGTTCAGAGACCGAAGCCGGATCGGGGGGATCCGGTGTCCTCCGGGCAGGCCCAGACCCCGCAGCATGCTCTCCCACAAGCTGTTCGTCCCGGAACGGGTCCAGCGCCCCAGTCACCTTGGCCACAGCAAGGCGCAGCGAGGCTTCGTCCGGCCCCTCGGCCACCACGCGCACCAGTGATTGCGTCCCCGACCGGCGCACGATGAGCCGTCCCCGGCCATCGAGCAGCCGCTCTGCGTCCCCGATCGCCCGTTGCACGCTCGGGGCAGCCAACGCCACCTCGCGATTCGCCACCGGTACGTCCTCCCTCACCTGGGGGTAGGTCGGGACCGGAGTGACAAGATCTCCCAGTGACATCTCCGCCCGGCGCAGGACCTGCAATGCAAGGAGAGCTGTAAGAATCCCGTCTCCCGTCGGCGCATGGCGCCCGAACACGATGTGGCCGGAGGGTTCGCCTCCCAGCTCGATCCCTTCCCTTCTCATCGCCCAGGCCACGTTACGGTCACCCACCGGGACCCGCATCACGCGGATCCCGTGATCCCGGAGGTACTCCTCCGTCCCCATGTTCGCCAGGACGGTGACCACGACCGCCGGCGAAGAGATCTCCTTCCACCGCCAGAGGAGGGGGGCCAGCGCAGCGAGGAGACGATCCCCCTCCACCGGCTGGCCCTGGGCATCCACAAACATGACTCGATCGCCATCCCCGTCGAACGCGATGCCTAGATCTACCCCCGACTGGCGTACGGCCTCCTGGAGGGGTCCGAGGGCAGCGGCACCGGTGGCGTTGATCCGTGTGCCGTCCGGCTCGCCGCCAAGAGGCACGACATCCGCCCCCAGCTCGGCGAAGAGCCCGGGCGCGAGCCCACACGTCGCCCCGTGGGCACAGTCGACGGCAACCCGCAGGCCGGCCAAAGAGAGGCGGGGAACAGCAGATCGCAGCAGGGAGCGGTAGACCGCGGCGGCATCCGCCCGCACCACCGTCGCCCCCCGTCGACCGGGCTCCATCCGGGCATCGAACAGCGCCTCCACGCGGTCCTCTTCCTCAGGAGATAGCTTGAGACCCTGGCCGTCGTACAGCTTGATCCCGTTGTCCTGAGGAGGGTTGTGGGAAGCGGAGATCACGACTCCCAGGTCGTAACGTTCCCGTCGGACAAGGTGAGATACCGCGGGCGATGGGAGGATGCCCGCGAGATGGACCTCCGCACCCGCTGCGGCGAGCCCATCCGCACACGCTGCCTCCAGCGCGGGGCCAGAAGGCCTCGTGTCGCGGGCAAGGAGAACCATGCGCGCTGCGAACACCCGACCGGCGGCCAATCCCACGCGATGCGCCAGGTCGGTGGTCAGATCGACCCCAGCCACGCCCCGGATCCCGTCCGTCCCGAAGTACTTGGGCACGTCCTCTAGTCCCGTTGGAACGTCAGGCCGCGGATGAGCATCAGAACGGGGATGATCTCGAGCCGCCCGACCCACATGTTGAAGCACAGAACGAGCTTCGCAGCGCCAGACATCCCGGGGGCGGTGATCCCCACTGACAGACCCACGTTGCCCTGCGCCGAGGCCACCTCGAACAGGAGATCCGCCAGCCGGACATCCGGGGAGACGAACCGCGACAGGAGGAGGGCCCCCGCGAGCAGGAAGAACAGCCA
Source organism: Candidatus Bipolaricaulis sibiricus (assembly GCA_004102645.1). GTDB lineage: Bacteria > Bipolaricaulota > Bipolaricaulia > Bipolaricaulales > Bipolaricaulaceae > Bipolaricaulis > Bipolaricaulis sibiricus. Next base: position 506,135 of record CP034928.1, on the reverse strand, counting down.
CAGCATGGCCAGAACCGCCGCCTCTCCCATGCGGCGGAACGCCACGACCTCCGGGAGGGGCTGACGCCCCCAGCGGAGCGGGATCACTGCATCTGGCGAGCGGGCGAGGCGCTTGAGCTGCCAGCTCGCCCCACGGACGAGCAACATGAACCGCATCACCTTGATCCCGCCAGCGGTAGATCCCGCTGCCCCTCCGATCACCATGCCCACGATCAACATGAGCTTCGCGACGTCGGACCAACCATCGAGGGGCACGGTCTGGAACCCCGTACACGTCAAGGCAGAGGCAAACTGAAACGCGCCCCCACGGAACGCCGCGTCGGCCGAGACGACGCCCAGCCGGAGGGCCGACAGGAGCGCGCCCCCGACCACCACGAGGATCAACAGGGCCCGGGTCTGGACGTCGGCAACCAGCGTTCGTGGACCTCGCTGCAGGGTGTGGTAATGGACGACAAAGCTGATCGCGCCCGCGATCATGACAAACAGGGTTACGATCTCGATGCCCAGAGAGCGGTAGTGACCCAACGACTCCGGCCAAATCGAGAACCCCCCCGTCGCCACGCCGGTCATGCCGTGGTTCACCGCGTCCCACAGCGGCATTCCTGCGCCCCACAGGGCTGCCACGGCGAGGAACGTGTACAGAAGATAGATCCACCACATCGTGCGCACCGTGGACAGCACCGAGGGATGGATCTTCTCCCCCCGGGCTTCGGCGAAGTACAGGTTCGCCGCCGTCATTCCTGGTCCGACGATGAGGGTGATCATCAGGACGATCACGCCCATGCCTCCCACCCACTCCATGAACGATCGCCACCACTGGAGGGTGCGCGGCAGGAGATCCGGGCGCAGGGCCATGGTGAGCCCGGTCCCAGTGAACCCCGAGATGCTCTCGAAGAACGCGCTGGTCGGGTCAGCATAGGGAAGGCCCGCTTCCCTGGCTCCGGTCGACACCAGTGACAGCGGAAGCGCTCCCAGCGCGGCGACAACCAGCCAGCCTACTGCGGCGACGATGAGGCCATGCTTGAGTCGGGCCTCGCCGGCTCGGCGAAACGGGAGGTAGAGAAACGCCCACACTCCGAGCGAGGCAACCACCGTCCACCCCAATGCCCCCAGTGCGTGCCATTCGTCGAACAGCACGGCCACCGGAACGGAGCAGACGGCCATCACCCCGACCACCGGGGCGAGGAGCCCTACGTCGCGCAGGACGATCCGCAGATCCTTCGTCCCCATGGGACTAGCCAGTGAGCTGTGCGATCGTGGACTGGGAGATGTGACCCTTCGTGAACACGGTCACGTTATCCCCCGCCCGGATCACCGTGCTGCCGGAAGGGATGACAAGGTCCCCTTCCCGCTCCACCGCGGCGATGAGGAGGCCGTCCGGTATCAAGTTCTGCTTCCCCGCCTCGCGCAGAGTGAGGCCCACCAGAGGAGACTGCTCGGTGATGGTGATCCGGAACACCTGCGCCCCGCCGGGAAGGGAGACCAGGTCCCGGACGTGGGGGTGCCAGGCCGAGTGGTAGAGGTACCCGGCGACGATGATGTCGGGGTTCTCCATGACATGAGCCCCCAGCCGGCGAAACAGGTCCGCGTGCTCGGGGTTGTTGACCACCGACACGATCGTCGGGACCCCCAAGTCTCCCGCAGCGGCGATGACCATGAGATTCGTCGCGTCGTCGTGGGTCGTGGCAATGAGGGCGTCAGCGCGCTCCGCCCCCGCCTCGCGGAGGATGTCCGCGGACGCCGCATCCGCATTGAACACCAGAACATCGTAACGGCGGATGATCGCCTCGGCCTTCTTGGGGTCGCGCTCGATCACGGCCACGTTGTGCCGATCACGGACCGCGAGGTCGATGATGGCAGACCCAATGCCACCCGCGCCCACCACGATCAGATACATAAGACTGTATGGTACATCCGGCCCCGGCGGGGGTCCACAGTCCCTTGTTGTTCAGAGTCGGTCCGTTACGATCGGTGGTGTGCGAACGTTTGTGATGGTCAGCCACACCGTCCCCCTCGGTGGGGAGTTCTCCCTGACCGACCTGCCCGGCGGGGCAGGGCGACTCGATGTCCTGTGCCGTGCGGCGAACGACGCGTTTTTGATCTCCCACGGGATCCGCAAGGAGGTGGCCCTCCACTACGTGATCCAGGACCAGGTCACGATCAGCCTGTGGGGACCCCGTCTCCGACACCTCAACCCAGACGAGCGATCCACCGCGTCCCTGCTCCGCGAGGCGTTGCGCAGCGCCCGGGACCTTCCCCCTGGCAAAGAGCGTCCTTCAACCCCCGGGATCACAGTCCGCCGGCTCGGGCTGGCCGGGCTCCTGAGCGACCTCCGTTCGGGGGGAATCGAACCGGTGCTCCTCGACGAGGGCGGCGAGCCACTTCGCGGCAGGGCGTTCCCGAACGAGGTGGCGTTCATCCTGTCCGACCACCAGGACTTCTCTCCGGCCGAAGAGAGCATCCTCGACGGGATTCCCCGCGTCTCAGTGGGGCCCGTGGTCCTCCAGGGGCACCAGTGCATCACCCTCGTCCACAACGAGCTCGATCTGCAGGAGGAGCAATGAGCGACTGGGAGGTACTGACCACAGTCATCGGCGAGCCCCAAGCCCAGCTTGTGGCGAGCTTCCTGCGCGCAGAAGGGATTCCTGTCCAGTTCAGAACTCACGTCCCCCCTTCCGTATACCCGTTCACGGTGAACGGCCTGGCTGAGGTGCGGATCCTCGTGCCGACCGCAGACCTCGATCGGGCACGGGACGCCCTCGCAGCGTTCGAGACAGGTGCGGAGCACGACAGCGGTGAGCGCGCCGATCTCTGAGTCCGATCTCGCCCGATCTCGCGACGCACTTGTCCGCGCCCTACGGGATGAGGGTATCCAGAGTGATCGAGTGCTCGCCGCCCTCGGCCGCGTCCCACGACACAGGTTCGTTCCCCCGCACCTGGTGCCCCACGCCTACGAAGACCGTCCGCTTCCAATCGGTCACGGCCAGACCATCTCCCAGCCCTACATCGTGGCCCTGTCGACGGAGGCACTCGACCTCGGTCCCGCGCACCGTGTGTTGGAGGTGGGCACGGGGTCGGGCTACCAGGCGGCCGTCCTCGCCGAGCTGGCGGGCGACGTGTTCACCGTGGAACGAGTCCCCGAGCTGTCGGCGTCCGCTGCCGAAACGCTGCGGTCCCTCGGATACGCGAACGTCCGGTTGCGGGTTGGGGACGGAACCCGAGGATGGCCCGAGGAGGCACCGTTCGATGCAATCCTCGTCACCGCCGCGTCGCCCCGGGTTCCGCGAGCGCTTCTTGATCAGCTGTCGCCTCGGGGACGGATGGTGATCCCGGTGGGTGGGCCAATCAGCCAGGAACTCCTTCTCATCTGCCACGACGGAGAGCAGTGGGTGCAGCGGCGCCTCTGCGGGTGTACGTTCGTGCCCCTGATCGGGGAGGAGGGATGGACATGATTGATCTGCGCTCGGATACGGTGACCCTTCCTGTAGCGGCGATGCGACAGGCCATGGCCGCTGCGGACGTGGGGGACGACGTGTACGGCGAAGATCCCACCGTCCACCGGCTCGAAGAGCGGGCTGCCGAACTCGCGGGAACCGAGGCTGCGCTGTTCGTCCCATCGGGGACGATGGGGAATCAGGTTGCGATCGCCTGCCACACTCGCCCAGGCCAGGAGGTCATCGTCGAGGCAGGTTCTCACATCTACAACGTAGAATTGGCAACGCTGGCTCGGTTCTCGGGAGTCCAGCCGCGCGTCGTCCCGGGTGAGCGCGGGGTGTTCACCGCAGAGCAGGTTGCCGCCGCCATCCGGCCCAATCTGTACTACCTTGCGCCGACAGGCCTCGTGTGCCTGGAGAACACGCACAACGCCGCCGGAGGCCGGGTGTGGCCCCTCGCCCAGGCGCGAGAGGTCCTCGACCTCGCCCACAGCCGGCGGATCCCCGTTCACCTCGACGGGGCCCGCATCTTCAACGCCAGCCTGGCCACAGGGATCACCGTCCGGGAGCTTGCGCTGGGGTTCGACTCGGTCATGTTCTGTCTCTCCAAGGGACTTGGCTGCCCGGTGGGATCGATCCTCTGTGGATCGCGGCCGTTCATCGTCGAGGCGCGGCGCGTGCGGAAGGCGCTCGGGGGAGGAATGCGCCAGGCCGGCATCCTCGCCGCCGCCGGTCTGTACGCGCTCGACCACCACGTGGATCGACTCGCCGAGGACCACGCGCACGCTCGCCTTCTCGCCAACGGCCTCGCTGCAATCCCTGGGCTGTCGGTTGTCCCTCCGGAAACGAACATCGTGCTCTTCACCCTCGAGCGAGGTCCCGACGCGGAGACCCTCTGCGCACGCCTCCGCACTCGGGGCGTGCTCGCCTCCCCGGCTGGGGCCGGGACCTCGACACGCCAAGTACGCATGGTGACCCACCTGGGGGTCTCCTCTGCCGACGTGCAGCGGACGGTTGACCTCGTCCGGCGAGAACTCCGTACCGCACACGCGTGACGAACCGACCCTAGCCGAGGCGGCCCTGTCCTCGGGCTCGCGCCCGCAAGGGCGTAGCCTCCATCACGCGAGGCAACGATGAGATGGATCTTGGCAGGGCTGACAGTGTGGGTTACGTCTGTCGTCGGAGGGGCGGCATCGCTCGCCGTCAGTTCCTCGGCGCAGTGGGTCCTGTTCGACCTGGCGAGCCTGAACACGTTCGTCCGCCTGGCCAACGAGACCCTTCACTTCGTCAATGAGCGAGTTCCAGGCGAGCCCGTGCCGTTCCTCCCGGAGATCCGCCACGGGGTCGGCCTGGGGTTGGCTGAGACGTTCGGCGGGCTGTTCCGGTTTGGTCTCTCGGTAAGCGTGATGGGCGCCAACACCCGAACCCAGGGCACGTGGGCCCAGGGCGGAACCTCCCACCCAGTGGACATCGCTCTCGAAGTCGGGTGGGCAGCGTTCATGATCGAGGTTGGCTTCGTCCTCATCCCAGACGTGCTTACGCTGGGCATCTCCGCCGGCTGGGGAAGTTACCAGATCGGGTACCGCTCCGACTTCCCCCAGACCCTCCCCACCGACTGGTCGCTCCCGTTCCTACCCAGAAGCGAAGACGCAACCTACACCGGAGATGGCCCAGGGGGGATGGTAGCCGTCCAGGTGACACTTCCTCTGGGGCAGGGTATCAGTGCCGGGATCGAGGCGGGGTTCCGAATCATCCCGGCGAGTGTTCCCCGTGCGGGGTCTGCCGTACTCGACCTCAACTCGGATGGAATGGGTGATCCCGTCGGCTTCTCCGGGCCTTGGCTGGGCCTGACGGTGCGGTTGCAGTTCAACCTGTGAGGGGGTGTGCGATGAGAACGAAGACGCTGCTGGTCGGGTGCGCGCTCGCTGCGCTTGTGCTGGGGGGATGCACGCCGAAGTTCCAGGCCGTTCCCCCGGAGGCTCTGTTCGCGATTCGTCCCAGCGTGGGTGTGGCACCCCTGAACGTGGTGTGCGACGGGTCGCTGTCCTTCTCCGAACGGGGGAAGCTTGTGGAGTACATCTGGGACTTCGGCGACGGGACCCGAGCCCTGGGACCGATCGTCTCCCACACCTATCGTCGAGGTGGGATCTACCGCGTGACACTCGAGGTGTTTGACGATCAGGGCCAGTCGAGCCGCCGCGTGAGTCAGGTCGAGGTCCAGTTTGCACCACCCATGGCGAGTTTCTCCTACGCCCCGTGGCGACCAGGAACGGGAGAGACGATCTGGTTCGACGCCTCTACGTCCACATCTCCCAATGGCGCGATCGTCGAGTACCGCTGGTCGTTTGGAAACGGGGACTGGGACGTCGGTCAGAGAGTTGGATACATGTACTGGTACGGCGGGGCCTACCCCGTGACCCTCACGATCGTGGACGAGGCGGGGGCCGTGGCGTCGGTTACCCAGGTCATCGAAATCCAGGGCGGACCAGGTTGCTATACAGGCCGCTAGCGAGGTGAGACTATGAACAAGAAGCTCGCATGGGCAATCGTAGGACTGCTCGGGGGGGTGATCGTCCTGTCCGGGTGCACCTCGGGGCCCGTGGGGCCTGTGCAGCGGATCACCGCGGCGATTGTCGCCTCCCCTGGCGAAGGCAAGGCCCCGCTGGCTGTGCACTTCGATGCATCGAGTTCTGCTGACCCACAAGGCCCTCTCACCGATCACCTGTGGGACTTCGGCGATGGGAGTCCGGTGGTGAGCGGTCGGGAAATCCAGCACACCTATCAGCGCGCCGGGGAGTACCTGGTGACGCTCGTTGTAGTTGGCCCCTCAGGAACTGGGCGTGCGACGGCGTTCGTCCGCGCCTTGAACAACCCACCAACCGCTTCGTTCACCTTCCTGCCGGTGGATCCGTTCGAAGGGGAGTCCGTAACCTTCGACGCCTCTGGCTCCTCTGACCCGGACAACGACATCGCGCGCTACACGTGGGACTTCGGGGACGGTGGAACCGGCGACGGGAAGATCGTATCGCACACGTTCTCCCATCCTGGGCAGTTCCTCGTCATGCTCACGGTTACCGATGCGGCGGGCGCCCAAGCCACGACGTCCCGATTGGTGCAGGTCGAAGATTGTAGCTCTGGGGGCTGCGGCAGACGGAGATAGAGAGCCCGCTTCCGCACTCACCCTTCCGCGCCTCCCCTGCCCCGGACAGGGGAGGCGCGCCCGTTCTGGATAGCCACAGGTCAGCAAGCCGCGGGGCCCGAAGTCCCGGAGGCAGTGCGAGACCACGGGGGCCAGCGCGTCGTGGCAGATCCGTTCGGACTCCCCGACTGTCACCTACTCGTTGTGAGGGATACGCAGGGTGCTTCCGCCGATGAACTCCCGCACCAGGTGGTCTCCGGGAATGAGCGCGTGGTCCTCTGCCTCCCATAAGGTCAGTCCCACCACCTCCGCAAGGAGGTTGCCGATCCGCCGGTAGCGAATCCGCGCGTCAAGGAACGTGTCGTACGGGGCAACTTCGTCTGGTCTCGGCCATATCCCGTCGGGAACAAAGAACGGCTTCAGGACGGGAAGGTCAAACGGCATCCCCCCGTTGACGACGTGATCGGCGAGTCCCATCAGGGGGATGATCGAGAACAGCTCTCCCGACCGAACGTAGTGCCAGTGGAGCAGCGTTCCCAACGGTGGATGGTTGCGGTGCTTCACATCGCGCAGCATCCGCCGCAGGAGGCGAACATCGGTGAACTGCGTCATCCGCTCGCTCGTGCCATCCCCCTCGTAGAGCATGTTGGCTGCCTCGATGTACAGCCAGAACATCGCCTCCCGGCCGATCCCGGCCGTGAGCGGCGGGTACAGCCCATGCAGACAATCCACCAGGAGGAGCTGGCCATTCTTCAGGCGCACGGGCTTCGTCCCCACGTGGCGGCCCTCCTTGAAGCTGTAGATCGGCTTCTGGATCGTCTGCCCTTCGAGCAACGCCCGCAGGTGCCGATTGATCGCCTGGATGTCGAGCGCCTCGGGTGTCTCGAAGTTCCGGTCGTTGAGCCAGTCCGTGGGGTGCTCGACGAGCGGCCAGAAGTAGTCGTCGAGGTTCAGCATCAAGAACTGCAGCCCCTCTTCCTGTAGCCGCTGGAGGAGCTTGACCGTGGTTGTCGTCTTCCCCGACGACGATGGACCCGACACCCAGATGACCCGCAGGCTGCCCTCTCCAGCGCGGGCAAGGACCTTCGCCGCTGCCGCGTCCACCGCAAGCTCATAGCGTTCCGTGGCTGCTGCCACCAAGTCTGGAAGCCGGCCCGAGCGGACGATATCGTTGAGGCCGTCCAGACTGTCGCACCCGTGCGTACGGTTCCAGGCGAGGGTTTCGTTGTGGAGAGGCGTGGGGTACCCATTGCCCACGAACTCGTCCATCGTGATCGCCCCTGCGCGTACCCAATGCTTTCCCCACCGCCAACACTCGTACGCATCCGCGACGATCACGAATCCGAAGCTGCGTAGAACATGGATCACCGTGTCCTGAATCTCCTCCACCGTCGGGGGAAAGTTGGCGATCCAGTGCCGAGGATCGCGGTTCAAGGTTGCGACCACGACATCCGAGAGGAACACCGCGATGTGCTCGTCATCCCCGCACGCGAAGAGGCGATCATTCACACCCGGAACATGATCGAGAGAGAAACCGCCGACCGAACGCGCGGCGCGGAGAATGGCGTGGACGATCCGGCCCTGGTCAAAGGCAACGAGCGACCGGTCACGCTTCTTGACCTTGCGGATTCTGTTTTGCACCGCCACACGGAGATTATACCGTTCCCCGCTTTTGGGTGATCCGTGGCCCCCGCGACCCTATCCGGTCCTCACTGCCACCTGCGACCTCACGGAAAGCGGCCCACGGAAGACGAGCCACGGACAACGGCTGACGGACTACGAGATGGGCATTTCGTAGATGCGCCAGGTCTTGTACAGCACCCCGCCCATCGATGCTGCAGCGCGAAGGATGAGATCGTTGTCCTCAAGAAGCATCGACGCCTCCCCGGCCCGGTACCCCTTGCTCCAGGCAATCGTCAGCACCTCGTGAAACAGGACAGCGTCCACACCCAGCTTCCGGTACGGGGGACGAATCCCGAAGAACATCAGCCGTGCCGTGCGGATAGCGCGGCGTCGGGCCAGCAGACGCACCGCGCGCACAACGTCCAGATCGAGCACAGGGTTCCACCTCGGCCTCAGGACCACGTTGGGGTCGGGAATCGCGCCGATCATCGCTGCCAGTTCCCCACCGACATACGCAAACCGAACCAGCTCTGGGTCTGCGATCGTCTTCAGGCTGCGGGCGAGTGCTTCCGCCTCCGACTCCGTGATGGGGAGGTAACCCCAGTTGTCAGCCCACGCTTCGTTGTAGACGAAGACGAGCTTCTCGACCTCCTCGCGGAGGCGACGCATGTCGAGAGGCCGCGTCTCGATCCCCCGTCGGCCACGCACCGTCTCGACGATCCGCTCCAGACGGGGTTCTCGGGCTCCCTCTGGGGAGATCCAGTAGGCGTGGTAGTCCTTGACTTTGCGGAGACCGTATCGTTCGAGGAGTTCGCCGTAGTAGGGCGGGTTGTGGGTGAGCTCGACGGTGGGAGGAGTGTCGAACCCGTGGACGAGCACAGCTTGATGGGACTCATGGGTGGCGTTCGAATAGCCACCGGGGCCGCGCAGCGCCTCCGCGCCGTGCTTGGCCAGCCACGCCCGCGCGCTGTCAAGGAGCGCCTCCGTGACTGCGTAGTCTCGGACAGACTCGTAGAACCCGAAGAACCCCAGGTTCGCGTCGTGGAACTCGTTGAACCGATGGTTCACTGCGGCCGAGACCCGACCCACCAGATGTGCCCCGTCCCGCGCGAGAAAGTGGGTGACCTCGGCGGTGCGATGGTAGGGGTGGGCAGGGGTAAGAAGGCCCGTGAGGCCGAGGAGCCGGCTGCCGAGGAGGTCAGCTGTGAGGGGCGGGGTCCAGCATGGATCCCGACGGTGGACATGCCACGGAACCGCGACGAACTCCCGCAGCCGACGATCCCCGAGCGGGATTTCCTCGATCGTAAGCCCGGCCATGAACCCCCATTATCGCCCGATCGTGGGCGGCATGCCCGCCGGGGTGTCCTTGACGCTCCTGGGCGGCCTCTGTATAACCGACCGTCCGCCCGGGGTCTTCCCCAGGGCCGGCAGCAGGAACATCGTGCCTTGCCAGGCAGCAGGGGTTCAGGTTCACAGACCCATGACCCGGCACCTGCAACTTGCGGCTGTGTTCCCGGGGGCGTAGCTCAGTTTGGGAGAGCACCGGCTTTGCAAGCCGGGGGTCGGCGGTTCGATCCCGCTCGCCTCCACCAGAGACGCGGCTCGCGATTCAGATCGTTGGAGGTTGAACCACATAGGTCCGAGCGCCCGTTCCCAGCAGACCGCAGGCCGGTCCCGACCGACGGCCGATGCCCACCTGCAGACAACGCCCCCCCGTCAGTTGCGGGGAGCCAACCGCAGGATCGGTGCAGCCTCGGGCTTCGGTCACCCCAACAGCGCGTCGAGGCGGGCCTTGTCAAACCCGATCACGAACTCGCCATCGACCTCGATCACCGGGACGCCCTGCTGCCCCGTCTTCCGCACCATCTCCATCGCTGCCTGGTAGTCGGCCGACACGTCGATCTCGGTATAGGCGATCCCCTTGCCCTCGAGGTACCTCTTCGCCACCCCACACCAGGGGCACGTAGGCGTGCTGTACACAATTACCTCGCGTTCGACTTTCGCGTCCATCTCGTTCCCTCCTTGGCTAGTGTTCTGCGGACGCCCACGGACAGGAGATCCTCGAGCGCTGGGGTCAAACTCAGACAGTGGAGCCGGCCGTTCCGGTTCCGCTTGACAAGCCCCGCCTCCTCCAGGAGCCGCAGGTGGTACGAGAAGGCGGAGCTGCTCATGCCGAGCGCGCCCGCGATCTGCCCACAGTGTGAACCCCGTCGGGCGAGCAGATAGCTGATGATGCGCACCCGCTCCGCGTTCCCCAGAGCGGAACACGCCTTCGCAAGCTCCATAACCCCTCGCTCCACGACCGAAGTGTACCCCGATGCCCGGTCCATTTCAACCGTCATTGAACTATTGAGATAGAGTGTGTTCTCTGATACCCTCGACCCATGGAAGCCAAGGTGACTTGGAAGAATGGCATGCGCTTCGTCGGAGTCGGACCGTCGGGTCATCCCGTGGCCATGGACGCGGGGCCGGAGGTGGGAGGGCAGAACACCGCACCACGGCCCACGGAGCTCCTCCTGTGTGCGCTCGGGGGATGCACGGGAATGGACGTGGTCTCGATTCTGCAGAAGATGCGCACACCGGCGCGAAGCCTGGAGATCGTGATCACCGCGGAACGGGCGCCCGAGCATCCCAAGGCGTTCCGCACGGCAAAGCTCCTCTTCCGGGCCGAGGGCGTACCCGAGGAGAACCTCCGCAAGGCAGCCCAGCTATCGCATGAGCGGTACTGCTCTGTGGGGAGCTCGCTCTCGACCGCGATCACGATCGAGGTCGAGGCTCGGCCGTAGCTCGCCAGACAGACCCCTGCCGCGGGGAGTGCCTAGGGGAGGCGCTTCCGCTCTCCCGGACGAGGGCGTTCCCCGTGGACGCCGCCGGGCACCGCGCCCGCTGCTGCGAAGGCGCATTCCGGTCCGGAGCGCGCCCCGCCGTTACCGAAGCATGACCCTGCATCTGTCGCTTCAAACGCCGTGTCCGACAGCTGTCCCGCGATCGGGACATGCCCCCACCTAGGCGCCAACGGTGACCCGGAGGTCCACCGCCACGACGCGGCTCGGGTAGCACAAGAGCGGGTTGATGTCCAACTCCTGGATCTCGGGGAAGTCCGCAGCGAGGTGGCTCACCCTCTCCACGACCTCGGCCAGGCCGCCCAGGAAGACCGGCGGTCGGCCCCGCAGCCCGGCGAGGACCGGGAACCCCTTGATCCTCCGCACGAGGTCCTCGGCCTCCCGTGGCGAGAGAGGGGCCAGGCTGAACGCCACGTCGTCCAGCACCTCCACGAACACCCCGCCCAGGCCGAACATCACGAGTGGCCCGAACGTAGGGTCCCGACTGACCCCCACGATGACCTCCTCTCCGGGGGGTAGAAGCTCCTGCACGTACACACCCACTCCGGGCCGATCCGGAAGGAGTGCCGCCAGCTCGCGGTACACCGATCGGACTCTGCTCGGAGGAACACCGATCCTAACCCCTCCCACGTCGGACTTGTGGACTACCTCGGGCGCGACGAGCTTGAGAACCACCGGCCCTCCGACGTCCCGCGCCAGCGCGACCGCCTCGGCGGCACTTCGGGCGAGGCCGCCGCGGGCAACGGGGATCCCATAGGCAGCGAGAAGCTCCACCGCCTCGACCCCAAGCCGAGTACGGCCCGTGGCCAGGATCTCCCGCGCGCGTGCCCGATCTGCCTTCACGTCCCGGACTTCCCGCGGGGGACGATCGCGGATCTCCCGGTACCGGACCAGCGTCGCCAACGCCCGCACGGCCCGACTGGGCTCGAAGTAGGCAGGGACCCCGGCGTCGCGGAGTACCCGTTCTGCCTCTGGTCCGAGGTCACCGGCCATGAAGCTCGCCGCCACCGGCTTCCGCTGGCGGAGGTGCGCTGCGGCCACGTCTCCGGCAAGCTGGGTGAAGGTGAGGATGGGGTGGGGCGCAGTGAGAACGAGCCCCATGTCCACGTTCGGGTCCGCGAGCACCCACTCCACCGCGTCGCGGAACCCCTCCGCCGTCGCGTCGGCCAGGATGTCCACCGGATTCGCCGCGCTCGCAGCAGACGAGAACCTGTTGGCAAGCGAGGCGACCGTACCCGGCGACAGAGGCGCCAGCTCGAGCCCGTCGTCCGCCGCAGCGTCTGCGGCGAGAATGCCTGGGCCGCCCGCGTTGGTAACGATCCCCAGCCGTCGTCCACGCGGGGCCGGTTGCTGGGCCAGGGCCACTGCACCCTCGAACAGCTCTTCGACCGTGCGGACCCGGATCACCCCAGAGCGACGGAAGGCCGCATCGTAGGCGCGGTCGGATCCGGCCAGCGCGCCGGTGTGGGACGAGGCAGCTCGCGCGCCCACCTCGGTTCGGCCAGCCTTCAGGACCAGCACCGGCTTCTCCCGTGTCACCTCCTCCACGACACGCAGAAACGCTTCCCCGTCCTCGATTGCCTCCAGGTAGGCTGCGATGACCTTCGTATCGGGGTCGTGAGCGAACGCCGTCAAGAAGTCGGTTTCCGTGAGTACGGCCTTGTTCCCCACCGACACGAACGCCGAGAAGCCGAGCTTCCGATGCCAGGCCCAGTTCAGAACACCGCTTCCGAGCGCCCCGGATTGGGATATGAACGCGATGTGCCCCGGCAACGCTCCTCGGGGGGCAAAGGTTGCATTGAGTCCCACCCGGGGGAAGACAACCCCGAATGCGTTCGGGCCAACCACGTTCATCCCGTACTCCGAGGCGATCCTTACCAGTTCGCGTTCTCGCTCGATCCCCTGCCCTCCCTGTTCCTTGAAGCCGGCGGTGATGACCACTGCGTGGGGGATCCCCTTTCGGCCGCACGCCTCCAGCGCCCGCAGCGCGTCATCCGGGGACACGACGATCACCGCCAACCCCACGGGCTCCGGCAGCGCATCCACCGTCGGGACGCACGGCCGCCCGAGGACCTCGCGGTAGCCCGGGTTCACCGCGTACACCGGCCCGGGAAACGCGGCAACGTTGGCGAACAGCACCCCCCCGATCTTGTGTGGCGCGGCGGATGCCCCTACCACGACAACCGAGCTGGGATGCAGCAACCCAGAGAGGTCACGCTTCATGTCCACGGCCATGGTAGCGGCCTCCGCGGGATCTTCACAACCCCTGCACGGCCCCTCGACGCCGCAGGAGGATAGTCCGCCGTGGTTGAAGAGCACGCGAGAGCTCAACCACCTAAACCGCCCCTGATGCATGAGAGGGGCCGAGGGATGCCTCGCCCCCTCTCCCTCCTTTGGGTAGGCTAACCATGGACATGAAAACGATCCTCGTCGTGGAAGATGAACGGGAGATCGCGCGGATGGTGCAGACGTATCTGATGCGCGAAGGGTACCGGGTGGAGGTGGCGTTCACCGGAGAGGACGGGTGGGCGATGTTCCACTCTCTTCAGCCCGACCTGGTGGTGCTCGACCTCATGCTGCCGGGGATGCACGGGCTCGAGGTTGCCCGCCGCATCCGCCAGCAGGCGAGGACTCCCATCATCATGCTCACCGCCCGTGCTGAGGAAGCCGACCGCGTGGCAGGACTGGAGATGGGCGCCGACGACTACGTGACCAAGCCGTTCAGCCTGAGAGAGCTGGCCGCACGGGTGCGGGCCGTACTCCGGCGAACCGAGGGCGGCTCCGCTCCGGAGGTGATCCGAGCGGGCCCGTTGACCGTGGACCTGGCTGCGCGCGAAGCGCGGCTCGCTGGTTCCGTACTTGATCTCACACCGACGGAGTTCGATCTCCTGGCGTTCCTCGCGGCGCACCCAGGCCGGGTGTTCACCCGCCGCGAGCTCCTCGAGGCGCTCCAGGAGAGGACGTATGCAACGCTCCCCCGCACGGTGGACTCACACGTGAAGAACCTCCGACACAAGATCGAACCCGACCCTGAGAATCCGACCCACATCCTCACCGTCCACGGGGTGGGCTACAAGTTCCGTCCTGGTCCGGAGGGGGAGTAGCGGGTGTCGTTTCGCTGGAAGCTGACCGGAGCCTTGCTCATCACGGCCCTCCTCGCTGTGGGAGCGAACTACTGGCTCACCACCAGCGGGGTCCGAGAGCGATTCGACTCGTTCCGTCTCGAGCAGCGTCACTTTGAGGTCGAGAGCTTGGTCCCGTTCCTGGCGGGGTACTGGCGGGACAACGGAAGCTGGTCCGGCCTCGACCTCTACTTCCAGCTCGTGAGCTACGTCCGGCGGGGAACGGAGGTCTTCCAGCGACCGATCCTTGACCGGATCATGGTGCTCGACACGGAGTTCCGGGTTGTGGGCTGCTCGGAGCAGGGCCAAGTCGGCGAGTGCATGGCCAACGACCCCCAGATCCGCGAGATCGTCCAGCAGTACGGCATCCCCGTGGTTGTGGACGATCGCCAGGTAGCGACGGTGATCCCCTTGGACATGGCCAACCTGACCCCCCTGGAACGGGAGTTCGTGAACTCGGTTCGGTGGGCAGCGCTTGTCGCCGGGGGAGTCGCCCTGTTCGCCGCGGCGCTGCTCGCGGTGATTCTCGTGGCCCAGCTCTCGCGGCCTCTCCGGCGCCTGATCCTGGCCACGGCTCGCATCGCCGAGGGAGATCTGGCCCACCGTGTGGTGATTCGTACCCGGGACGAGATCGGCCAGCTGGGCCGGGCGTTTAACGACATGGCCGCCGCTCTCGAGAGCTCGGAGAAGGCTCGTCAGAACCTCCTCACGGACGTCGCCCACGAACTGCGCACGCCCCTGTCCGTCGTGCGCGGAAACCTTGAAGGGATGCTCGATGGGGTGTTCCCCCTCACTCCCGAGGCGTTGGCCCCGGTGTACGACCAGACCCTTCACCTGGCGGAGCTGGTGGAGGATCTTCGTACGTTGACGTTGGCCGAGGCCGGGCACCTTCATCTCGTGCGCGAGCCGACGGACATCGGAGAGCTGGCGCGAGCCGTAGTGGAGGCCGTACGCCCCACAGCCATCGAGGATGGAGTAACGATCGAGGTCCGTGCAGAACCCAACCTTGTCGCCAATGCTGATCCGCGACGCATCCGCCAAGTGCTGGGCAACCTCCTCGACAACGCCCTGCGCTATTCCCCGAAGGGAGGGACGATCACCGTCACGGCTTCCCGCGTCGACTCCGAGGTGCACGTCTCGGTCAAGGACGAAGGCCCCGGCGTTCCGCCGGACGATCTCCCTCACGTGTTCGAGCGGTTCTACCAAGGGGACAAGTCCCGGAGTGGTGAAGGGACGGGCTTGGGCCTCGCCATTGCCCGTGAGCTTGTCCACGCTTACGGGGGCCGAATCTGGGTTACGAACAGAGGCGGGGCGGAGTTCACGTTCACGCTTCCGCTCCTTGAACCACCGCCATCCCAGATCTAAGATCGCCCCGCTATGGGCGATGGTTCGTGTTACCACAGTCCCACCCTTGGCAAGCTCTCGTTCACTGAAGTCCTGGATGAGATCTTGCTGATGATGTCCTGTGCCCCCGAAGACCAGTACGAAGTCGTCGTCGGAACCGATTCCCAGACCTACTGCGACGAAGTCGAGTACGTCTCGGCGATCGTCGTCCACCGCGTGGGGCGCGGCGGCCGCTACTTCTGGCGCCGGATGAAGGACAAGCGGCCCATCAGCCTCCGCGAGCGCATCTACCGTGAGGCTTGG
Organism: Candidatus Bipolaricaulis sibiricus; assembly: GCA_004102645.1. GTDB lineage: Bacteria > Bipolaricaulota > Bipolaricaulia > Bipolaricaulales > Bipolaricaulaceae > Bipolaricaulis > Bipolaricaulis sibiricus. The sequence goes on along the minus strand of CP034928.1, from coordinate 490,327 downwards.
CTTTCGTACGAGACAGCCGAGGATCTGATCAGGTCCCTCAAGGAGCGGGGAATCAGCGAATTCCAGCTTGAGATCCATGTGGACATCGGCCGCAACGGCCGGACGCGGGATCTGGTGGAGGAAGTGGTGGGGATGATCCTCGGCGTCGGCTACCGTGTCCGGACCAAGCCTGAGGCGTACGCAGCGTCTGCCGTCGCCGACAAGTACACCTAGACTCAGCACCTCGACCTGCGGACAACCCGCCCGCGGGCGGTCCGGCACGCGTCCACCCGAAGGCACGTGGGTCCTGGCGCACTCCCGTGTGTCCCGCCTCCCTTGTCCCTTCCCGCTTAGCATGTCCCCATGCCCACGGTCGCTGAGCTACTCCCTGCGCTGCCCTCGGTGGGCGAGGCGGGACAGATCGAGGTTGGGGGATTGGCCTGGGACTCGCGGCGGGTCGTACCTGGGGACCTGTTCTTTGCGCTCATCGGGGGGCGCACAGACGGACACCGCTTCATCCCTGATGCGGTGGCCCGGGGCGCGAAGGCTGTCGTCGGCGAACGCCCCCTGCGACGAGACGATGTCCCGTACGTCCGCGTACCCGATGCACGTAGTGCCTTCGCCCACGCTGCGGCAGCGTTCTACGGGCATCCCACCCTCGCCATCCCCACGATCGGGGTCACTGGAACCAACGGCAAGACCACGGTGGTCCATCTCCTTGGACAGCTTCTGCCGGCATGCGAGACGCTCACCACAGTCCGGGTCGAGGAAGAGAGGCTGTCCTGCGTCACCACGCCCGAGGCCCCCGATCTCCACCGACTCGCGGCAAGGGCGCTGCGGTCGGGCAAGAAGGCCTTCGCATTCGAGGCCTCCTCAATCGGTCTAGCCCAACGGCGGGTGGCGGGCGTTCACCTCGCCGCCGCGGTGTTCACGGGGCTGGGCCGGGATCACCTCGACTTCCACCGCACGATCGACGCTTACCTCGATGCGAAGCTCCGGCTGTTCCGAATGCTTCCCCCAGACGGCGTAGGCATCGTGAACGCCGAGGATAGGTGGGCGGGTCGGTTCCTCGAGATGTGTCCTGGACCCCGGGTGCGCTACGGGATCGATCACGGTGAGATCCACACCCGAGGGCTGCGCCTCAGCCCCGACGGATCGGAGTTCATCCTGCAGACGCCGGCTGGGGCGCAACGCGTACGCCTGCACTTCCCCGGCCGGTACAACGTCGCCAACGCCCTTGCCGCGGCGGCAACGGCGTGGGCCCTCGGCCACCCCGTGGATCACATTGCCGAGAACCTGTCCCACGCATCGCTCCCCGTGGGGCGGTTCGTGAGGTTCGAACTCGGAAACGGGGCCCTGGCCGTAGTCGACTACGCGCACAACCCACAGGCGCTAGCTGAAGCCCTGTCGACGCTGCGCCCCCATGCGCGGCGCCTGATCGTCGTGTTTGGAGCGAGCGGCGAGGCCGACGCCGGGAAGCGACCCCTCATGGGGGGCGTGGCCGGCCTTCTCGCCGACTTCGCCGTGATCACCGCCGACAATCCCAAGGGGGAAGACCCAGGACGGATCGCCGAGGGCGTGGCGCGGGGCGTGCGGGCAATGGGCGGTCGGTACAGAATCGAGCTCGATCGAGCTGAAGCGATCCGGTGGGCACTTGGCGACGCGCGCGAGGGAGACGTGATCCTCCTCGCCGGCAAGGGGCACGAGCGGTGCCAGATCACGGCGCAGGGAGCCGTGCCTCACTCCGATCTGGATCTTGTGCTGTCCGGCCGGCTAGGCGTTTCCCAACCCCAGTAACCCCTCGAGGCGGCGTGCCACCTTCCCTGGCGCACCCCGCCCGTCCACGACCAGAACGCGGGGATCGGTCGGGGGGAGAAGATCGCGCTGCGCGTCCAGACGCCGCGCCACCACGTCGGGATCGAGTCCCAAGCTGAGGAGCCGTTTCCGCCGGTCCTCTTCTGGCACGTCCAGCCACACGAGCGTGTCGAACAGTGACCGGTCAACGTGCGGTGAAGACAGCAGAAGTGCCCCTTCCACGACGAGCACTCGGGCCCCCTCCTCTCGGTGACGGCGGATCGCTGCCCGGATCTCGTCCATCACCCGCGGGTGCACGATCGCTTCCAAGGCAGCCTTCAACTCCGGAGCCGAGAAGGCGGCTCGAGCCAGCCGGGCCCGGTCCACTGCACCCGTCGGGGAGAGAATGCCCGCCCCAAACAGGGCGATCAGAGCTCGGTACGCTGTTCCTCCCGGCTCGTACGTCGCCCACGCCAATGCGTCGCAGTCGACGTGCGCCACCCCCGGTCGGCGGGCGAGAAGGCGAGCCACGGTCGACTTCCCCGCACCTGCCGGTCCCGCGATTCCCACTACCTTCATCGGAAGCAGCGTAGCCTCCGTCCGTTCTCTTTGCCAACAGGGGTGGGAAGCCCAGACGGGGCTCGCTGAGCGAGGCGGTCCGGAGCTACTACGACCGCGAGGTCGAGCGGGAGTGGGGTCGCCTCGACCGTCCCTGTCGCCGGCTGGAACCGGCCACAGCGCTCCATTTCCTCGACCCATACTCTCCCCCAACGGAAGCCTTGCCGACATCGGCGGAGGGCCGGTCCGGTCGCTCCTCCGTCGTGGGTGCCCCGTGACTCTCGGGTTGACCTCGCGCCGCGGGCCGTGGCGTTTGCCCAAGCCAAGAGCGCTGACCTAGGACTCCGCGCCGAGGTGGTCTTCTGTGCCGATGCCCGGAACCTTGCCGCCCCTCCTGCGGGGGCATTCGACGGGGCGCTCCTCATGGGCCCCCCTCCACCCCATCGGAGACGCTGCTGGCCGTGCTTGAACGAGACCGTACGGACAGACCCTGCGGCGTACGTGAACGCCCTCTGCCTCGCAGAGGAGACGTGCGAACTGCCTCCCTACCCAGACAGCACGGAGCACCTCCATGCCGTCGCCGGCAGGGCAATCCCCGAGAGCTATTCTCCACCTTCGTGACCTGCACCTCGGCCGAGCTGGCTCTTCCGGGCGGACCACCGCCGTGGTACGATCTGGGTGGAGGTGATCCACGGTGAAGGAGTTTTCGTTCATCCTCGGCAACAACCCAGGAGCCCTGGCCGAGATCTCCGAGGCGCTGGGCGCGGAGCACGTGAACCTGGAAGCGGTCGCGGGCGTGACCGTTCTCGACGAGGGCGTGATCGCGATCGTCACCGACAACCCCGACAAGACCCGCAAGGTTCTGCGCGCCAAAGAGGTCGAGTTCGAGGAGAGAGAGGCGCTCGTGATGGCGATGCCACACCAGCCCGGCCAGCTGGCGTCGATCTTGGGAAGGCTCGCTGACGAAGGGATCAACGTTCTCTCCTGCTACTGCACCGTGGAGAAGAACCAGATCGTGTTCACCGTGGACAAGGTGGATCGAGCGAAGGCGATCTTCCGTATCCCGTAGGGGCGAGGGTGGAAGAGGGGACGGCGGCGATCCGCGTGTACGGGGAGCTGAACGACTTCCTCCCTGCGGAGTGGCGGCAGAGGACGGTCCCCTACCCGTTCCGGGGGACGCCCGCGATCAAGGACGCGATCGAGTCCCTCGGGGTGCCCCACGTCGAGGTGGAGGTTGTACTCCTCAACGGCGAGCCGGTGGACTTCGCCGCACGACTGGGCGACGGTGATCGCCTTGCCGTATACCCGAAGTTCGAGAGCCTCGACGTGACTGGACTCCTCCGCGTTCGCGGAGCACCCCTCCGTCGCATCGCGTTCCTCCTCGATGATCATCTGGGAAAGCTCGCCCGGTTCCTCCGCCTCCTCGGGCTCGATGCCCTCCACGCAAACGGATGCCGAGACGAGGATCTCGTCGCGTCCGCCGTCCGCGAGGGGCGGATCGTGCTCACGCGCGACCGGGAGCTTCTCAAGCGCGGCGCCGTGACCCACGGGTACTGGGTCCGCTCTACCGATCCCGTCGAGCAGGCGCGGGAGGTCGTGCGGCGGTTCGATCTCGCCAGTCAGGTGCGACCGTTCACGCGGTGCCTGGCCTGTGGCGGTGCCCTTGCCCCGGTGGAGAAGGAACAGGTTCGCGAGAGAATCCCGCCCCGCGTCGCCGCGTGGCGGGACGAGTACCGGCAGTGTGCAGCCTGCGGGAAGCTCTACTGGGAGGGGACCCACCACCCCCGGCTCCGCGCCACGATGGACCGGATTCTGGATGGAGCGACGTCCCGCCGAACGGAGTAAGGCGGGCAGGGATCTTCCCCCAGCCCGCCGGAGGCCCGGGCAGGGCGCTCGTGCACGCAGCGGGCAAGGCTGGATCAGCAGGATCAGGGTTCCCCGTCACATGCCCGGCCTGGTCCCCAGAGCCGACACACACCAAGCCCGAGCCCAGGCCACTCCGTGCGGTCCTCGATCCGACCCTTACGCGCTCTGCGGGATCCCAAGGTGCACGAAGAACTCGCGGTTGCCGGCCGGGCCCAGGAGCGGTGACGGTGCCATGGCCTGCACATTCCATCCCAAGCTCTCACGGGCGAAGGTCACCACGTCATCCACGACCGCGTGGTGCACCGCTGGATCGCGGACCACTCCCCTGCGCACCCGCTCCCGCCCGGCCTCGAACTGGGGTTTGACAAGAGCGATCACCTGCCCTCCCGGCCTCACGATCGCCGCAAGCGGAGGGAGGGCGAGCCGGAGGGAGATGAACGAAACGTCCACCGTGGCCAAGTCCACCAGCTCTCCGATGTCCTCCGGCTGGAGATAGCGCGCGTTCAAGCCCTCGTGCACGATCACCCGCGGGTCGTTTCGGAGCTTCCAGTCGAGCTGCCCCCGGCCCACGTCGACCGCGTGCACCCGTTGTGCCCCGTGCTGGAGGAGGCAGTCCGTGAACCCGCCCGTCGAAGAACCGACGTCGAGGCAGATCTTGCCGCATGGATCGAGCGCGAACGCGGCGAGGGCAGCTTCGAGCTTCTCCCCCCCACGGGAAACGTAGCGGGGGGGAGCTGAAAGCTCGATCACCGCATCGGTCGAAACCTGAGCCCCGGGCTTGTCCAGGAGAGCGCCGTCGGCGCGCACACGGCCGGAACGGATCAGGGCCTGGGCCTGTGCTCGCGACGGGGCGTGCCCCCGCTCGACCAAGAGCTGGTCCAGCCGCTGTCTCCTGGCCTTCATCGCAGGTTCGGCACGAGCTGCCTCACCGCCGACCCACCAACAGCCGGGAATCCCCTGCGCGCAGGGATCGTAGAGGGCGCTGCCACACTCCCATGTTGTGTTGCCCCCCAACCTTGAGAGGAGGACCGTTCGGTGGAGGAGAGACTCCCTGCCTGCCTCTTCCGCCTGCGGGGCGACGCTCTGCGCGGTTCAACGCGATCCCCGGCCCTACCCCCTTTCGCCAACGACCTCCCCCGCCCGGCTGCGGTTGAAGGTGGACAAACCGTCGGCAAGCACTGCGCACGCCCGAGTGAGGTGCGCCGTTTGAAGGACGTAGGCCGCACGGGCTTCGTCCTTGCCCAGTCCTGGTGTTGCGTAGAACCCTGCACCGGGGGCCAACATCACCGTCTCAGACCCCGGGTAGTCGGTGAGCATCCAGCGGACGAAGGCCTCGGAGTCGTCCACTGGAAGCCCCATCATCACGTAGAACGCCCCCTCCGGAACGCGGAACGTGATCCCCGGGATGTCGAGAAGCTCCCTGCAGAACAGATCGCGCCGCGCCCGGTACTCGCTGATCATCTCTTCGACCACGGCGCGGTGCTCCGGGTCCGCCATGAACGCCACAAGGCCGAGCTGCTCGAACGTGGGGGCAGAAAGGCGGATCGTGGCGCACTTCGCTGCCGCGGCCATCACGTCCTTGTTGCGGGACACGAGGGTCCCGATCCGTGCTCCACACGCCGACAGGCGTTTGGAGATCGAGTCCACGAGGATCGCCCGATCGCGGACCTCGGAGAACGTGAGCAGGCTCGTGTGTTCACCGTCGTAGACAAACTCCCGGTACACCTCGTCGGAGATGATGAACAGGTCGTGCCGAAGGGCAAGATCGACCAGCAACTCCATCTCGGCCCTCGTGTAGACCACACCCGTGGGATTCCCAGGATGCGAGAACAGAATCGCTCGCGTGCGGGGCCCAATCAGGGCCTCGATCTCCTGCCGCGGTGGCAGGTGGAACCCGTCCTCGCGGCACGTGGTGATGGGAACGACCTCGACGTTCGTCAAGCGTGCGTAGCCGAGGTAGTTGGGATAGAACGGCTCGGGAACGAGAACCTGGTCGCCGGGATCGCATGCGATCGTGAGCGCAAACGTGATCCCCTCCGACCCACCGATTGTGATGAGGATCTCCTCCCTGGCCACCTTGAGGTCCCACTCCCCGTAGTAGCGAACGAGGGCGTCCAACGCCTCGGGAATCCCCGGGGAGGGAGCGTAGTCGAGGACCTCGACGTTCGCCTCGCGAATCCCCCGCATGAACGACGCCGGAGTGGGGATGTCGGGCTGGCCGATGTTCAGATGATAGACCCTCTTGCCACGTCTCTTCGCCTCGAGCGATAGCGGGTACAGACGGCGAATCGGCGAGGCAGGGGCAGCGACACTGCGCGCTGACGGCTTAGGCATGATGGAGAACCCACACCTCCTTGGTGGCGGGGAGCACAGCAGGGGTGATCGTGACGTCGGCCTTCTTCACACGCTTGATCGTGAGTCCGACCTCGTCGAGGAACTCGTCTACGGGCCGGATCGGCCAGTCTTTCACGACTTCCGTGCGATAGTGCATGGGGATCACGATGCGCAGCTTGGGGAGTGACCGCACGACCTCGGACGCCTCCTTGGCTCCGACCGTGAAGTGGCCGCCCACGGGGAGAAGAGCCACCTCTACGTCGCCCAGCGGTCGAAGCTGCTCCGCGTTCAGGGTGTGCCCGAGATCCCCGAAATGGGCGAGGGTCACCCCGTCGACCGCGAACTTGAAGATGACGTCCTGGCCTCGGTCACGGCCCCCCTTCGTGTCGTGGAACGCCGACACGCCGCGGAACACGATCCCGTGCACCGTTCTCTCGCCGATTCCGCGCACCACCACGGGCGATCCCTCCACCCGTCCTACCGCGTTGTGGTCGAAGTGATCGTGCGAAACGGTCACGATATGAGCCGGGCCGCTCGGTGCCTTGTAGGGGACGCTCTCGTCGTAGGGATCCGTGATGATCACCGTCCCATCGCTTGCCTCGATGCGGAAACAGGCGTGGCCGATCCATGTGAGCTTCAACCCCATCACCTCCTCGCAGAGCTACTCTATCCGAGCGAGGCCGGTGAGGGCAACCGACGGAGAGCGCGGTTCAGAAGGTAGACAACAAGATCATCATACGACATCCCGATGGCACCGGCTGCTCGCGGAAACAGCGACATCTCCGTGAACCCAGGGAGGGTGTTCACCTCGAGAAGATGGGGCACCCCATCGGGGGTGAGGCGGAAGTCAGCCCGTGACAGATCGCGGCATCCGAGGACCTCGTGCGCTTGACGGGCGATGTTCTGAATGTGCGATGCAACGTCGGGTTCAATCGGAGCAGGACAGAGGACAGTACACTCTCCTGGGCTGTACTTCGCCTGCCAGTCGAACAGCTCTCCCTTCTTCGGCCGAAGTTCGATGAGCGGCAGCGCCTCGGCCCCCTCGTCCCGCTCGAGCACGGAGGCCGTGACTTCCCGCCCAGGAAGGAACCGCTCGGCCAGGAACTCCCCGTATCGAGCCAGGAGCGCGGCGCTCACCTCGCCAAGCTCGTCAGCGCTGCGAACAAGGTGCAGACCTATGCTAGATCCTTCACGTCGTGGCTTGACAACAAGGGGGTACCCAAGCTCTTCGGCCTCTGCGACGAACGACCCGAGGTCCCCTCCGGTGCACAGAACCCACTCCGGAACCGGAAGGCCCTTCCCCTGGAACGCCCGTCGCGACTCCACTTTGTCCATCGCGAGCGCCGAGGCCAGTGGACCCGACCCCACATAGGGCTTGCCCATGAGATCGAGCAGAAGCTGTGCCGTTCCATCTTCCCCGCTGCCCCCGTGAAGGACGTTGAACACCGCCGTGAACGGAGCCAGCCGCTGGGGAAGCCCGTCGTAGGTATCGAGGATCACCAGGTCGGCATCCCATCCTCTTCGGACGAGCGATGCGTGAACCCCGTGGCCGGACAGGAGCGAGATTTCCCGCTCCGCCGAGTCCCCTCCACACAACACAGCGACCCGCGGACCGCGCATCATGGCATCCTCAGTTCAGCCACCCAGCGCGTCAAGCGCGCCGGTCCCTCGGCGAGGTGCGATGCGTTGGCTACGTCCATGCGCAGGCGGAGAGACCGAGGAGGGAGCCCTACACCTCGAACTCGGCGACGAGGAACGTGTGGTCCGACGGCTTCTCTGCCCGGCGTGCGTCGCGGTCGATCCACGCCCGTACCGACCTCTCGGCGAGGGGGGGCGTGGCCCAGATGTGGTCCACCCGCCACCCCACGTTGCGGTCGAGTGCCCCCGGCACGCGGTAGTCCCAGAACGTGTACTGCCCCGGCTCGTTGGGGTGGTGTCGGCGGAACACGTCCACGAACCCCCATTCCCGGACCCGTTCTAGCGCCGCCCGCGCCTCGGGGTGGAAGTCGACATGGTTCATAAGCCTCTTGGGGTCGTGGACGTCGATCTCCCCGGGGGCGACGTTGAGGTCCCCGCACCAGAGGACGGGCTCGCGGGGCGAGAAGTGGCGGGCGAAGTAGTCCCGCAGCCGCCGGAGCCACTCGAGCTTGTAGGCGAACAGAGGCGACTCAACGGACTGCCCCTGCGGGACGTAGGTGTTCACGATCGGGATCCCGTCCAACGTGGCCCGGACCAGACGTGCCTCGTCGGGGGGGCCGTCGTCGTCGAGGCCGAACGCGACTTCGGTAGGCTCAACGCGGCTCGCCAAGGCAACCCCGGCGTGGGCCTTCTGCCCCCGGAAGGCGACGTGGTAGCCCCGCTCCCGGAAGAACTGCGCCGGAAACTCAGGGTCCTGGACCTTCGTCTCCTGGAGGCAGAGGACGTCCGGCTTCTCTCGCGCCAGCCACTCCGCGATGAGCGGCAGCCGGGACCGCACCGAGTTGGCGTTGAACGTGGCCACCTTGAACATCGGTCAATCCTAACCCACGAGGCGGCGGTAGAACTCCGGGCGGCGATCGACGAACACGTCGTTGAGCCGGGTGAGGTGTTTGTCGCGCGCCCGGGCGGGATCGATCTCGACGGCCCGCACCTCCTCCGCGTTTTGCGGGCCCTGAGCGAGGACGTCGCCGTTTGGGGCCACGATCTGGGACAGACCCGTGAACCGGAGGGTCTCCCCCGTGCGCGCCTCAACCCCGACCCGGTTCGCAGTCACGGTGAACACGCGGTTCTCCATCGCTCGGACCCGCATCGTGAGCTGGGCGAGGCCCGGCATAACGAGGTTCGCGGGGTGGGCGATGACCTCCGCCCCCTGGAGGGCGAGTGAGCGCGCCGCCTCGGGGAAAAAGTGGTCGTAGCACACGAGGAGCCCGACCTTGGCCGGGCCGATGTCGGCCACGGGGAACGGGAGGTCGCCCGGGGCGAACAGGTGTTTCTCCTCGTAGAACAGGTGGACCTTGCGGTAGCTGGCGACGAGGCCCGACGGCCCGACGAGGACCGCCGCGTTGTAGACCCGCTTGCCCGCCTGCTCCGCGAGGCCGGCGACGATGTGGCCGTTCGCCTCGCGGGCCAGCGCGATGAGGCGGGCCGTCGTGCGCCCCGTCGGCACCGGCTCGGCGAGGGCCTCCAGTTCCCGGGCGGACGCAAACTGATACCCCGTGGCGAACAGCTCGGGGAGCACCCACAGGTCCGCTTGCCCGCCGGTGAGGAGCTCCGCCACCCGGTCCAGGTTGCGCTCCACCTCCCCGAACTCCGGCGCGAACTGCACGTACCCCACACGCATGGGGCGAACTCTAGCCGCCATCGTCTGAACGTCAACCGCGCCGGAGTCCGGTCTCCTCCCTCAGGTTCTCGGATCCGGTAGCATTGGGGAGATGCCGGTCGAGCTGAGTCGAGAGGGGTTCGAGGAGCTGGTGCGGGAGGCCCTGGCTGAGCTCCCCGCCGAGTTCCGCCGGTATCTGAACGGCCTCGAGGTCCGCGTTGACGACTACCCTGACGACGAGTTGATGGCGGAGTGGGGCCTCGTCCCCCCGGACTACCCGTTCGGGATGTACGACGGGCCGGCGCTCCCCGACGTGGACACACCGAGCGACTTCCCGGGGACGATCGTGCTCTACAGGCGTCCACTGGAGGAGTGGTGCCAGAGCGAGGACGAGCTCAGGGACCAGGTCCGGCGGACGGTGTACCACGAGCTTGGCCACCGCTTCGGCTACTCCGACGAGGGGATGCTCGACGAGCTGCGCGGGGGGGCAGGCATACCTTGGCCAGAGAAGGCACGGCAGGCCGAGGCGGCCCGACACCTCCGCCAGGCCGAGCATGACCTCGGGGCAGGTGAGGCGCTGCTCGCGGCGGGTCGCCACGACTGGGCGCTCGACGCGGCCCTCGCAAGCGCCGACCGCGCCCTGCGGGCGCTCCTCCTCACCTGGGGCGAGGATCCGGAGGCGATCGGCCACGATGGGATCCCGGAGCTCCTCGCCCGCGCCGTCCGCCACGACCCCGCGTTCCGTCGGTTCAAGCCCCTCCTCCGCCTCGACGGGGTGTCGCTGGACATGGGAGAGGCGGGGGCGTCGCCTCCGTGCGAGCGGGTGCGCCCCGCTGTGGCTCGGGAGGCAGTATCGTGCGCGCAGGACCTTGTTGCCGAGGCACGTCAAGCTGGGGATTGAGGATGAGCGAGCGGTTCGAGACCGAGGTGGCAGGCACGCGGCTCGTCCTCCGGCGTGGGGACATCACGACCCAAGACGTGGACGCGATCGTGAACGCAGCTAACCCCCAGCTCACTCCCGGGGGCGGGGTGTCGGGGGCGATCCACCGCGCGGGTGGACCCGCGCTCACAAAGGGAGCAGCGGACGTCCGTCGCGACCGCGGCCCTCTCCCCCCGGGCGAGGCGGTGATCACCCCGGGCGGGAACCTCCGGGCGAGGTGGGTGGTCCACACCGTGGGCCCGGTCTGGCGCGGCGGCCGCCATGGGGAGGCGGAGCTCCTCGCGTGCGCCTACCGATCCTGTCTCGCCCTAGCTGTAGAGAAGGGGTTGCAGACGGTTGCCTTCCCCAGCATCTCGACCGGGGTCTACGGCTACCCGGTCGAGGAAGCGGCGCCGGTTGCCCTGAGCGAGGTGCGAGCGTTCCTCCAGGCCCACCCTGGCGCCTTGGACGAGGTCTGGTTTGTTCTCTTCTCGGCCGAGGACCTCGCAGCCTACCGGCGGTCGTGGGAGGACCTGCCCGAACTGGCTGCCCCCGCCCCCTGAGCGGTCCTTCGGCAGCACGCGCGGCAGGAACACCCCCAGCTGACCCGGCTCACAGACCACCGGGCTGCGGACCCTGGACACCGGACCGCGGTCCCCGAAGCCCTGGGGGTACAATCGCCGTCCCATGGCACAGGTCCGGCCGAGCAAGCGGCGGGAGACGGTCCAGGCGGTGTTCCCTGATGACCGTGCGTTCGAGGGGCCCACGGGAACCCCGTTGGCGGACTTCGTCCTCGCGGCGTACCCCGAGCCCCAGGTCCCGGCGGTGGCAGCGATCGTGGATGGGGAGCTGCGAGAGCTCTCGTTCCCCCTCCGTGAGGACGCCTCGGTGCGGCCCGTGTTCCTCACCGACTCGGAGGGAATCCGGATTTACACCCGATCGCTGAGCTTCCTCCTGGCGGCGGCGGTGGACTCCCTGTTCCCGGAGGCGCGCCTGATCATCGACCACTCCGTGCCGTTCGGAGGGTACTACTGCCGGGTGGTGCGGCGGCCCCTGTTCACCCCGGAGGAGTTGGGCCGGATCGAGGCCCACATGCGCGACCTCGTGCGCGCGGACGCCCCCATCGTCCGGGAGGAGGTTGCCCTTACGCAGGCTCAGGCCCGCCTCTGCGCCCAGGGTCTCGCCAGCAAGGCAGAGCTCCTCGTGCAGGGGGGGATCGGAGGCACGGTTCCCCTCTATCGGCTGGGGCAGTTCGAGGACTACCTGTTCGGTCCGATGGTGCCGTCCACTGGATTCCTACGCTGGTTTGCCCTCGCCCCCTACCCGCGGGGGTTCATCCTCCGCTTCCCCCGCCGCGAGCGGCCGACCGAGCTCGCCCCGGCCGAGGACTACTCCGCGCTCCTCCAGGTGTTCGAAGAATACGGGCATTGGCTCGATCTACTCGGCGTGTACGACGCCTGCACGGTCAACGAGGCAGTCCGGACAGGGCGGATGACGGAACTGATCCTCGTCTCGGAGGCCCTCCACAACCAGCGCATCGCCCAGATCGCGGAGGCGATCGCGGACCATCCCTCTTCCCCGCGCTTGATCCTCATCGCCGGCCCGTCCTCGTCGGGCAAGACCACGTTCACGAAGCGGCTCGCGATCCAGCTTCTGTCGCTCGGGCTCAGGCCGTATCCCGTGTCGATGGACGACTACTTCCTGCCCCGCGATGAGATGGCCCGTCGCGGCCTCACCGACTTCGACGACGTCTCGGCGGTGGAGGTGCCCCTCTTTCGACATCAGATGGAGGAGCTCCTCGCGGGGAAGACCGTGCGCCTGCCACGGTTCGACTTCGCGACGGGGCAGCGCGAGGTGGGAAGCGAGCTCAAGCTGAAGGAGGACGGGATCCTCCTTGTCGAAGGGCTGCACTGCCTGAACCCCGACCTCCTCCCGTCGCACCTGGACGAACGTTCGTTCCGCATCTACGCCTCCGCCCTCACTCAGCTCAACCTCGACGACCATGTGCGGATGTCGACCACCGACACCCGGCTCCTGCGGCGGGTGGTGCGGGACGCCGCCTACCGCGGCTACACTGCGGAGGACACGCTGCGGATGTGGGACAACGTACGGCGAGGGGAGAAGCGCTTCGTGTTCCCCCACCAGGGGCGAGCCGATGTGATGTTCAACTCAGCCCTCGTCTTCGAGTGGAACGTCCTCCGGTCCCGGGTCGAGCCGCTGCTTCTTCAGGTACGGCATCCGCGGCTGCGGCTGAGGGCAGAGCGGCTTCTGGAGGAGCTGCGGTGGTTTGTCCCCTACCCCGGGGACGAGATCCCCGCGACGTCCATCCTCCGCGAGTTCATCGGGGGAGGGATCCTCGCTGCGTACTACCCAAGCCCGTTCGAGCGAGCAACCTGGAGAAGGGAAACATGAACCCGAGCGCGGCACCTCATCCCAGAGACACAGCGGAACCCCGGAGCCGCTTCACCACGGAGGACACGGAGACGGCAACGGACCTAGGTGTCCCTACCCACGACCCCTGTTCTCCTCCCTCCTCTGTGCCTTTCGCGTCCTTCGTGTCAAATCCCTGTGGTGTTCTCTGCGATCCCGTGTCCTCCGCGTTCTCCGCGGCGAGATCGGGTTGTGGGTACCTTCGTACCCCAGTGACGAGGTGATGGATGCAATGACGAGCTTGAGCGCGATCGATCCGTGGAAGCGGTTCGGTGAAGTTCAGGAACAAGTCCTGCATGGAGGCGGTGCGTTCCTGGTCGCGGTGGACGACCACGACCGCCCGAACGCAATGACGATCGGCTGGCTCCAGATCGGGACGGTGTGGTCACGGCCGGTGTGCCACGTCCTGGTGCGGCCGTCGCGCTACACCCACCGCTGCATCGCGCACAGCGGGGCGTTCACAGTGAACGTGCCCCTGGGCACGATGGCAGAGGAGCTCGCGTTCTGCGGGAGCCGTTCTGGGCGGGACGTCGACAAGTTCGCCGAACTCAGCCTGCAGATCATCCCTGGAACGAAGGTCCGTGTTCCCCTCCTCCCCGGGTGCGCAGTTGCCTACGAGTGCCGCGTGGCTGCCCGGGCAGCGCTGACCCCAGAAGGACTGCTCGACGAAGGAACTCGGTCCAAGTACTACCCCCGTGGCGACTTCCACACGCTGTTCTTCGGGGAGATCGTCGCCGCGTGGGAACTGAAGGCCTAAGGGCGTGGTACACCGCAGCAGGGCGCTCCCCGCCGGAGATTGGGCGGGGAGGCCTTGCGCTGTTGCCCCCGTCGGTCCCTACTCCTGCTCTTCTTGCGGTGCGGGAGTCTCCGGCCCCGGCACGGCCGCCGCAGGGGATCCTATCCCGCCAAACGAGATGCGCAGCCCCAAGAACGGCGCCCGGAGTTCGAGTTGCGGGCCCGCGATCTCGCGCCCTCCCTCTTCCCATCGGCCGGGGAAGGCGAGGAAGTACCCGCCCCACACCTCGGCTGCCAGCCAGGGCAACACCTGAACCTGCAGCCGCAGGTAGGCCAGTCCGCCGAAGAACCCGAGACTGAACTGACTCACGGGGGGATCCGCCAGGGCGTCGTCGAAGTCCAGTGGCCGGCGAGCGCGCGCCGTCAGATCCAGACCACCGCCGCCCAGCACGGCCCCGACGCCGATGATGGCCCCTTGACCAGCCGGCCGTGCCACCTCGATCACCATACCACCGTAGCCCAGCTCAAGATCGGTTCGCTTGTCTGAAGCGAGCGCGGTGAGGCTGCCTCCGAACCCGATCCCACCGAACACCGGACCACCAAGGACCCCGCCCACGCCACCGCCGCCAAAGACAACGAGCGGACCTTCGACCGTGGGGTACCCCGCCGCGGACAGAGCCGCGTTGAGTGGGGACAAGTCCAACGTGAGCAGCCCGACCAGCGGGCCTCCCGATCCCAGCCCCACCGACACCTGGCCCACGACCCCCACCACCATTCCAACGGACGTCACCACTGCCGCCACCCACACGCGTCGTACCATCGTTCCCTCCTTAGACACCACCCACACCCAGCCGGTCGGCTTCTCCCAGTAGTGTAGCCGACTTCACGATCCGCGACGTACAACGAGCAGGGTGCTACCCCCAAGGGATGAACTGCCCCCGACCCGGTTCGACGAGAAGCTCCCCATCCCGGACCACCCACTCGCCCCGGGAGAGCACCCCCACCACCCGACCGCGGACGGCCCGGTCCTCGTACGGGGAGAAGTCCGTCCGCATGTGAAGAGCGCCGGCGCGGATCGTCCACCGAGCGCGGGGGTCGAGGAGCACAAGATCCGCATCCGTGCCTGCCCGAACGGCCCCCTTGCGGGGCCACAGGCCGAACGCCCGCGCCGGCCCTTCGCTGAGGTACCAGGCGAGGTCGCGGAGGGTGATCCGCCCCTTCGCTACCCCCTCCGAGTAGAGGAGGGGAAGCAGCGTCTCCACCCCTGGCAGCCCGGAGGGAAGGTGGCTTGGATCGTCCCGGTGCGCGTCCTTCTGCGCACGCGAGAACGGGCAATGGTCGGTGGCTACCGCCTGGAAGTCTCGCCGCTTGAGGCCAGCCCACAGGGCGTCCCGGTCAGCCCCAGCCCGCAGGGGGGGAGCTACGGAGAACCGATGCCCGTCGGGCCGTGTGTAGACCGCCTCATCCAGGAGTAGATAATGGGGACAGGTCTCGCCGACCAGAGGCGCGCCCGCCCGCTGCGCAGCCTGCAGCGCGGCCAGTCCACGGGCACTGGAAATGTGCGCGACGTAGGTCGGGCAACCCGCGTCCCGGGCAAGCGCTCCAACCTCGCCGATCGCCACCTCCTCCGCAATCGCGGGACGGGCGTGAGGGAATGATCCCCCCATCGGGTCGACCAATTCCTCGGCCTCGGCATGGACCATCGCCGTCCCCCCCAGGTCCCGGATGGCGTTCATCGCCCGCCGGAGCGTCCCCAGCGACGTCCTCCGGCCGCTCGATCCGTAGGCGAGGTAGAACTTGAACGAGCGGACCCCGAGCTCGGCGGCCGCGGTGAGTTCGCCCACCCGGTCGGGGGTCCAACCGACCATCTCTCCCCGGAGAGCGTAGTCCACCGCTGCAGGCTTAGCCTCAGTGATTCGCTGCTCGATCTGCTCAGGAAGAGAAACATCCGGCCTGCCAAGTGTGAAGTCCACAACCGTGGTTGTTCCCCCCGCGGCCGCCGCCACCGTTCCACTCCACCAGTCGTCTGCCGACCGAGTGCCTGCCACGGGAAGGTCGAGGTGAACATGGGCGTCGACTACCCCAGGAAGCACGACCAGACCGCATGCCGAAGTCCGCGGTACCCGGGCGGCAATCCTCCCCACCCGGGCAACCCTTCCATCCCTGATGAGCACGTCCGTCTCTGCAACCCGACGCGGTGTGACCACCCTCCCACCCGCAATCACGAACTCCGTCATGGAACCGATACTACTCTCCGCGCCGTCAGGCGATAATGGGGGGGATGGATCCGCGCGATCTCCTTGACCTTTCCCGCGATGAACTGGCGGCAACCCTCGCCTCATGGGGCGATCCCCCGTTCCGTGCTCAGCAGGTCTGGGAGTGGGTCTGGAAGCACCTCGCCACGGACTTTGACCAGATGACGAGTCTTCCCACCGGGCTCCGAGCCCGTCTCGCCGGCGCATTCACGGTGGCCGTGCCCGGGGTTGCCGGGCACCGATCTGACGATCAGGGAACCGAAAAGGTCCTCCTTCGCCTTGCCGATGGGCAGACCATTGAGACAGTCCTGATTCGCGAAGACAACCGGCGGACCGTGTGCATCTCGACCCAGGTAGGGTGCCCGGTGGGGTGCGCGTTCTGCGCCACAGGCAGGATGGGGTATACGCGTGACCTCTCGGCCGGGGAAATCGCGGCCCAGGTCCTCCACTCTGCTCGAGAGCTCGGGGCCCACGGTGAGGGACTCACCCACGTCGTGCTGATGGGGATGGGCGAGCCCCTCCTCAACTACGATGCCACGCTCAAGGCGATCCGCAACCTCAACGAAGGGCACGGGTTCGCCCTCGGGGCACGCCGGTTCACCGTCTCCACGATCGGAGTCGTGCCGGGAATCCGCCGTCTGGCAGGAGAGAACCTCCAGGTCAACCTCGCGGTCTCTCTCCACGCCCCCAGCGACACACTCCGGCGGAGAATCGTCCCATCGGCCAGGCGGTGGACGATCCGGGACATCCTAGCCGCAGCCGACGCCTATGCCGAAGTCACTGGGCGGCGGGTGTCCTACGAATACGTCCTCCTCGCGGGCGTGAACGACCACCTCTACCATGCCCGCGCCTTGGCCGCGCTCCTGCGGGGACGCCTTGCCCACGTGAACCTAATCCCATTCAACCCGGCCCCGGGCCTTCCCTTCCAGCGGCCTGACCCGCAGAGCGTCGATGCGTTCCGGCGGGAGCTGATCCGCCGTGGTGTGGATGCCACCGTGCGTCGCTCCCGCGGCGTGGACATCCAAGCGGGTTGCGGACAACTCCGCGCAGAGGCGGACTGCCCATCATCCGGCGCCGCGCGGGACTCCTCCCCAGTCGGGGGTGAATCGCGCTGCGCTACCCAAGAAGAGCCAGGCCGCTGATGTCCCGTGCCCTCCCGTGTTGAGATCCGTAGCCGAGTGAAGGCCCCTGGGGCTCATCAGGGGCCTTCGGCTGGCGGGCGCTAAGGAGGATGCGAGCAGACGCACCGCACCGGGCACTGTCTCCCGCATGGGAAACATTCCCGAAGGATCGTAGCAGTTGTTTATCGTCTAGTCAAGTATGGACGACCAGTTGACCGACCATCTCTCCCGACGCACAATACTAACACTCACAGCAGACATTAACAGGGGTGGCGATGGCGACCAAACATCTGGTGCTCGACCCGGACGTTCACGAGCAGCTCAAGGCCCGGAAGCGTGAGACCGGCCTCACGGTGAAGCAAATCGGCAATTCCGCGTTGTGGGCTTTCCTGCAGCTCTCTTCACGGGAGCAGGCTGCCCTTCAGCTGCTCATCGAGACAGGGCGGATCACGCACGAGGACTACAATCAGGCTTTGCTCCAGGCCGCCAGCGAGATCCAGTTCCGCACCCCCTCGATCCGGGATCTGGGGCGCCTGGCTCCTGACCGGACCGTCCGCAGCCTTGCCGCCGGCAGCTGGGACGGAAGAGAGCTGAGCCGCGGACCGAACGGAGGCTGGCAGATCATCGAGGCCTGGGCGCGCGACTCGCGCCGCGAGCTCACGCCACTCCACGGGTACACGGGAGTTCAGGCATATGGGGTACTACTAGAAGGCAAGATGCGTCTCGACTGCGACGGGAAGATCACCGTGCTGTCGGCACCCCAGCTGCTCTCGTTCCCACCAGGCCACACCTGCGCATCGGCCCCTCTCACCCGCAAGACGCGGATCCTGATGGTCTTCATTCCCGCAGTGTGGGATCACGATGGGCCCGAGAGCCACCCAGCGAGCTGCCCGTGAGCGTGGGGGAGCCCTATCCCAACGCGCTGACGGGTCCACCGGTCAGGGCAGACTCCGGCCGGGCTGTTCCCAAAGAAGGGACAGACGGTAGTTGCCACTCCCGCCTCGCCAGACGATGCGGATGAAGAAGCGGCACTCCCCGCCCTGGAAGCACTCTCCCAGTCCCGGGCATTCCATGCCCGCGTAGCACGGGACAAGGATCGCCGTCGTCTCCGTCACTCCCAGGCACTCGGCCAGCACATCCCCGCACGGGTCGTGAAGGAGGTAGAGGTCGACGATCAGCCCGCCAGGATCGAACCACAGGATGCAACCCTCGCCGTGTGGCGACCGCATCCTGTACCAGTCATGCCAATCGCCCTCTCCTAGCGACCCAAAGAAGTGGCCCGCCGAGAGCAGAACAGCGTCCTCCCCAGGTCCCGACGTGTTGGGAAGTTCGGTCCTTTCTGCACGCGCCAGATCTGCTCCGATGGACTCGCAGCCAATCGGAAGCCCTCCCGAGGAACACTGGAACATCGCCCCCACGTTACAGCCGTCCTCTGAAAGCGCAATGGCACCCATCGGCGCTCGCGGAGCGTCCGCTGACTGGAAGATGCACACCGAAGCCGCACACGGAACACCTCGTGCTCTCAAGTCGTCGATCCTCCGCGCCAAGAACAAGGCGAACCCCTCCTGATCCCCAGTGCGGTACCTGAACTCCCGGGCGTCATACGCGCCGAAGTAGGACACCAGATCCGTTTGCTCGACCGGGACTACCATCCCCAGCAAGGCATCCCTCCCCGCCGGCGAGCCAATTGCAAGAGACACCCGTGCCCCTTCGGGGGGGATCGTCAATGGCGCGTTCGCCCGGGCCACCAGCGGGAAGTCACCCCAGAAGTGACGGCACGGGAAGAGCATCATCGTGACCACGCCGTCAGCACGAAAGTGAAAGAGGTACAGGAAGCCCTCCAGCGGTGATCGAACCGTGATCACCATGTCCTGTCCAGCGTAGTAGGTGTGCGCGCAGCCGTCGTTCACCTGAAGCTCCAACGGGTGCGACGCCAATCGGGCGGCACCCTGGAGACGCTGCACCGTGAGGTCAGAGAGCTGCGCGCTGGACGAGATCGCGAAGAGAGACACGAAGATGCCCGCGAGTGCTCTGACATCCATGTTAATCCCCTCATGTCAAGTCTACCAGAAGGTGGCCATTGGATTCAAAGGCTGCTCCTATCCGCCCGCGCGGCGGCGTTGAGCAGTACTGCGGACTCCGGGGCCCGAACCAGTCCCATCTCGGCGCGCTGACACGCGATTCAGTAAGGAGACTGCAGAAAGGCTCGCCGAGCTCGAGCCAGAACAGACGGACATCCGCTCCGTGGAATCGACCTGGAGGCGGGTCTGCCGCCGGCGTTCACCATCGGCAGCGGCCTCAGGCCCACCCAG
Source organism: Candidatus Bipolaricaulis sibiricus (assembly GCA_004102645.1). Lineage (GTDB taxonomy): Bacteria > Bipolaricaulota > Bipolaricaulia > Bipolaricaulales > Bipolaricaulaceae > Bipolaricaulis > Bipolaricaulis sibiricus. The sequence goes on along the minus strand of CP034928.1, from coordinate 470,726 downwards.
CGGGTTCGGGGCGACGTGCCTGACCGCGGGTCTTCCCGGGTGGACAGGGACTGCCGCGGCCTGTTGTCCACCTCCAACCCGCACCTGGGTACCGGCAAGCCTGAGACCCGTCCGCTCCACGCTGCCGGTCATGCGCCACACCCCCGTGGAGGCAGGGGCCCGAGGAGCTTAAGCCCAATGTCCCAGAGCGTCCAGCGGGCCTTGCTCGCCGCGCACGGCCGGGCGCGCTCCCCGGAGTGCGCGTTTAATACATCGGCCACTCTGTTTACAGTGTTCGCTAGTAGGACATAGTGTCACTTGACATGCTTGTTCCTTTGGCGCTATTCATTGATTCCTGGTTATTCGTCGGCGTCGAATCCTGGAGCTAGGGGGCGCCCGCAGGGGGGTGATGGTCTAGGAAAGGATCGGGCCACATAGGCTGAAGTCGCTCACTCGAAAGGGTTTCTTCTGAACGCAGGCGAGGGGAAGGAGGCAGGGATGGGAGGAGCAGTACGATCTGGGTGGCTAGTGACAGGACTGGCCTTGCTGGTCTCGATGACGGGGCTGGCGGCAACGATCAACGTGCCGGGAGACTACCCGACGATCCAGGCCGCGATCAGCGCGGCAGAACCAGGGGATACGATCATCGTCGCTGCGGGGACGTACATAGAGAACCTGAACATCACGAAGGCCGTTACGATTTCGGGCGTAGGTAAGGACTTGGTGATCCTTCAACCCAAATCCGCTGGCTACGGGATCGGGGTGTCCGGGGCAGGGAACAACGTCACGATTGAGAACATCACGATCACCGCTGGCAATGCGCGGCACTTCCTGGTTCACGTGTCCGGCGTGCTCAACTTCACGATCCAGAACGTGAAGATCATCGGAGCAGGGAAGACGGCTCTACCCGGTGGGTCCCCACTGGGAGGACTGGACCTGAACGCTGTCAGCGGGGCGGCAGTTCGGAACGTGGAGGTCCTGCACGTCTAGCGAAACGGTATCGCTCTAACCAACAGCACTTCTGTGATGCTCCAGGACATTTACGTCCACGACACGGGGGTGACCACCGGTTGGGCGGGCGTAGCCATCTATGCGCTTACGGCCGGATCGTTCTCCGCTACGTTTGCCGGGGCAAACACGGTGGTCAACACCCCGATGGGGATCTACATCATGGACTCCCTGGGGACGACTGTGAGCCTGACCGCGCCAGCGGGCACGGTCATCTTCGGGGGACAGGGCGTGGCCCCATTGATGAAGTACGGCCAGGGGAGCACGCCGAACCTGGAAACAACGGCCCTCGAGTTGGGCCTTGTGGGCAAGGTCTACGCCCCGGAGTCACCAACGCCACCCTATAACACGGGCGTTGCGTACTACGCGACAGTGGCCGAGGCGCTCCTCGCGGCGATTGCTGACCCCCTGCTAGCGTCTTACTCCGTGGTGTTCGACCTCGGCCTTGGTCGGTTCGTCGTTGGGCCGGAGATGCAGATCCAGCGCGCCCTGAACGCGGCCAAGACGGGGGACACGGTCCTCGTGAAGGCCGGAACCTACGTGACCCAAGCGTTGATCGGGAAGGGCATTGTCCTCCAAGGGGAACCCGGAGCGGTGATCAAGGCCCCTGGCTCCCAGACGTACACAATCGCTGAGAGCACGGCTAAGTTCGATCCGATCGTCTTCGCTTACGGCGGAACGCTGGCCGGAACGCACGTGTCCGGGCCGGAGATCAGCTTCACCGACGTCTTGTTCCTCACCGTGGACGGGCAGAACGTGGTCCCCCCAAGCGGATCACGGCTGGTCGGCATCCTGTACCGGAACGTCCACGGAACGATCCGGGGCAACACGATCCGCAACCTCATGCCGGGAGGGGTGGGGACGGGGTCACAGACAGCGGGGATCCTCGTCTACGGAGACTCCGTGGTCGACATCATCGAGAACGCCGTCTCCAACTACAGCCGAGTCGGCATCGGAGCCCTCGGCGACGTCGTTGGCTGGCAGCGAGGTCCGGCTCCTGATCCCATCGTCAACATCATCGGCAACATCGTGACGGGCAACGGCCTGGAGGCGGCGACCGGCTGGTGGGCGGAAAACGGGATTCAGGTAAGCTACGGTGCCACGGGGCAGGTGGTGGGGAACGTCGTCTCCAACCACTGGGTAAACAACCCGTACTGGACGGCAAGTGGAATCCTCGTGGTGGGGAGTGACAACGTATCGGTCCTGGACAACCTCGTGTTCAACAACCAGACGAGCATCGCTGTGATGGGCCTCACGGCGTGGGGAGGAGGGCCGGCGAACCACAACCTCATCGCAGGAAACACCGTGCTGGATAGCGACTGGGGGATCGACCTTCAGTACGATGCCCTGAACACCACGATCGAGCGGAACGTCCTCAGCGGTAACTACGTCGCCGTGAGCAGCTGGGGCGGGGGTTCTGTGGTTCCCGGAGGGACGCTCGTTCGGTTCAACAGCATCGCCGGAAACGCGTGGGGCTTGGTGAACTACGAGAGCCAGGTTCTGGACGCGGCCCTCAACTGGTGGGGTTCGTCCACAGGCCCGTGGGTAGATCTCGACTGGGATGACGTCCCTGAGTACGCAGGCGGCGGCGACGCTATCTACGGCAACGTCATCTTCAGCCCGTGGCTGGGGACAGACCCGGACGGAGACCCGACCCAACCTGGTGTGCAGATCAACGGGCCGGTGACGATCATCGTCGCCCCGGTCGGGCCCGAGCCCACCGGTGGCTACCTCAACACCGCCATCGCGGGTGCCAACACGCTCCCATTCGCGGACACGATCCGGGTCCGTGAGGGGACCTACAACGCCAGCACCCCGGTGACAGGTCCGACGAACCTCTTCAGCTGCTCAAGCTGCCCAAACCCAGCCACGCTCACGGGCACCCTGTCCCTTCAGGCGGCGGGGATCCTTCTCGGTCGCATGGGCGAGGGCTTCAAGATCCTCGGAGACGTGACGGTAGCGGGAGGGGTCGACGCCTCGACGATCCACATCAACTGGAACGACATCTACGGTAACGTGACCAACAGCGGTCTGGGCGTGCTCGACGCCACCTACAACTGGTGGGGCGGGCGCAACCCGGGCACAGCCACGTTCGGACTGGTCAACTACTACCCCTATCTCCCACGTCCAGTGTGCGAGGTGCTGGAGTTCATGTCCTCACAGGGGTTGGACGCCGACGCGGCGATCTTCCTCCTCTCGCGGGGCGGTCTCCTCTCTGAGGGCCTGCTGATCCTGGATCTCATGACTCGTTACGGCCTCACCAAGGAAGAGGCCGAGACACTCCTCAACGAGTTCGGGTTCCTCGCGGTGACCCACGCTCTCGGTTTCGCCTTCGACTATGGCGACTTCGTGCGCCTCCTCCTCGGTTACGGGGCCACTCCGGCCGGCGGCGCAGGGTCGTTCGTTGACCTCGGTATCGCCGGTGGCGCGGGTGCCTTCCAAGGGCAGTTGGTTGACGCCATCTACGAAGCGGGCCAACCAATCTTCGTCTCGTTCGAGCTGCACGACTTCCAAGGGAACCCAGTCACAGCGATTGGTGGCTGGGTCACGCTGATCCAGCTCCACGAGAACGGACACCAGACGATCTGGTACTGGGGACCCACCCGCTACAACCCGGTGACAGGGCTGCAGGAGATCTCGATCCCCACCCGACCTGACGGTGGTGTTCCGATCTGGTACCCGGCCGGTGGTCTCCCTGCGGGATACTACAAGCTGATCATCGCTCTCCGGGATGGCAGGCACCAGGAGGTTCTCATCGAGATCGTCAACGAGTAGACCCTCTCCCTTCCAGCTACCCATACCGGGGCGCCTCACCGGCGCCCCGGTCTCTTGCTCAGCCGTACCCGAGGACTTCCTAGATCGACAGCACGAACCCCAGAACGGGGCCGCGACGGTTGTGCCAGAGGACGTGCCCGCGCCATCCGTCGCCGACGATGCCGATCCCCACTCCAAAAGTAACCCGGTACTGGCTCCACACCTCAGGTTCCACGACAACCTGTGGCCGCACGGCCGCGGGAGACCACGCCGGGATCCACGCCATGTCCTGCGCCGACAGCCCGCCGAGGAGGAGAGCCCCCCCGCGACCGAAGGGAACCCACAGCGCCAGGTAGGCCTCGACCTCGGGGCCCCAAGGGTACTCGCCGCCCGGGCCAGGCTGGGTGAGGTCCGGGCGGGGCGGGGCGGGGCGGACCGACGCCCCGAACCCGAGCCCGGCAACCCACAGGTCGAGGGCGATCGAGTCCGCGCCCACAGCAACGCCGACGCTGGCGTCCACGTCGATCTGCGGCGCACCTCCGGACGGAGGCAACGTCGGCCGCAACGGAGGCCAGGCCGGCCGCGACGGCGACAGGGTGAGGGAGAGGTGAACCTCCTCACCGTCGGTCACGGTGAGCTGGACGGAGCGGGTCTCGTAGCCCGCCCGCGACGCCTGGACGCGGATGCGCCCCGGGGAGACGACGGTCGACACGGGGGACAGGCCGACCGCTTGGCCGTCCACAGACACCGCGGCCCCCGGCGGGACGGTCGTCACAGAAACGTACGCCTTGGGCTTGTACACCCGGTAGGCCGTCCACACTGCCCCCCAGTTCCCGCCCAACAGTCCCTGGATCGTGCCCGCAAAGGCCGCGGGCTGGGTGAAGACGAGAAACGCGTCCTTCTCGAACCCCTTGGCCTCGTAGAACGACAGCGGCGTCTCGCTCGCGACGAGCTGGAGGTACTCCACGCCCTCTGGTTCGGTCAGTCGCAGCACCCAGCCTCGGGTGGGCAACGTGTGGGTCCCCGCGGGAAAGAACGAGTCCTGCAGGAACCGGTTGGGAACGATGAGCTGCACTCTACCAGCCGATGTCAGATTGTACACGTACACGTACGCCGGGCGGGGGAGGGTGAACGTCAGCCTGAGCGCTTCGCCAGGGGCATAGACACCCTTGTCGGTCTTGAGCGAGAGGACGATTCCCGGCTTGTCCGGGGTGGGAATCAGTCCCGCGGGGAGGACGGGCTTCGCCTCCTCTGCGGCGAGCCCCCCCGCAGCGAGGAGGATCCCCAGGAGGACAGCAACCGACGCGCGACCCAACTGTGTCATCTCGAATCACCCCACCCACCTACACCCGCCACCCAGAGGAGGTTCCCCCGAGAGCGGCCCGTCATTGCCTGGGGTGGGGTGTCGCCCCCAGCGCCTTGCGCAAGGCACGCAGCGGGAGGAGCGCACACGAGAGACGCGTCCGCACCACGCCTCCCAGCGCGGACAGCAGTGCCTCATCGGTCACCGCGGCTGCCTCGGCCACCGACTTGCCCTGCACCAGCTCGGTGAGAAGCGACGCCGCGGCGAGCGAGATCGCGCATCCTTCGCCTTCGAAGCGAACGTCGTGGACACGCCCGTCATGAATCGCGAGTTCGATCCGCACCACGTCCCCGCACAATGGGTTCGCCTCCACGGCCGAGGCGTCGGGGGAAGGAAGCCGCCCCTTGTTCCGGGGATGGCGCCAGTGGTCGAGGATGACCTCTTCGTACCCGGTCATCGGAGGCTTTCCCATACCCGATCGAGGGCGGAGACGAACCGCTCGACCTCGTCGAGGGTGTTGTACACGTGGAACGACACACGACACGAGGCGGGGATGCCGAACCGCCGGTGCAGGGGCTGCGCGCAGTGATGCCCGCCACGAATCGCAATCCCCTCTTGATCGAGGAGCGTGGCCACGTCGTGGGGGTGGACCCCAGACAGGGAGAACGCGACGAGAGCGCCGCGCATCGCGGGGTCGTGGGGTCCGTAGACCGTCACGTACGGTCGAGAGAGCAGCCCATCCAGGGTAAGGGCCGCCAGCGCTTCTCCGTGCTGGCGGACCTTGTCCATCCCGAGCGCCCGGAGGTAATCCACGGCTGCGGCCAGCCCGACCGCCTGCGCAATGGGCGGAGTCCCGCCCTCGAACCGGGCCGGCGGTTCGTCCCACGTCGCCCAGTTCAGCCACACTTCACGTACCATCTCCCCGCCGACAATGAACGGGGGAAGCTCTGCCAACACATCCCGCTTCCCCCACAGGACACCGATCCCCGTCGGCCCGAGCATCTTGTGCCCCGAGAACGCGATGAGGTCCGCCCCCAGCTCGGCTACGTCCACTGGCATGTGGGGGACGGACTGGGCAGCGTCCGCCACCACCACCGCCCCGTGCTGATGGGCCTGGCGAGCGATCTCCGCCACCGGGTTCACCGTCCCCAAGACGTTGGAAACGTGGACCACGGACACGACCTTCGTCCGCGGGGACAGCTTGCGCCGCAGGTCATCCTGGTCCAGTTGCCCGTCCGGAGTCACGGCCACGGCGCGCAGGTGCGCGCCGCGGCGCCGCGCCATCTCCTGCCACGGGAGGAGGTTCGCGTGGTGCTCCATCTCTGTGACGAGGATTTCGTCGCCGGGCTCGACGAGCGCCTCCCCAAGCCCCCACGCCGCAAGGTTGAGGGCCTCGGTCGTGCCTCGGGTGAACACGACCTCCGCTGGGGGAGCACCGATGAGAGCGGCGACCGTGGCCCGCGCCCTCTCGTACCGGTCGGTGGCCTCGGCCCCGAGCTCGTACACCCCCCGCCGCACGTTGGCGTAGGACTCGCGGTAGAACGCTGCCTCGGCCTCGATCACGGCGGCCGGCTTCATCGCGGTGGCCGCGGAGTCGAGGTACACGAGGGGCTTCCCGTGAACCGTGCGCTGAAGGATCGGGAAATCGGCGCGAATGCGGGGGGCCATCAGCCGATCGCCCTCTCGAAGCTCGTCTCGAGGAGGCCCTTGAGCTCGATCGAGTACTCGAGCGGGATCTCTTTCAGGATCGGGGACACGAACCCGTTGACGATGAGACTCATCGCTTGGGCCTGGGAGAGTCCCCGGCTCATCAGGTAGAACAGCTGGTCCTGGGACACCCGACCCACCGTCGCCTCGTGACCCAGCTCGACGTCATCGGTCTCGGCGTTGAGGATGGGAATCGTCTCCGTCTTCGCGTCCGGGGTGAGAAGGAGGGTCGAGCACTCCACGTGCGCCTTGGACCCCTTGGCATGCGGGAACACGTGCACGGTGCCGCGAAACACGGATCGGCCGCTCCCCTGAACGACGGACCGCGAGACGAGCCGCGACGTCGTGTCCGGCGCGCGGTGGATGGCCCGGGCCCCGCTGTCGAGCCACATCCCGTCCTGCGAGAAGGTGAACGACAGGTTCTCTGTCCGCGCCCCGGGCCCAAGGAGAACGGTCGTCGGATAGAGCATGGTCACCTTGCTCCCCAGCGACCCGGATACCCAGTCCACCGCCGCTCCGGCGTAGGCCAGGGCCCGCTTGTTGTTCAGGTTGTAGACGTTCTTCGACCAGTTCTGGACGGTCGTGAACCGGACCTTGGCTCCCTCCTTGGCGAAGATCTCCACCATCCCCGAGTGCAGCGCCGATCGGGCGAACCTCGGCGCGCTGCACCCCTCGATGTAGTGCACGGAGGAGCCAGGCTCGGCGACGATCAGCGTGTGCTCAAACTGGCCCACGGCCTCAGTCTGCATCCGGTAGTAGGCCTGAAGCGGGACGGCTACCTCAACACCCGGCGGAACCCAGATGAACGTTCCCCCGCTCCACACCGCGCCGTGGAGGGCTGCGAACTTGTTGTCCTCAGGCGGGATCGCCTTCATGAAGTAGTCGCGGATCCATGGGTAGTCGCGCACCGCCGCGTCCATGCTCGCGAAGATCACGCCCTGCGCACGGACCTCGTCGAGGAGCGACCGGTACACGACCTCAGAGTCGACCTGGGCGCCGAGCCCGGCGAGGGCCTTCTGCTCGGCTTCTGGAAGCCGCAGAGCGTGGAAGGTGCGGCGGATCTCGTCGGGGAGGTCCTCCCACCGCTGAACGGGATCCACTGGCCGCGCGTAGTAGGAGAGATCGGTGAAGTCGAGCTGCGAGAGATCTGGGCCGAACCGCGGAAGGCGCGCTTGCTCGAACACGGCCAGGCAGTGCTCGCGATGGGAACGCATCCACGCCGGCTCCCCCTTCTCGACCGAGAGCTCCTCGACGAACTCACGGGTCAGCGTACGCGGGGCTCCCTTCCCGATCATCCGCGCACCACCTCGAACCCCTGTTCGCCAATTCGATGAGCAAGCTCGGGCCCTCCCTGCTCGACGACCCGGCCTTCATCGAGCACAAACACCTCGGACAACGGAACGTGGTCCAGGATCCGCGGGTAGTGGGTGATGATGAGGACCGCAGCGCCGCTCTCGGCCAGGTCGCGAATCCCACCGGCGATGAGGCGCAGGGCGTCAACGTCCACCCCGGAGTCAGGCTCGTCGAGCAGGGCCACCTTCGGCTTCAGCAGAAGAAGCTGCAAGAGCTCGGAGCGCTTCTTCTCCCCTCCCGAGAACCCGACGTTGAGCTCCCGGCCGTCGAACGCGTCCATCTTCAGACGGGCGATGGCCTGGGGGTAGCTCTTGTGAAACTCGCAGAACCCCTGGCCCCGCTCCGCGCACGCCAACCGCAGGAACTCCCGCAGCGATACGCCCTCGATCTCGGGGGGGTACTGGAACCCCAGGAACAGCCCCTTCCGCGCTCGCTCGACGGGCGGAAGGGCGAGGAGGTCAGCCCCGTCGAGGATCGCTCTCCCGCGGGTCACCACATAGCCCGGGCTGCCGGCCAGGCTCAGGGCGAGGGTCGACTTCCCAGATCCGTTGGGTCCCATTAGCGCATGGACCCGTCCGGGCTCGAGGGCAAGGTCGACCCCGCGCAGGACCGGCTTCTCCCCAACCGCCACGTGGAGATCATCGACGGCCAGAATGGGCATACGAGACGTGAGGCTACCCCCCCAGGGAGGGGGCCGCAACCTGGCTACGGGAGTGCCTCGGTGGTGATGAGGTCAGTGATGGGCAGGGCGTGCGGAATCAGCCCGTGGGCGACGAGGTAGGCCTGCATCGCCTCCCACCGCGGAACGTCGTCGTGACGTACCCCACGCGCATAGCGGGGAAGCGTGGCGGCGAACGAGCGGCGGGTGAGCTCCTCCCCGGCGAGCTCGGGAACCGCGGCCTCAAACATGGCCAGGGCCTCGGCAGGGTGGTCCAGGGTGAAGTCGATTGCCTCGGCGAGCGCCTGCACGAAGAGACGGACGCGCGGCAGGTGTGCCCGCACGAACGTCGGGTGCGCGATCAGGACGAGCTCATAGGTGTCGGGAACCCCATGTTCCTCCTGGGGGAAGAACCGCGGCTGATCGCCGAGCGCCTCCACCGCCAGGACCTCGTAGTTCCGGAACGCCCCAATGGCATCCACGCGCCGGGCGAGGAGCGCGAACAAGGTGTTCATCCCTACGTAGACGAGCTCTACCTCCGCCGGCTCCACTCCGGCATGGCGAAGCATCGTCCGCCACAGGACTGGCTCCAGGGGTTCGAGGGCATACCCGATCCGCCGTCCGCGCAGGTCGGCAAGGTCGGTGATGCCAGACCGCTCGAGGGCCAGCAGGCCGCCCAGGGCCCCATCGATCAGCGCTCCCACCGCCACGAGGGGAAGGCCGGCCCCCCTGGCGAGGAGGTAGTTCGCCTGGGGTGTCAGCGCGAGGTCTACCGCCCGAGCTGCGACAAGCTTCGTTGGGTCGCTTGGGTCGGAGGGGGCAATGATCTCCACCTCGACTCCTGCCGCCCGGAACAGCCCCTGCGCCTGGGCCACGTAGAGCGGGACGTGGTTGGGGTTCGGGTAGAAGTCGAGCATCACCCGGAGTGGCTCCCCGTGGCCGAGGACAAACGGGACGAACAGGGCCCACATCCATCTCATCGCGACGCGATCTTGCGCCGGGAGTCGCGCGGGCGCCAGCGGAGGACACAACGCTCAAGGGCGGCCACGGCGCCGAACAACCCGATCCCGAGCAGGGTAAGCACGACAAGAGCGGCGAACACCCGGTCGGCGCGGAGAACGGCGTTGGCCTGGATCATGACGTACCCCAACCCGCCCTGCCCGCCGATCCACTCTCCGATCACGGCCCCGGCAAGGGCCACCGTGGCGGCGACCTTGAGACCCGCCATCGCCGCCGGCAGCGCGGCTGGGAGTCGGACCAGCCGGAAGATCGTTGCCTCCCGGGCCCCGAGCGTGATGAGGAGATCCACCAGGTCGGGCCCGACCGATCGCAGACCGTGATCCAGGTTGACCGCGATCGGGAAGAATGTGATCAGGCCCACCACGATCACCTTCGGCCACAGCCCGTAGCCGAACCACAACACGAGCAGGGGGGCGAGAGCGAACACGGGAACCACCTGGGACGAGAGGACGAACGGGTGGAGCGCACGACCGATCGCGGGGACGTAGAACCCCACCAGGGCCACGGTGACCCCGCTGGCGGCCCCCAGCGCAAGCCCCGCAGCCACCTCGCTCAGCGTCGTGCCGGCGTGCCGCAGGAGCAGCGGCAGGTCGGCGGCCAGGGTGGCCAGGATCCGGGCTGGAGGGGGAAGGATGTAGGGTGGCACCCCTGCCAGGCGCACCGCGACCTCCCACAGGGCGAGAAGTGAGAGGAGGAGAAGTGCACTGGGCAGCCCGCTGATCCGGACCCTATGCATGGGACGCGAGGTTCTTCAGGATGTCAGCCCGGGCCTGGGCAATGCGAGGATCGGTACGCAAGCGAGGGTGGGGAAGGGCGACCGGAAGTGTCGCGACCACGCGGGCGGGACGAGGGCTGAGGACATGGACCTGGTCCGACAGAAGAACCGCCTCCTCTACATCGTGGGTCACCAACAGGACTGTCTTCCGACGGAAGATCCGCGCCGCAGCAAGCCAATCCTGGAGAGCGGTGCGAGTCAGGGCATCGAGCGCCCCGAACGGCTCGTCCAGGAGCAGAACCTCGCCACGGGAGAGGAGTGTGCGCATGAGGGCCAGGCGCTGCCGCATCCCGCCCGACAGCTCGTGGGGGTAGCTCCGCTCGAAACCCGCCAGTCCGAACTCGTGGAACGGCGCCTGGGCCTCGGCCCGGGCTTGCGCCCGGTTGCGCCCCGTCGCCTCCGCTGGCAGGAGTGCGTTTCCGAGGGCATCCCGCCACGGGAGGAGAGTATCGGCCTGGGGCATGTAGGCGATCCGTGGCCCATCGCCTCCGTCCTGAACCCGCACCGTGCCGGAGTCGGGTTCCAGGAGCCTCGCCCCGATCTTGAGAAGTGTCGTCTTCCCGCACCCCGAGGGTCCGACCAGGGTCGCCCACCCCCCGTGAGACACGGCAAGGGAGACCCGATCGAGGACGGACAGCGCCCCCGTCTGACCACGGTAGGCGAACGAGACCTCGCAGAACTCGACCGCCGGGGCCCCCATGGGCTCAGCGACCGGGGGAGATGAAGTGAGCCCGGCAGCGCGGCTCGTAGCTCTCCAGACCGCCGATGAGGACCTCCGGCCCCCCGGTGACGGGCTTACCATCCACAAGGCGTTGGGAGCGCGTGGCGGGCTCGCCACACACGGTGCACACCGCGGACAGCTTGAGCGTCTCGTCGGCAAGGGCCAGAAGCTGGGGGATCGGACCGAACGGCTCACCCCGGAAGTTGAGGTCGAGGCCCGCCACGATGACCCGCTTCCCCAAGGAGACGAGCCGTTCACACAGGTTGGGGAACGACGGGCCGAAGAAGTTGGCTTCGTCGAATGCGAACACTTCGGTGACGGGTGACGGGGGTTGGGCAACGAGTTCGGAGAACGACGCCCACGCGATGTCCGTCGGCAGCCGCCGGCACGGGAGGGACCGCCCGTAGTGGGTGACCACCTCCTCCGCAGCGTACCGCGTGTCGAGTTCGGGTTTGAACAGGAGGACTTCCTTCCTCGCGATGCGGGCCCGCTCCACCCGCCGCAGAAGCTCCTCCGTCTTCCCCGAGAACATGCACCCCGTAACTACCTCCAGTCGTCCCGCCATGGCGGCGGGATCGTAGCCCAATCGCGCGGACACGCCAAGCAGCGCAGTCGCCTGAGAGCCGGGGATCCCCTGCCTCCCCTGGGAGACAAGCTCCCCGGAGGCGCATCACCCGTGCAGACCGGTCCCGAAGGCTGCGCAGACCTGTTGTTGGGGCGTCGCTTGCCCGCCCGATGTGGGAACGTTATGATAACGTGCACTGCGGAGCTTGCGTGTCAGGCACCGCCGCCCAGGACCGACCAGGCAGCACTCAACGATCCGCACGGCAATGGAGGTGGAGGCGAGATGCGACAGCACCTGGCGTCTGCGCTGTCCCTCGTGTTGGCGGTAGCCCTCGCCCAAGCCATGCCGCTTGTTGGGTCCTGGGATCTGACCTTCGAGCTTCTGCCTACCACCCGGATCTACAGCTCGGACATCACCCTCAACTGGCAGTTTGCCCCGGGGTGGAGGGTGGAGAGCGAGTCCAAGATCTACTCCGATGGCTTGCTGCGCTACCAGAACTTTCATCTGGACGGAAGCTTGGGGGCGTTCGACGCCTGGGGAAAGATCTACTTCCACGTTCAGGAGGCCCGGTACCGCAGGGCCTGGCTCCACATGGAGACCCCGCTCGAGGGCGGAACCCTGCGTCTCTCGTTCCACCATTGGGCACGTGCTACCGAGTACACCTCTGGCGACCGAAGCACGTTCGGTGCCTGGCCGTGCGTCGAGGTCGTCTCCTGGATGGATGCATGGAAGTTCATGGGCCGCGAGGTGTACGTGGCAGGACCGGTCGCGGGGTACGCGTACGCGGGGGCGGCGCTAACCCTGAGCATCGGTGTGGATTCGCCCGATCCCGATCGGTTCCAGATCTACGTTCCCCCGGCGAGTGTCGCCGCGTTCGAGACAGCCTTCGGGACTCAGTTCTGGACGAGCTGGGTCGGAAGGACGGTCTGCGTGCGCGGGACGATCAAGGGCTACCGGTACACCTCGGGCGGCCCTGCCTCAGGAGGGTATTCCGTGGCCGAGGTATCCATCACCTCGCCGTCAGCCCTCTCGCTCGGCACGTGCATGGGGGTGGCCGTGTCCGCGGGATGCCCGGGAACCACGATCCGTTGGTTCGAGGCCCTGAACCATGTCGGCCAGACCGTGTACGTCCAGGGCCCGGTCGCGAGCATCACTCCCAGTTCGGGATCCCCTCCTGGCTCGTACCACGGCCACAGCGGGTACCGCGTAAGGCTCGGCGGCGGGGCTGCGGTGGGGAATCGGGTAGAGGTCATCCTGCCGATCCACCCTGGCTGGTCCACGGTGGGGACCTCGTACGCGAGCGAGGTGTGCGTGCACGGGACGATCACGGTGATCGACGGTGTCGCGGTGATCCTGCCGCCGAACCTGATCTCCACGTCGCGGAACCGCTGCTGCACAGAAGGAGGATTGCCCGGCATGTTCCTCAGCCACCGACTCCGGTACACGTCTGCCCCGTGGACGATCACGATCGACTTCGGAGACTGCTGCTGGGGGTTCACGCTTCGGCAGATCGCGGTCAGGGCCGACAGCCGTCCCCTCTGCTGTGGCATCAGCTACGATGCCGCGCTATCCTGGGCCCCAGTTGGATTGGGGACCTTCGCGCTCACGCTGAGGGGCCTGCCCCTGCTGTGTTGCGGGATCACCGCCGACCTGTCGGTCACCTACGCCACCGACCAGAAGGTCGTGCACCTCGAGCCCAATTGGCCGGGGGGTCGGGGTTGCCTCTCTGTTTACGGAGACGCGGTGTGGACGGACAACGCCTGGACCGGGTTCCAGATCTACGGGTGGCGGATCTACTGCTGGCTCGGGGATCTACGCCTCGAGGCTGGGGTGGCCCTTGATCGGGCGAGGATGAACAGCGCAAGTCCATTGAGCTTCCGCAGCGCGGAGTGGACGTACGTTGGGCTCGCGTATCGAAGCGCGAGCTGCTGTGGGAGCGGCAATGTTTGGTTCAATGCGGATTTCTGGCTCGGCGATGGACCCTATCTGTTTGGGCTTCGGCGCGTGCGGCTGAGGCTGGAGGTGCCCGTCATGGCCGGGCTTGCCGTGTTTACGCGCGGGATGATCGACCAGTCGAAGGCGCACCCGCTCGAGTACTGGAACATCGGCTGGAAGTTGTCCTTCTAGCGCACGTTGACCCCCGCTCACCCCGCCGACCACGGATACCGAGAAGCTGCAGCCGCTCGTTTCGGAGCGACATCGAGCACAAGATGGATCAGAACCTTGTCGTGTCTCGGTGCCCAAGGTAGAGTACTGGTGAGGACCATGGCGGTTCACCGGCGGGGCGGGGAGACCTATCTGCTGAGGCGGGTGGGCAGCCTTGTGGTGGTCTACGTGTCTCTCGCTTTCGTGGCGGTGATCATGGCGATGCCGCTGTTCTGGATGATCACGACATCCCTCAAGGACATCGTCCAGGCACTGCGCATCCCCCCCCAGTGGATCCCCAACCCGGTCCGCTGGGACAACTACCCGGCCGCGTGGCACGCCGCTCCATTTGCCATCTACTTCTGGAACTCGTTCTTCCTCGCCATCACCACCACGGTGGGCGACGTCGTGACGAGCATTCCCGCGGCGTACGTCCTGGCGAAGATGACGTTCCTCGGGCGGGGGCTGCTGCTCGGCCTTCTCCTCGGCACGCTGATGATCCCCGGCCAGATGTTGCTCGTGCCATCGTTCATCCTCATCAACCGCCTGGGCTGGTACAACACGTACTGGGCGCTCATCATCCCGTGGACGGCTGGAGTGTTCGGGATCTTCCTCCTCCGCCAGTTCTTCAAGACGATTCCCGACGAGCTGTGGGACTCGGCCCGGATCGACGGGTGCCATCGACTGCGCTACATCTTCCAGATCGCCGTGCCACTGGTCCGGCCGGGGATCGCCACTGTGGCCCTGTTCAAGTTCGTTGGCTCCTGGAACGCGTTCCTGTGGGTGATCATCATGACCGACAAGGTGGAGTTGCGGACCGTGCCCGTCGGACTCAGGTTCTTCATGATGGACATCGGTACGGACTACCCACGGCTGATGGCCGCAGCCACGATGGCGATCGTCCCCGTCTTGATCCTGTTCCTCTTCGCGCAGCGGCAGTTCATCCAGGGGATCGCCCGCACCGGGATCAAGTGAGAGGGAGGTGAGAACAGGAAGAACAGGCAGGGATCCGGAGGAAGGCGCAACAGGTGTCTGGACAACCCATGGAGGTGGGTGACATGCGACGAATCGCAGTACTAGCGTTGTTGTGTGTGCTGGGCGTGGTGGCGTTTGGGCAAGTGAAGATCAGTTTCTGGCACGCGATGAGCGGAGTATTGGGGACCACGCTGACCGAGCTCGTCCAGAAGTTCCGCGACGAGAACCCGACCATCGAGGTCGACCTCATCTACCAGGGGGGGTACAGCGCCCTTCAGCAGAAGCTAATCGCAGCGGTGGCAGCCGGCGAGCCGCCAACCTTGGCCCAGCAGTACGAGAACTGGACTACGCTGTGGCTCGACGCGCTGGTCGATCTGGACTTGTTCCTCCCGGAGGACATCCAAGATCAGTTCCTCCCCCAGTTCAGCCAGCTGTTCGAGGGGCGAATGGTGACGGTCCCGTTCAACAAGTCGATCCTGGTCCTCTACTACCGGCCGGACCTCGTTCCCAATCCGCCGACCACGTGGGCGGAGTTCGAGTCCTACGTCACCGCGATCGGGAAGGATGAGGCAAAGGGCATCTACGGAACAGCGTTCCGTCCACCGAACCCCGAGATCTTCTTGACCTTCCTCAATCAGGCCGGCGGCTCGATCTTGTCCGACGACTGGTCGAAGGTCACGATCAACAACGCGGCGGGGCTGGAGGCCGCGGAGTTCGCGGCACGCCTTGCCAAGTACGCGTTGGTGGACAGCGCCTACACATCGGACGCCATTCAGAAGGGGCTCACGATCGGGCTGTTCATCGACACCTCGGCGGGCTACACCTACAACATGAACGCCGCGAAGACGGCGGGAGTTCCGTTGGCGGTGGCGCCCCTTCCCTGTCATGTGAACTGCGCGTCGATGATCCAGGGCACGAATCTGGCCGTGTTCGCACCCAAGCAGTCGCGGGCCCAGATCGAGGCCGCAGCGAAGTTGATCGCGTTCCTCCTCCGCGAGGACAACACCACGTACTGGGCCCAGAAGACGGGCTACCTCCCAGTGACGCGGACCGCCATCTACGGTGAGACGTGGCAAGCCTACATCGCTACCAAGCCTGAGCAGAAGGCGATGACGGAGCAGTTGATCGCCGGTGGATTCGGCCAGCTCCTTCACCCGCGGTACATGGACATGCGCAGCCTGCTGATCACCTACTGGGAGCTCCTCGTGAAGGGACAGGACACCCCGAAGGCGATCCTGGACGCGCTTGCGGCCGAGATCGAAGCCATCAGGTAGGAGGTCGGGGGGGCGGGGGAGGGGGAACCCTCCCCCGCGCCACTCCCAAGCTGGATGAGGCTGCCTACGCTGCGGAAGGGCCGACGGTTCTGGTGGGACACGCTGGAGGCCTACGTGTACCTCCTCCCCACCCTCGCAGTATTGGGGCTGTTCACGTTCTACCCGTTCGTGAACGCGTTCCTGTACAGCGTATACGACATCCGAACGCGGACGGTGGCGGGCC
Source organism: Candidatus Bipolaricaulis sibiricus (assembly GCA_004102645.1). Lineage (GTDB taxonomy): Bacteria > Bipolaricaulota > Bipolaricaulia > Bipolaricaulales > Bipolaricaulaceae > Bipolaricaulis > Bipolaricaulis sibiricus. The sequence continues at coordinate 454,266 of CP034928.1, read as the reverse complement.
CGGTGGTGTACACCACAGCGGACAGTGCGGAGTGGGCAACCACCCTCGCCCGCGGCCGCATCCCGGAGGAGCTGGCGAGTGCCCTGCTCAAGCGTGGAGTGGCGCCCGACGATCTCTGGGTGCGTCTGCGCCAGGTCGATCGCTGGGTGGTCAAGGATGAGGCGTCAGGGCAGGAGTACATCATCGTCAGGGAAGGAGAGGATCTGCGGGTGCATCATGCCACCACCGGCTGGGCGATGGAACCCGTGGGCTGGGCCAATTTCACCCGCGCCTTCCGCGATCCGGACTTCGCCAAAGCGTTGGTCAACACCTCCGTGTACGTGGGAGTCAGCGTTCCCACTACCCTGATCCTCGCGCTACTCCTGGCCACGCTTCTCCACCGAGAGCTTCGGGGGAAAGCGTTCTTCCGGTTGACGAGCTTTCTTCCGTACATCACCCCCATCGTCGCCATTACCATGGTCTGGTCGTGGATCTACGATCGGGACTTCGGTCTCCTCAACTACTTCTTGCGCAGCGTGGCCGGGTGGTTTGGGGTGGAGTTCAGCCTTCTCAACTGGCTCAACGACCCCCGCTATGTGATGGCGGCGCTGGTCATCATGAACGTGTGGCGATTCGTGGGATATCAGGCCCTGATCCTACTCGCGGGGATGCAGGGGATCGACCGGGAGTACTACGAGGCAGCGCGGGTGGACGGAGCCGGTCCGTTTGCGGTGTGGCGTAAGATCACGGTCCCGATGGTTACCCCACAGGTGTTCTTCCTTCTCATCATCTCTCTCATCGGCTCGTTCAAGATCTTCGAGGAGGTCCTCATCCTCCTCCAGGGACCCGGCCCCCAGAAGTCGGCGTTGACCGTGGTCTACTACGTGTTCACCCGGGCGTTCGATGCTGGCCACTACGGACTCGCCTCCGCCGCATCGGTGATCCTGTTCGCCGTTATCTTTGTCCTGTCCTTGTTCCAGCTCACGGTGGTCCAGCGGCGAGTCCACTACGAACGGTAGGGGGAGGCGATGCAGACGAGAGGATGGGCGATTCTACTGATCACCGTAGCCTGCACCAGCTGGGCGATGGCACAGCCCCCGACAGGCTGCGCCGCGGCTCGCATCACCCGCTGGGTGGATGGCGACACGATCGAAGTGCGGCTGCTCGAACCGGTACCGGGCATTGGGTCTTGGGAACGGGTCCGTCTCCTCGGGATTGATGCCCCGGAGCTCGGCGAACCGTGGGCCGACGACGCCACGCGGCTCCTGCGCACACTGACCATGGGCAAGACCGTCTACCTCGAGCTGGACCGCCAGGTGCGGGATGCCCACAGCCGACTGCTGGCTCACGTATGGGTGGAGCAGGACGGTGAGTGGCGGCTGGCGGGAGAGGAGCTTCTCCTAGCGGGGCTCGCCCGGACGCTGTTCATCCCTCCGAACGCTCTGTACCGGAGTCGGTTCCAGCACGCCGAACGCCTTGCTCAAGCCCTCGGCCGGGGAATCTGGGAGACCGCTCGCGTGGTCCTGGATCTCGAAGACATCGAGGCAAATCCTGTGTCCTACGTCACGCAGGCTACGTCCGTGAGGTTCACCGTGGGAAGCTGGGAGAAGGATCCCAGCGGGAGGTGGGTTCTCCACGCGGCCGGTTCCCGGTACGGTTTTCACGTGATCCTTGCGCCGGAACTGGGGGTTCAGCTTGGCGGGGATCTGGTGCGGTCCGTCGGACGAGTGGCCATCGTGCACGGAGTACTGGGTTGGCTGGATCGTCGTGGCCCGTTCCTGGAAGTGGACATCGCCGAGCAGATTGACCTTCCTGAGGGGTGGCCTGCACTTCCGTTCCTGCACGGGCCCTACACTGGCGCACCGTCAGCCACGGAAGTCACCGTATCCTGGACAGCGAACAGCCCGCTCCCGGCTCGGGTCGAGTACGGACCATGGGACGCGTTCGCCCTCTCGGCCGCGTTGCCGTCAGCGAAGGAACATCGACCGACGGGCACGGCTGGTCGCGAGACCGTCCACCTCCGGCTGTACGGTCTCGAACCGGGAACGCGCTATGCGTACCGGGTCGTTCTCGGAACCACGGGAGCGAACTGGACGAGCCCTGTGGGGACGTTCACCACTGCTCCTGCGGCATCGGATCCGGTGGCGTTCGCCGTGATCGCAGACACACAGTGGCAATGGGACGGGGTGAACCGGATTCAGCTCGTCGGGGATGCCGTGGCGACGGATCCCACCCCCTTTCAGTTCATTCTCCACGCCGGCGATCTTGTGGAGAGCCCACTCCCGCGGTACTGGGACCACCTGTTTGCCTCGTTGTCCGGGTTGCTGCTCCGGGCTCCATTTCTGCCCGTGCTGGGCAATCACGAGCGCAACAGCATCACCTACTATCAGTCGTTCGACTTCCCACCTGGTGCCGGGCAGGGGGGGAAGCGGTGGTGGACCCTCCGGTGGGGGGATGCAGTGGTGGTAGGGCTGGACACGAACGCCCGCCGGCCCCAGGACTACCTCGACCAGATCGACTGGCTGCGCGCCAGCCTGTCTGGTCCAGAGCGACACAAGTTCGTTGTCTTCCACCACCCAGTGTTCTCCTCCGATGCGGTCTACGGGCCGGGGAGTGAGGGGCTTCAGTCGCTCTGGCACCCCGTATTCGTGGAGCTAGGGGTGGACCTTGTGTTCAGTGGTCACGCCCACAACTACGAGCGAATCGAGCGCGACGGAGTGACGTACCTCGTCGTGGGTGGCGGCGGCGCCAACCTGTACCCCCTCGGGCCCGAGCGAACAGAAGGATCCCGTGTGGGAATCGACGATCACCTGTTCTACCTCCGAGTGGAAGCCGACCCGGACGGGATCTTCGTTGAGGCTGTGGGAGTCGCCGTCGAGGTGGGCGGGGAGATAGTGCCCCGCCGTACAACCCTCGACACGTTCACCTTACCCAGCAGCCGGTAGGAACTGCGGTGCGGGGGACGGCAGTTCCCTTCCCCGGGGGGCATGGACCAAGGCTGCGGAGCACGCCATTCCGAGTAAACTCGAACCCGGAGGTGGATGATGCGTATCGCGAGGCTTTGTGGTCTGTTCCTCCTTCTGGTAGGCCTGCCCGCTCTGTCCAAGGGCCCCCTCAACCTGGCCATCGTGTGGCACCAACACCAGCCCTTGTACTGGAATCGCCTTACGGGGGAGTACGAGCTCCCGTGGGTCCGTGTGCACGGGGTTCAGGAGTACATCGACTCGCCCCTCATCCTCGCCGAGTTCCCCGGTGTTGCCGTGACCTACAACCTCCAGCCAAGCCTCCTCTGGCAGCTCCTCGATTACGTCGAGATCACGGACGAGGAGCGGGCCCGCGGGGGGCTGTACGAGCTCATCGGCGCGGTGGACAACCACCTGCGGTGGACGTGGACGCTCATCCACGAGCCGGCGACCCTGTCTCCTGAGGTCCGGGCCGCGATGCAAGAGCAGTTCTTCTGGCTCAACCCCTACATGCTGCGCCCCGGCGGGGCATACTACGATCCCTACTACGCTCAGCTCAACGTCCTCCGGGCCAGCCGCCCCCTCACGGACGCGGAGCTCCTCGATGCCGCGGGGCTGTTCCTCCTGTGGCAGATCTCCCCCGAGCTCCACGACGAGCTTGGCTTGCTCTCCCTGCGGGGGCAGAGCGGATGGACGGAGGCGGACCTCGCTCGTGTCGTCCGCGCCCAGCACGAGGTCCTGACCCGCGTCGTGGGTGCGTACCGCGCGGCGGCGGAGCTGGGGACCGAGCTCATCACGAGCCCGTTCTACCACCCGATCCTCCCCTTGCTCGCCGAGCGGGGGTGGGACGAGGATATTCTAGGCCAGCTCGAACTCGCGCAGGATCAGCATCGGGCGCTGTTCGGAGCCCCCGCCGTCGGGGTTTGGCCTCCCGAACAGGCAGTCTCGGACCGAGCGATCGAACTCCTGGCCGAGGCGGGGTTTGCGTGGACGGTGGCCGACGAGTGGACGCTGGGCGCGTCCCTTGGTCGAACGCCGACCCGCGCCGAGCTCACCCAACCGTGGCGGTTCGGGAACATCGTCCTCTTCTTCCGCGACCACAACCTGTCGGATAAGATCGGCTTCGCCTACGGGAACAAGCCCACCGCCGAAGCCGTTGGCGACTTCATGTCCGAACTACGGCGCTACTGGGACGAGCTGGACCACCCGGAGAGGCACGTGGTGGTGGTGGCCGTCGACGGGGAGAACTGGATGTTCATGGCGGGCTACCCCGACAACGGCCGGGAGTTCCTCCGCGCCCTATATGGAGAGCTCCTCCAGGCGGACTGGGTCAACACGGTGACGCCGCAGGGCTTCCTGGCCTGTCACCCCCCCGAACGGGAGTTGACGGCGATCCCCGTAGGGTCGTGGGCCGGGGATCTCTCCACCTGGAGCGGGGAACCGGAGGAAGACGAGGCGTGGGAGCGGCTGGCGGCAGCCCGGAAGGCCGTGTTCGCCAAGGACCCGCACCCTGAAGCCCTCCGCGCACTCTACGCTGCCGAAGGTTCGGACTGGTTCTGGTGGTACGGCGATGACCAGGATTCGGGAACCGATGACCTCTTTGACTGGTTGTTCAAGACGCACCTTGTGGCCGCCTATCGGGCTGCGGGGTATGCCGATCGGGACATTCCCGGGGTTCTGTCGTTGCGTCTCCGGGTGCCCCTTCGTGCCAACCTGGGTGAGGCGAAACCCCTGCTCGATGGGCAGGTCACGGAACCGGCTGAGTGGGCCGAGGCGGCTGTCACCCCGGGGACGGGAGCGGTCGAGCAGCTGGCTGTGGCCTACGGGGAAGGAGCGCTGTTCGTGCGGGTGGACCTTGACGGTCCGGCTCGCGATCTGATCGGAACAGACACAAAGCTCGTCCTCTACGCAACCGGCAAGCCGGGGGAGCGAGCGAACGTTGCCGCCCGCCACAGCGAGGTTCCCCTTGGGTTCGCCCTTGTATCGGCAGTAGAGCTTGATCTGGCCAAGGTCAACGCAGACGGCTCGGGGTACGTGTTCCGCTACGCGGCCGACGGCCGGGGCGGGTGGCGCCTCGCCTCCCCGATTCGAACCCTCACCCAGCGCGCGGCGTCTGTCGGCAACGTCGTCGAGTTCGGGATCCCGTTCGAGGAGCTGGGTGTGGAACCCGGTGGAAGCCTGGTGCTCGCGGTGGCCTTGGAGCGGAAGGGCGCTCTTCTCGGGCAGGCCCCGGAGCGACCCCTGTGGGCGCGGATCCCGACCCTCCTCCAGGGGGTGGAGGTGTGGGCGATGGACGACCCCGCGGAGGATGACCACGGACCGGGGACATACGTGTACCCGCTGAACAGCGTGTTCGCGGAGAGGGGGCTGTTCGACCTCGTCCGCTACGCGGTGTACGACGCGGACGACCGGTGGCAGCTCGCGTTCGACTTCCCGACCCTGCCCAACCCCTGGAATGGGCCCCACGGGTTCTCCCACCCCATCTTGTTCGTGTACTTCGACATCGCACCAGGTGGGAGGATCGATGCTCATGAGGAGGGCAAGGCGGCCCAGGTCGCGTTCAGCCCGGACCATCCGTGGGACTACTTCCTGAAGGTAGCGGGGTGGCCGGCGTACGGGCGGCACCTGTGGACGGCAAGCGGCGAGGGCCCATTCCTCGTTGAGGTCGCGAGCGACCCCAGACGGGGGCGGGTCATCGTCACGATCCCCAAGACGCTCCTTCCCGAGGTACGGGGTTGGCACTACGTGCTCGTGGGCTCGCAGGACGGATACGGTCCGAACCACCTCCGCCCGATCGGGGGCAGCCCCGGCGAGTGGACGGGCGGCGGTTGCCCAGACCCACTGTGGGCCCCGCAGGTCTACGACTACCTGGCACCGGCGGGGGTCTCCCAAGAGGAGGTCCTGGCGGGGTATGATCGGGCGGAGCAACGCTACACGGTGCTTCTACCGGTTGAGGTTCGGTTCTAGGAGGTGAGAGCGACGCACACGAGAAAGAAAACAGCAACAGAACACACGGAACGGTGGGCGAGAGACAGTGTGAAGGAGGTTAGGATGAAGAGAGTTCTCACGTTTGCGTTGGCGCTGGTCCTGGGTACGGTGGCGTTCGCCCAGGTTCCAAAACTGGTGATCTGGGCCGATGACACGCGAACCCCGGTGCTGCGAGACCTAGCTGTCGAGTACAAGGCGATCACCGGCGTCGAGATAGAGGTTGTGGAGATCGCGTTCGATCAGATCCGGGGCCAGTTCATCACTGCTGCTCCAACGGGCCAAGGGCCGGACATCATCGTCGGCGCGCACGATTGGGTGGGTGAGCTGGCTGCGAACGGGCTGCTGGAACCCGTGAGCTTCGGGCCGAAGCTCGCCGAGTTCAGCGTGTCATCAATACAGGCGTTCTCCTATGGCGGGAAGAACTACGGTGTCCCGCAGGGGGCAGAGAACATCGCCATCATCTACAACAAGAAGCTTGTGCCGGAGATGCCGAAGACGTGGGATGAGCTCCTCGCGTTCGCGCGCCAGATCACGGATCCAACGAAGCCGATGTACGCGATCGTCTTCCAGAATGGTCCAGACCCCTATCACTGGTTCCCTATGCTCTCGGCGTGTGGCGGATACATCTTCGGGACGGATGCCAACGGTGCTCTCAACCCATGTGATGTGGGCCTCGCCAACGAGGGGGCCCTCCGCGGAGCGCAGCTGTTCGCAGACATGATCGACGAGGGCCTCCTTCCCGCAGGCGTCTCGTGGGACACGATGCGGGCGCTGTTCTTCGGCGGAAACGCAGCAATGGTCATCTCCGGCCCATGGCTCGTTGCCGATACCAAGGCCGCAGGGATCGACTACGGTATCGCGATGATCCCGTCGATTCAGTGTGCCGATGGTTCCTATGGCGTTCCGAAGCCGTTTATCGGCGTTCAGGGGTTCATGGTGAGCTCGTTCAGCCGGAACAAGGTCCTCGCGTTTGATTTCCTCCTCAACTACATCGCGACCAAGGACACGATGCTTGCGCTGTACCACCGGAACCCGCGGCCGCCGGCCCACCTACCAACGTTCGAGCTTGTGAAGAGCGATCCCGACATCGCTGCGTTCGGTCTCCAGGGGCAGAACGGCATCCCGATGCCCAACATCCCGGAGATGGCGTCGGTGTGGGGCGCGTGGGCCGATGCCCAGAGCCTAATCGCCAACGGTCAGGCAACGCCTGAACAGGCATTGCAGGAAGCGGTTCAGAAGATCAAGGCCGCCCTGAAGTGCCCGTAGCCTACACCGCGAGGGGGCAGCCCTAGGGCTGCCCCCTGTCCTCTTTTATGGCTGGGCGGGGGCTCGTTGCACACGCGGTCAAACTCGGGATCCTCGCCCTATTGGATGCGGTGGCCGTCTGGGCCGCTGTCTCGCTCCTCTTGCGCGGGGACCATCTTCTGCTCGCCGTCCTCGCCGCCGGAGCGCTCCTCCTCAACTTCGTGGTCCTGTCGCGGCGGGCGTACCCCCTGCGATTCCTCCTGCCGGGCCTTGTGTTCCTGTTCGCGATGGTGGTGTATCCGATCGGGTACACGATCAACGTGTCCCTCACCAACCTCCAGACGGGAAACCTCCTCACCAAGAACCAAGTCATCACCCAGCTAGAGAACCGCTACTACCTCCCGCCAGACCACGCAACGTTCTCCTATTGGGCATTTCGGAACCCTCAAGGTGAGCTCCGGGTGATCCTCCTCGCCGACGATGGACGGTCCTACCTGTCAGAGAGGAGCGCACTGCTCCCGGTAGACCTCGCCGACCCCCGCTTCGTCCAGGGAGCAGACGGGACGGTCGTCGCGTTCGACGACTTCACACGTCTCTCGTTGGCCCAGATCTACCAGTCGTTGCCCGCGCTCGAGCGGTTGGACCTCATGTTGGAGGGGGTCCACGTTCGCCTGGCCACAGTCCGCGAGTTCGGAACATACCTCCGAAAGTACGAGTACCTGCGGGACGTTGACGCGATACGTGACCTCGAGACGGGGATCGTGTACACGGCTCGTGAGGGGTACTTCACCTCGCCCGACGGTGTGCGGATCGAGCCAGGGTTCCAGATCTACGTCGGGTTCAGAAACTACCTCGATGTGCTGAGGAACCCGGGCATCCGCGCCGACTTCACCCGGGTGTTCGGCTGGACGGTGGCGTGGTCGTTCCTCACGGTGTTCTTCAGTTTCTGGCTCGGGCTGGTGCTCGCGTACCTCCTCAACGACCCCTACGTTCGTGGCCGGTTCTTCTACCGGTCGCTTCTCATCATCCCGTACGCGATGCCGGCGTTCATCTCCGCACTCGTGTGGGCCGGGCTGTTCAACACCGACCTCGGGGTGATCAACCGAATCATCGGCGAGCTGTTCGGCACGAAGGTGCGCTGGCTGCAGGACCCGTTCTGGGCGCGCACAGCCCTCATCTTCATCAACGTCTGGCTCACCTATCCGTACATGATGATCGTCTCGCTGGGTGCCCTCCAGAGCATCCCCAAGGAGATGTACGAAGCGGCGCGGGTGGATGGGGCAACGGGTTGGCAGAGGTTCTGGACGATCACCATGCCCTTGCTCTGGGTGAGCGTTGCCCCGCTTCTCATCGGATCGTTCGCGTTCACGTTCAACAACTTCACGATCATCTGGCTCGTCACGGCCGGTCGGCCGGCTGTGCTCGGCGCGGCGACGCCGGCCGGGGCGACGGACATCCTCATTTCCTGGACCTACCGCTTGGCGTTCGAGGGCGACCGCGGGAACCAACTCGGCCTTGCATCGGCCGTTTCGATCATCATCTTCGTCATCATCGCCACGATCAGCGCGGTGAACTTCCGGTTCACCCGAGCGCTGGAGGATGTGAGCCGCGGTGTATAGCCGACCGAGCGTCGTGGGCCTCGTCATCCGCTACAGCCTGATCGGGCTGGCGCTCCTGTACGCCCTGTTCCCCGTCCTGTGGATCCTGTCCGCATCGTTCAACCCGACGAACAACCTTCTCGAACAACGGCTGTTCCCGGCCAATCCCACCCTTGAGCACTACCGTCGGCTGTTCACCGACCCCACCGTCCCGTTCCCGCGGTGGATCTTGAACACACTCCAGGTTTCGGGAATCACGTCGCTGATCACGGTGTTCCTGTGCGCGCTTGGGGCGTACGCGTTCTCGCGGTTCCGGTTCCGCGGCCGGCGGGCGGGGCTTCTTGGGCTACTCCTCGTTCAGATGTTCCCCCAGATGCTGGCGATGGTCGCGATCTACCTCCTGCTCATTAAGATCAAGGAGTTCATCCCCTGGCTTGGGTACAACACCCACCCCGGGTTGATCATGGTCTATCTCGGGGGGGCGATGGGGTTCAACACCTGGTTCATGAAGGGCTACTTCGACACGATCCCTCGGTCCGTGGAGGAATCGGCGCTCGTGGACGGGGCGACACCGTTCCAGGCGTTCCTGCGGATCGTGCTCCCGCTCGCCCGACCGATCCTCGCCGTGGTGCTCATCATCCAGTTCATCACCACCTACTCGGAGTACGTCCTCGCGAGCATCCTTCTCAAGGGGACAGACATGTACACCTTGTCTGTGGGGCTGCGGTTCTTCATCCAGCAGGCCTACGACCGCCGGTGGGGCGCGTTCTCGGCGGCGGCGATCCTGGGTGCGCTCCTCATCCTCGCGATCTTCCTTCCGCTCCAGAAGCTCATCATCTCCGGGCTCACCGGCGGCGCGGTGAAGGAGTAGCTACCTGCAGCGTCGTTTCAGGTAACGAAATCCGAGCGGCGCCAGCGGAAGACGTCCCGACAGGCGTTCCCCCGTGAGAGGGTCCGCCCAGCGGCCTCCTGGGGGAACGGGCACGGCGGAATCCTCATTGCCGGCGTTGAGAGCGAACAGGATCTCGACCTCCGGGAGTCCGCGCAAGAAGGCCAGAGCTCTCCGTTCTGCGTAGTGCCACCGCACGTCGCCCTGTCGGAGGGCCGGCTCCTGCCCTCGCAGCCGGGCCAGTGTGCGGAACGTCTCCTGGAGGCGGTGGTTCCAGACTCGTTCGTCCCACGGGAAGGTCCGCCGGCAGTCGGGGTCCTCCCCCCCCTCGAGCCCGATTTCATCCCCGTAGTAGATGGCGGGAGCACCAGGGTAGGCGAACAGGAACGCTGCCCCCAGAGCCACCCGCCGCGCGTCGCCGCCACAAAGGGTAAGGAAACGCGGGACATCATGGCTCCCCAGCAGCGTGTAGCAGGCGTAGTTCGCCTCGCGGGGGTAGCTCGCCCAGAGGCCGCGGGCGTACAGGGCGAACCGAGGGGCATCCCACGTCTCTTCAGCGAGAAACCTGACCAGGCCTTCCCGAAGCTTGTAGTGCATCACGCCATCCAGAGCGCGGTGGCGGAACCACGAGGTGGCCAGCCCCATCGTCTCACCGAGGACATACGCCCGCGGGTTCGCGTTCTTGGCAACCCGGTAGATGTCGCGAACGAAATCGGGGGGAAGGTACTCCACCGTGTCCAGCCGCCAGCCGTCGATGCCCTGAGCGAGCCAGTGACGGACAACCGCCAGCAGGTAATCCCGCACCGGGGGATGGTCAAGGTTCCACTCCGGAAGCTGCGCGTGTCCAGCCCAACACGCGTAGTTGGGCTCCGGGATGGCCTGAGGCCGCTCTCCGCGAATCAGGAACCACTTCCAGTAGGGCGAGCACCTTCCCCGCTCCGCGACGTCCCGGAAGAACGGGTGACCGACTCCACAGTGGTTGAACACACCGTCGAGGACGACCCGCACCCCCTGCTCGTGCACTGCAGAGCGGAGCGACCGGAACGCCTCGTCACCGCCAAAGGCAGGGTCCACCCGAAAGTAGTCCTCGCCATCGTACTTGTGGTTCGTCGATCCGGTGAAGATCGGCGTGAGGTACAGGGCGTTGATCCCCAGGCTCCGGAGGTAGGGGAGGGCGTCGCGAACACCGATCAGATCGCCTCCGAAGAACGAGTGGTGGGTGGGCGGGTCCCCCCACGCCTGCGCCCCCGGGGGATCACAGGCCGGATCCCCATTCCGAAATCGGTCGGGGAAGATCTGGTAGAAGACAGCATCCCGGACCCAATCCGGCGGACAGAGGGGCGGTCTCACTTCCACCGGGTGAGGATCTCCTCGCGCCGGAACAGCCGCACCGCCAGGTAGAGGAGGACCGTGTTGAGGACGACGAGGATTCCTCCCTCGAGGATCACGAGGAGGAAGTTCACCGCCGTGAGTTGGACGGAGTACACGATCAGCGGAATGAGGGTAGGGACGACCGCGAGCCCCGAGAACTGGTACGCCGCGCGGGGGTCGCTCGTCCGCGACGAGACGAGCATGGATACGAAGACCCCGAACACCGCGAGGAGGGGCGACAAGACGAGGATCGAGAGAAGCCACGGTGGGGTGAGCACACCTGCTGGAATCCCGCCCAGCATGACGTGAGCCGCTGCGAGAAACAGCCCGAACACCGCCCACGTCAGCCCGACCGACGGCAGCACGGCGACCAGCGCCTTGCCCACGAAAAGCTCCCAGTCCGTGAGCGGGGTAGCGAGGAGTGGTTCGAGGGTCCCTTGCTCCTTCTCCCCGACGATCGAGTACACCGCCAGCGTGACCGGGATCATCACCGGGAGGATCAAGAAGTACATCAGCGCTGTGTTGAACAGGGCCGCCTGGGCCTCCGGCGGTAGCCCCTGGCCTTGCCAGACCATGAACCCCGCCAGGCCTCCCATGAGGAGCGGCAGGAACAGCGCGCCGTACAGGACCATTTTGATCCTGCTCAGCTCTTCCCACTCCTTCGCCATGAGTACCCTAAGCCGCCCCATCGGCGCCCCCCACGAGTTCCAGGTACACATCTTCGAGCGTCCGCTCGTCCCGCGTCACCGACCGGATCTCCGCCCCCAGCTCGACAAGCCGCCGCACCACGGCCGGGATATCCCGCCCGGGGTCCGCCACCTCGACCGATAGGCTCCCATCGCCGAGCTCCACTCCTCTCACACACGGCAACCCAAGACTGGAAGCGAACTCCGGCCTGGGATTGGCCAGTCCGACCGTCACCCTCGACCCCGACAGACGCTGCTTCAGCACCTCGGGCCGGTCCAGGGCGATGAGCCGCGTTCGCAGGACGGCAATCCGTGCACAGAGCTCCTCCGCCTCAGGGAGGTTGTGCGTGCACAGAAGCACCGTGCGCCGCTCGCTCGCCAACTCCCCGATGAACTGACGGACGTCCCGCGCGCTCTCTGGATCGAGGCCGGACGTCGGTTCATCGAGGAACAGGACCTTCGGCTCATGAACGAGAGCTCGAGCGAGCGCCAACCGCTGGCGAAGGCCCTTGGAGAGGGTGGCAACCGCGTCACCCCGGCGCTCCCAGAGCCCAAGCCGGTCCAGATAACGCCGCACCGCACTGCGGGGATCCGGCACTCCGTACAGCTCGGCGAAGTAGCGCAGGTTTCGCTCGAGCGACAGCCGCTTGTAGAACCCCGGCGACTCGGTGAGGATCCCCACGGAGCTGCGGACCCTCTGCGCCGCCTCGTGGATGTCGTACCCCGCCACGTGGGCCCGGCCGCTGGTGGGGGAGAGCAGGCAGGCGAGCATGCGCACCGTGGTCGTCTTGCCGGCGCCGTTGGGACCGAGAAGGCCCAGGATCTCTCCCTCCGGGACGTCAAGGGTCAGGCGGTCCACGGCAGTGCGTGGCCCAAACCGCCGCGTCAGCCCCTCGGCGTGGATCATGTCCGTCTCCGCATCCCCACGGCCGACGCCGCCGCGCGCTCCGGGAGCGCCATCACGAGGATCTCAACCCCGCGGCCGAACAGCCACCGGCCCACGGTCAGCCGCTGTTCAACCACGAACCCCACCTTCTCGTAGGCACGGATCGCCCGGGTGTTCGTGGCGTGAACGCAGAGGCTGATCCTCGACAACCCCAGCTCATCGCGCGCGTGGTCGACCAGAACCCGCAGCGCCTCTGGGCCGTAGCCATGGCCCCACGTGTCCTTCTCCCCAAGGAGGATTCCCACCTCCGCCGTCCGCTCGATCCAGGAGATCCCGAACAGCCCGCAGACACCGATGGGGCGTTGCCCATCCCAAAGGAGGATGAGGAACTGGGCATCGTGAGGATCGGCCCCCTGTCCGCTGCGGGGGCCAACCGCAGGTTGCCGGCCGATGAACCCACGCAACTCGCGATCCCCAAACCAGCGCCGGAGAAGCGGGCGGTCCCCCGCCGCAACCGGGCGAAGGGCCACCCGCGCTCCGCGAAGCTCCTCCCCCATCTCTTACCGCATGAAGAACGGGATCACCGGGAACAAGGAGGCGAACAGGAGCGAGATCACGCTCATCAGCTTGATCAAGATGTCCAAGCTTGGTCCGACCGTGTCCTTGAGCGGGTCCCCCACGGTGTCGGCCACTACCCCGGCGGCGTGGGCTTCGGAACCCTTGCCTCCGAAGTGGCCTTCTTCAACGTACTTCTTCGCGTTGTCCATCGCCCCTCCGGCGTTCCCGCAGTAGATGGCGAGCATGATCGCCGACAGGAGCGCCCCCACGAGGAACCCGGCGAGGGTGTACCGGCCAAAGAGCAACCCCACGAACAGCGGCATCCCCAAGGCGAGGAGAGAGGGAAGGACCATCCGCCGCACCCCGCCGTGGGCCGTGATCGTGATGCAGCGTTTGTAGTCGGGCATCGCCTCGCCGGACAGGATCTTCGGGTTCTCCCGGAACTGGCGGCGGATCTCCTGAACCATGACGTCGGCGGTGCGCGAGACGGATCGGATGAGGAGAGCGGAGAACACGTAGGTAACCATCGCCCCCACGATCAGCCCTGCCACGACAAGCCCGCCCACCTCAGGGTTGATGATGGGAATGTTCGGCACGTGTACCTCATCGGCACGTCCCGCAGCTGACCAGAGGTAGGCAACGATCAGGCCCAGAGCCGCGAACGCCGCCGAACCGATGGCAAACCCCTTGCCAATCGCAGCGGTCGTGTTGCCAATGGAATCGAGCTGGTCGGTCTTCTCCCGCACCGTAGGGTCGAGCTTGGCCATCGTCGCGATCCCCGAGGCGTTGTCGGCGATCGGGCCGTACGAGTCCACCGACACGGTCATCCCCACGAACGAAAGCATCCCTAGCGCAGCGTAGGCCACCGCCAGCAGTCCACCCATCTGGTAGGCAAGAACGGTCGACACAGCGATGATGAGGCACGGCCACAGCGCGGACAACATGCCCACTGCCATCCCCTCGGTGACACCGATCGCAGGCCCCGACTGGTAGGCCTTGGCCAACCCCTGGGTCGGCTTGTAGCGGCTCGAGGTGTAGTACTCGGACACGAAACCGATGCCGATTCCGCTGGCAATCCCCATGATGGCGGCGTAGAACGGAATCCAGTTGAAGGGGGAGAGCCAGGTCGTGAGCGCAGCGAACCCGGCAGTCAGCAAGGCCCCGAGCCGCGTCCCGTTCATGAGAATCCCCTGCATGTTCTTCTCTCGACGGGAGAACCGTATGTAGGCGATGGCAATCAGGCAGGCCACGATCCCGCCGGCGACGAACAGAATGGGGAGCAACGCGAACCACCAGAAGTCTTGGGTGATGTTCTCCCCCAGGCCGAACTTCGCCATGAGGTTCTGGATGTCGGGGTTGAACCGCCCGACGTACACGTAGAGGGCGATCACAATCGAAGAGATGACAGCCCCGATGAAGGACTCGAGAAGGTCCGCACCAAGACCGCCCACATCGCCCACGTTGTCCCCGACGTTGTCGGCGATCGTCGCTGGGTTGCGCGGGTCGTCCTCGGGAATCTTCAGCTCAACCTTCCCCACGAGGTCGGCCGCCATGTCCGCGGCCTTGGTGTAGATGCCGCCACCCACGCGGTCAAACAACGCCACGAGCGACGCCCCAGCGGAATAGGCGGAGACGATGAGCGCCCCCTTGATGAAGTTCAGCTCCGCACCCTGGATCCCGAACAGGCTCTTCGTGTGGATGTAGAGGACCGCCGGATCAAACTCGCGACGGAAAAGGAGGATGACCAACACCAATCCGCCCACCGCCAGCCCGGCGACGGCCATTCCCATCACCGATCCCCCAGAGAACGCAACCGTCAGCGCGTCCTTGATCGAGCGCTGTGCCGCGTGGGTCGTCCGGGCATTGGCGAGCGTCGCAGCGTTCATCCCGATGAACCCGGCGAACATCGCCAAGGCCGAACCGATCAGGAAAGCGAGCGCCACTTCCCAGTAGAACACCGCCCACAACACGGCGGCGACCACGACCATGGTGACGACCATCACCTTCGCCTCGGCGATCATGAACGCCCACGCACCATCGCGGATGTACTTCTGGATCTCCTTCATCCGCTCGTTCCCCACGGGGCGGCGCGCCACCGAGTACGTTCCATACGCTGACCAAGCGAGTGCGGCGAGTGACACGAGGGCTGCGGCCCCCAACATCCAACCCATAGTTCCAGCCTCCTTTGCGTCTTGCAGTGGAACTGCAATCGAGCGCAACTCTACCCCCGAAGTCGAGAACCCTCAACCGCAGACCAGGAAGCCGCAGGACACGGGACCCGTGTCCGATAGGGCAGCGACGAACAGACCCTGGCCGACACCCACGAGGTGCTGCCCGAAGCCTTCGGCTCGGCTACGGTGCGGACGGGATCGAACCGGCAATGCACGAAAGGAGGGCACGCGTGATGGCAAGACGAATACTAGGCGGACTGCTGGTGGGGATGCTCCTGTGGGCGGGATCGGGTCTCGCCCAGGGAGAGGTTGTGCTTCCCCCGGCCGAAGAAGAGGTCGCTGTACTCGAGAACGCCTTCGCACAGGTGGCGGACTTCTTCCGAGGGTTCATCATCGAGATCAAAGGCTCCCTCACCATGCTCGGCAAGCGGGCCGATGACTTGGAGAAGGCGGCCCTGGTCTTGCAGATGGGTGTGGAGGGGCTGGCCGAGCGGTCGAGGGCCCAGGCGGGCCAAATCGCTGACCTGGTCAGCCGCCTGATGAAGGTGCACCAGGTGATCGAGGAGTCCATCGGGCCCAAGATCATGGAGCTCGACGGGCGGATCAGTGCGCTTGAGAGGTACGACCTGGCATCGCTCGAACGGCGGATTGCCGCCCTGGACAAGGCGTCAGAGGCTCTGTCTATCCGCATCGACAACAACCGAGCGAAGATCGAGGGGCTCGAGCTCGCTCTCGTCGCGTCGAACACATCGTTCGAGGAGCGCCTGGCCGTGGTGGAGGAGGTCCAGCTCCAAGCGGCGGAGCAGCGGGAGCAGATTGAGGCTCTGAAGGCCGAGCTGGCGCGGTTGGCTCAAGCCCAGCAGGCTCAGTGGTCAGCGATCTTCCTCGTGCCGATCGCCGTAGGCGGCCTGCTGTTCCTTCTCCTCTCCTCGGGCAGCTGATCGGTCTGACCAACGTACGCCCACAGACGGTGGCGGCGGGCCAGTGCGCCCTCCCCACCGTCTCCTCTTGCGGGAGGGGATCCCGTGGAATCGCTGGGACGGCTGTCCGCGCTGAACGTGACAAAACCCACCCCAGCCGAGCCCAGCGGCCATCACGATGGGCCGGGGATGCTCGCTACCCTGGAAACCTGGATGACGGAAAGAAGGAGGTCGTTCCGATGATGAAAAGGGTGATCGGAGGGCTGGTTGCGGGGGCGGTGCTCCTCGGCGGGATGGCGTTGGCCCAAGGTGCGGTCCAGCTTCCCCCAGCCGAAGAGGAAATCGCCGCCATGGAGAGCGCGTTCAGCCAGGTGAGCCTGTTCTTCGCCGGGCTCATCACCGAGCTGAAGGGTGCGGTGGCAACCCTGAACGCAGTGGACGCGGATTTGGCGGCGAAGTACCGCGTGGTCGCAGCCCAGCTGCGGGATGCCGAGGCCAAGATCAAAGAGCTCCAGGAGATCTGCGCACGAATCCCGGGGCTGATGGCCCAGGTGGACGGTCTCGCGGCCCGGTTGGACGAGGCATGGGTGCAGATCACCACACTCCGCGGGATCACGGAGTCCCTGACGAAGACGGACCAGGAGCTTGCCGCTGGCATCGCTTCTCTGGCGCAGAATCTCGAGAAGACACGGCAGGAGTTCGCCACGGCGATCGCCACCCTCGGGGACAAGGTCTCCGACCTGACGAAGCAGGGGACGGTCCACGCGAACCGGCTGACCGCCGTCGAGGGCGCTGTACTGGCCCTGAAATCCCAGATCGAGGCCTGCGAGGCCTCGCTGAGGGCAGAGATCGAGGCGCGCGATGAGAGGCTGTCCCAGGAGATCGTCTCTCTGCAGGGTTCGATCGCGGGCATCAACCGCCAGCTCTCGGAGCACGCGGGCCGCATTGCCGCCCTTGAGGCCCAGGACATTGGCTCGATGCAGCGACGGATTCTGGCCCTGGAGCAGGCCGTCCAGGCACTCAACATCAAGATCGAGAACAACCGGGAGAAGATCGCCTACCTGGAGAAGGCCATCGGCGGGTTCACCTCCGATCTGAAGACCACGGTCGGGGCACTGCAGGCCCAGGTGGACGACCACGAGACCCGGCTGACCACGGTCGAGGCTACGGTAACCGGCTTGGACGTGAAAGCTCTTCAGGACGGGCTGGCGATGGCCCAAGGCCTGGCGATTGTCGCCCTCCTCGCAGGGCTCGCTGGCCTCGTGCTCGGCCTCCTTGGCGGGTAGACAGCTACGGCAGGGGCGCGGCGAACAGGGCCGCGCCCCGTTTCTTTGCCGCCCTGCGTAACGAACGTTACACTAGGCCCCACGTCTCGGGAGGCTGAGTGGGACAGCTTGGAGAGCGGGTGAGCGGACAAGGGTTCTGTTACGGACCGAGCAACCACGCGGTTGGCGCGGGTACCGCCGTCTCCCTCCCCCGCGGACACCGGGCAAGAGCCGCCACCGTGCCCGGCAACGTCTGGTCGTTCCGCGCCCGTACCCGCCCCGGCCTGTGCGCACCTCGCATCCCCTTCCGCGAGGGCCGTTGCCCATGACATCCATCGTCCGGCTCACGGTCCACGGCTTCAAGTCGTTCCGTCGTCGGGTAGCGCTCGAGTTCTTCCCCGGGTTCACCGCCATCATCGGGGAGAACGGAACGGGAAAGTCCAACCTGCTTGACGCGCTCACGTTCGTCATGGGTCGCCACTCCCGGTCACTGCGTGCCGAACGGATCGAACACCTCCTTCACACCCCTCCCGACGGAAACCCGGTGGATGAAGCCGAAGTCTCCCTGACACTGGACAACCGGGGAGGCACGTTCCGCGAGCTCCTTCCGGACGCGGGGGACGAAGTACAGCTCGCGCGGCGGATCAACCGCACTTCGTCCACCTACCGTATCCAAGGGCGCGTCGCCGCTGCCCGGGATGTGGAGGCCCTGTTGAGCCTGGCCGGGATCGAGCGTGATGGGTACCACATCGTGGAGCAGGGGATGGTCATCGATGTCCTGGAGCGTTCCCCCCGCGAGCGGAGGGAGATCCTGGACGAGGTAGCGGGGATCGCCGCCTACGAAGAGCGAAAGGCCCGGGCCATCGAGGAGTTGGGAGAGGTCAAGGAACGCCTGAATACAAGCCGGATCCTCCTTGCCGAACGTCGGCAGCGACTCGCCGCCCTGTACCGCGAGCGGGAGGCCGCCCTGGAGTACCAAGCCCTGTCCGCAGAGCGGGATCGGATCGGAGCCACACTCGCCTGGCGTCGTCTGCAGAGCCGGAAGGCCGCCCTCGATCGAGCCCAGGCCCAGGCGGCACGGCTCCGGGACACGGTAGACGAGTTGGCTGCCGAAGTCGATCGCCTGGACCGGGAAATCGAGATCCGCGAGCGCAAGAGCGGGGAGCGCCCCGCCGGAGACGACGGCCTTGCGGATCTCGTCCGCAGCGTAGAACGGCTCCGAGGGATGCTTGCGACGAAGGAGGCCGAGGCTCGCCTCACTGAACGGGAGATCACGTCGCTCCAGGAGACCATCCGCGACATGCGGGACCTCGCCTCGCGACAGGACCGACCGCCGGATGCGGTCGAGACCCTGCTCAACTTAGGATGGACCGGGATCAAGGGAACCTTGGGGCAGCTCGCCACCCCCAAGGAGGGGATGGAGGTGGCGTTCGCCACGGCAGTAGGGGGCCACGTCCATGACCTTGTTGTCGAGACACGGGACCTCGCTCTGAAGGCCGTGCAGCATCTCAAGGAGCGCAAGGCAGGGCGGGCGCGGTTTCTCCCCCTCGACCGCCTCGTCGTTCCCACCGTGTCAGCGAAGGCCCGTGCCGCGGCCCGATTGCCAGGTGTCCTTGGTCTCGCCGCGGAGTTTGTGGACTGCCCGCCGGAAGCACGCCCCGCCGTGGCGTACGTCCTAGGCGACACCCTCATCGCTGAGTCGCTCGAGGCCGTGCGAGACGCGCTGGGAGTGCGCGTGGTTACCCTCGATGGCGACCTTCTGGAGCGCGGCGGGGCGATCGTTGGCGGATCGCAGGTTCGACGATCGAGCGTGGACCTATCCCCCCGACAGGCCCAGCTTCGCTCTCGAGAACAGACCCTGGCCCGCCTGCGCAAGGAGATGGAGGCGTTGAGTGCCGAGCTGGCCAGTGCCGAAGCAGCACTTGCGGATCGGTCCCGGGCCGCCGCCAAAGCCCAGACCGCGCGCGCAACCGAGGAGAGCGACCTCCACGCCCAGCGCGATCGGCGACGCGACGCATACCGCGAGCTCGAACGTCATCGCGCAAGCCTCGCCCGTTCCGAGCGCGAAGTAGCAGAGATCCAGGGCGAGCTGGCGGCGATTGGCGACGTGGCGGAGCCGGAGGGCGGTGGCGAGCCGGGATCGCTTGAGGTTCTCCAGACACGCCTCCGTCAAGCCGAGCGCCGCCAAGCCGAGCTAGGGACGGTCAACCTGCGCGCGATCGCCGACTACGATGCGTTCCTCGCCGAGTTCCAGGAACTGAAGGACCGCGTGGCGACGCTGGAGACCGAAAAGCACGAGATCGAGCGGTTCATCGGCGAGATCGAAGTCAAGAAGAAGGAGAAGTTCCTCGCTACCATGGAGACGGTCTCCGCCGAACTGGACCGGCTGTTCAAGATCCTGTTTGGGGGCGGACAGGCTGGTCTCGCCCTGGCCGAACCGGGGAACATCGGGTCGGGCCTTCTCGTGGAGGCACGCCCCCCGGGGAAGGAGGCACGATTGCTCGACTCGCTGTCGGGCGGGGAGAAGACGCTCGTCGCGATCGCGTTCGTGCTGGCGTTGGCGGCAGGGAAACCCGCGCCGTTCTACTTCCTTGACGAGGTGGACGCGGCCCTCGATCGCGCCAATTCCGAACGGCTGGCACGTCTTCTACGGGAGTTCGCGCGGGAGGCCCAGGTCATCATGATCTCCCACAATGAAGAGGTCGTTCGCTATGCGGATCGCGTCTACGGAGTCCTCCTGCGGGATGGATCCTCCGAGGTGCTGGGAATGGAGCTGGAACATGCCCGAGCTTGAGCTGCTGGAACCACAGGCGTTCACCAAGGCCGACTGGGAAGGTCTGTTCCGCAGTCTGACCGCAGATCTCGACCCGTGGGCGTTCGATCTGGTCGAGCTCATCGCTCGATTCCGTTCCTACGTGGCCGAGCGCAACCCGGCGTTCGCCGTCCCGGGCCGGATGGTGCTTGCAAGTTCGATCCTTCTGCGGATGAAGTCCGACTGGGTCAGAAACGGAGGCGCCCCCCCCACCGTGGAGGCGGCAGTTGAGGAGGTTGCAGCCGAGCTCGCGAACGAGGAGCCGACCGTCTACATCGCCCCCGAGTTGCGTCTTCCCCTGCGGCGGGTTCCCCGGGGACGCGTAACCGTGGGCGATCTCGGTCGGGCGCTGCGGGCTGCCGTGGCCTCCGAGCGTCGCCGATCCTCCGCCAAGCGGGACTTCTCCCCGGAGGAGCTCGGGTTTGACCTGGAGGAGGAGACGTTCACCGATCGTGCGCGCAACCTGCTCAAGGTGCTGCTGTCGCTCGTGAACGGCAAGAGAGTGGTCCCGTTCCGCGCTGTGACCGGCGCAGACCCCCAGGACAAGGTGGCCCGACTGATGGAGCTCCTTCACCTCGACGCCCAGGGCGAGGTTCGGCTCTCCCAGGAGGAGTTCCTGGGGGAGATCCTCGTTGAAGTTCTGGATGGAAACCAAAGCACTCGTTGAGGCGGCGCTGTTCGTGGCAGACCGGCCGTTGTCCCTGGCCCGGCTGGCCGCTGTGCTCAACCTATCCGAACAGGCCGTGGCCCGGCTGGTCCAAGCCCTCGCTGACGAGTACGCCACTCCAGATCGGGGGGTGGAGCTGATCAGCGAGGGCGGCGGGTACGTGTTGCGGGTGAAGGGCGAGCTCGCCTCTGCCGTTCGTCCGTTCGCTCCGCACCAGGACATCCCCGAGCAGACCCTGCGCACCCTCGCCGTGATCGCCTACCACGCCCCCGTCCTCCAATCCCAGGTCGTGAAGATGCGGGGGCAACGCGCCTACGGGCAAATCGGGGAGCTGATCGCTCGCGGGTTCGTCGCCGCCGAGGTCCAGGGTCCAACGAAGGTTCTCACCGTGACCCCAGCTCTGCTCGCCTACTTCGGCGTGTCGTCCCTCGACGAGCTGCGGACCCAACTCGGCCCGGTAGACCCATCCCCCACTTCTGATTGAGAGGAGCGTTGGGCGATCGTGCCGCGCGCGGGGATGCACGCAGTTGACGCGCTCCCCGAACCCAACTCCCCTGAGCAGGGCGGCCCTCGCGGACGCTTTCGGGATTGGTCTCCCTCCGAGCGAAGGGGGGCTACAGATCACGGTGCGGGCCGACGCTCGCCAGAGGTGCGAGCGCGGGCGGACCAGCTGAGAGAAGTCCCTCCGGCGTTTCCCGGGCCTGGTTGGCCCCGCTCGGGTTCCTGACCGTGCCAAGAGAGACTGGTTGACGGCCCCGGAACCCTCGGATAGCATTCCCCTCGGATTTCGCCGTAGCATGACCTAGGAGGTGGCGATCCCCTTGGAGCAGGTAGCTGAAGAGACTCGTCGTGCCGTGCCGGGCACGGTCGCCTTCCATGGCGTCGGAAGGCGGAAAGAGGCGGTGGCCCGGGTGTACCTCAAGGAGGGCGATGGCCGGATCACCGTGAACGGTCGTCCTGCCGAGGAGTACTTCTCGGCGTTTGCGTTTGGGACCGATCACCTCAACCGTCATCTCCTGTCGCCGTTCTACGCCACGGGGACGATTGGACGGTACGCGGTGCGCGCTCGCGTGGACGGGGGAGGTCCCACGGGACAGCTGGAGGCGGTTCGACTCGGGATCGCCCGAGCCTTGGTCGAGATGACGCCCGAGTTCAAGAAACCCCTCAAGGACGCCGGACTCCTCACCCGCGACTCGCGCGCCGTCGAGCGCAAGAAGTACGGGCATCGCAAGGCACGGAAGAAGGAGCAGTACTCCAAGCGGTGATGCAATGAAACAGGGCATTCATCCCCAGATCCACCAGACAGTCATCCGCTGCAGCTGCGGGGCGGAGTTCGAGACGGTGTCCACAAAGAAGGATCTCCGCGTGGACGTCTGCTCCCAGTGTCATCCGTTCTTCACGGGCGAGACACGCCTCGTTGACGCAGAGGGCCGTGTGGAGCGGTTCGCCCGCAAGTACGGCAACTGGCAGGAGACACCGAAGAAGCCACCGGAGGAGAAGAAGCCCGCGCGCAGAACAACGAAGAAGCGCGCCTGATGCCGATCGGAGGGCAGGCGGTCATCGAGGGAGTGATGCTCCACGATGGCCAGCGGGCAGTGGTGGCCGTGCGAACGCCCCAGGGGCAGGTCGCAGTCGAACCCTTGCCGACCACGTTGTCTCTCCCCCGGCTTGAGTCGATCCCGTTCATCCGCGGCCCGATCAAGCTCGTCCAGATGCTTGCATTGGGCTGGGCAGCGCTGCAGCGATCGGCTTCGCTCGCCCATCCAGAGGAGGCTCCGGCTTCCCGGTGGGAGTTCCTGACGGTCATCCTGTTTGTCGTGGTGATCCTCGTGGGTGGGTTCATGCTCCTCCCCGCATACCTCGTCGGGCTGGCGAACATTGGGAACCGCATCGTGTTCAACCTGGTCGAGGGCGGAGTTCGGGTCACTCTGTTCCTGGGGTATCTGGGAGCGATTTCGTTCCTCCCGGACATCCGGCGGGTGTTCCAGTACCATGGAGCAGAGCACAAGGTCGTCCACGCTCATGAGGAAGGCGATGCATCCGTCCAGGGTGCCCGTGGGCGAAGTCCCATTCACCCCCGTTGCGGAACGAGCTTCCTCCTGCTGTTCGTGGTCGTGGCGATCCTGGTGTTCTCGCTCCTCCCCACCACCAACCTGGGGGTCCGTCTCCTCGGACGCGTCCTCCTTCTCCCGGTGGTAGCTGGTCTCACCTACGAGATTCTGCGCTTCGGATCGCGTCATCCCCGGGCTTGGTGGCTGCAGCCCCTGCTCGTGCCGGGACTCCTCCTGCAGCGATTCACGACGCGGCAGCCCTCCGATGACCAGATCGAGGTTGCCCTGGCAGCACTCCGCTACCTGACGGACGACAAGGCGCGCAGCCTCTCCACGACTGCGTAGGGAATCCGCACCGCTCCGATCGCGTCCTTCACCGATCCCGGTCCGTGGTCGTCAGACCCACCAGTGGGGATGAGCCCCAATCGCCGAACAACGGCCTCCACGTGCGCTGGGTCGGCCCGCAGCGGTTGCCGCGTGACCTCGTATGGGTAGTGGACCTCCACTCCGGCCAACCCCTCTCCAACGAGTGCGGTCAAGAGCGCTTCCCAGTCATCCGATGACAGAAAGCACGGGTGGGCAAGCGCTGCCACCCCACCCGCGGCCCGTATCGCCGCGATGACGTCCCGGCTGGTCGCCCGGGGGAGGGGGACATAGCACGGTGCCCCAGAGGCGAGATATCGCTGAAACGCATCCGCGTAGTCCCGAGCGATGCCGCGTCCGACCAGGACGGCTGCCAGGTGCGGCCGGCCGACAGACCCGGCGGCACCAGCCGCCACCTCGGCGAACGAGATCTCTTCACCGATGATCTCCTCACAGCGGTGGACCATGGCCTCCATTCGCCGCTGGCGTGCGTCGGCCATCCACCGGAACAGGTCCCCTAGCGCGGGGTGGCCCGGTGCCAGAAAGTACCCGAGGATCTCTCCCCGTTGCCCCCCCACATCCGCCTTCACCTCGACCCCACAGATGACCTCAACCCCATGCACGAAGGTCACGGACTCGCGAAGCTCAGGCCCGATCCTATCGTGGTCGGTGATCGCGATGGCCGAGAGACCCACCGCCGCCGCACGCTTCGCCACCCCTTCCAGATCCAGCGTACCGTCGGACCACCGTGTGTGGAGGTGGAGGTCAGCCCATCTCACGGTGCCCACGGCGCTCCTTCCAGACCCGATCGAGGATCCCATTGACCACGGCAGGGGCTTGCTCCGTCCCGTACGCCTTGGCCAGCTCCACCGCCTCGTTGATCACCACTTCCGGCGGGGTGTCGGTGTACAGGAGTTCATACAAGGAAAGGCGGAGGATGTTGCGATCCACCACCGGGAGCCGGTCCACGCCCCATCCCACCGCGCGGCGATCGATGATCTCGTCGATCTCCGCCCGGTGATCACGCACACCACGCAGAAGGTCTCGGGCGAACAGAACCTCGTCTGCCCCCTCGTCTTCCTGCCACAGGCCGTTGGATGTAGCCGACAGGTACTCCTGGCGGTACAACGACCGCAACACGGCCTCTCGAGCCTGCCGCCGCACGCTACCGATGCCGGCTGGGCCTGGCCGTCCCCACCACAACCATGCGCACTTCGGGGACCTCGAGCCCTGTCTTCGCCGACACTTCCTGGGCAAGCAAGCTCTGCAGCCGCTCCGCCAGAACAGGGACTTCCTCGCCAGGGGGAAGGTGGAGCGCCACCCGCAGGGCGAGGCCCTCACCCATGGGGTGGATGTGAACGCGGAATCGGTGCAGCCCAAGCTCCTCGCGAAGGAGGACCCCTGCCAGCTCGCGCACCGTCTCAGGTGTGATGAGGATCATCCCCTTCGGCCCCTGGCGCCGAAGTGCCCGCCGCACCGTGAGGCGGCTGACTGCGATGCGGCCGAACACGGCTGCCGCCGCGAGGAAGGTGAGGGCCCACAACGCCAATACCACCTGCACCGCCGCCGACGTGAGCGTCGTCCCCCCGGGAATGGCCAGTTCCAGGTTCCCCGACGCAAGTGCGACCACCGCAACCACCATCGCTGCCGCGGCAAGAATGAGAGACGCCGCACCGGCCCAGAACAGGTACGCGCTCATGACGACCTCTCCTTTCGCCGCCCCTCCTCGGGGAACACCACCCGTACCACGTCCACATCCACCTCGTCCACGGGGAGGGCGGTCATCTTCTCTACCTCGTTCTTGACCTTTGTCTGCAGATTCTGAGCGACCTCCTGCACAGCATGGCCGTAGTGAACACCGACCCTCAGCACGAGCTTCACTCGACCTTCCGTAAGCTCGACCTCGACGAGCCGGCGTACCGCCTCGCCTCGAGGCATCGCCCCACCCTTGGGAGGTGCAACGCCCGCCACCTCCGTCGCCGCCAGTCCAGCGATCGTGGCGATGACGTCACGGGAAATCGAGATCTGACCTTCTTCGGGGTTCTGTCCGATCAGTTCTTCATCCCTCGGCATCGTCTCCCCTCTCGTCGAGCATCAGGATCTCCTCGGGCGGGATCACGTGGCGCACATGTACATCCACCCGTCCCACCGTGATCCCCACCATCGCCTCCAGGTCCTCACGCACGCGTCGCTGCGCAGCTTGGGCGATGTTGTGCACGGAGTAGCCCAATACCACCGCGATGCGGAGCGCCACGTCGGCCACATCCCCCCGCAGGGTGATCTGCACCCCTTCCTCGCCCCCACCCAGGATACCGATGATGCCGCCCCCGCCGCGCAACGGGCGGACCCCTTCGACGCCCTCCACCGCGCGGGCAGCAATGGCGGACAGCACTTCCTGTCGCACCACCACACGCCCGAGCGGTTGCGGGGTCTCCCACCGTTGCTCAGCCACTTAGCTCACCCGCTCCACATAGGCGCCGGTGCGCGTGTCCACCCGGATCACCTCGCCCGCGGTCACGAACAACGGCACCTTCACCACAAGCCCTGTCTGCAGAGTCACCGGTTTCTGCCCCCCGGTGGCTGTATCACCCTTCGTCCCGGGCGGAGCTTCGACGACCCGCAGGTCCACGAAGTTCGGCGGTATCACCTTCACCATGCGATCCTGGTAGAACAGGCCCGTAAAATCAATGCCCTCCAGCAGATAGCCGCGAAACGGTTCCACCACCTCCGCGGACAGCTCATGTTGCTCGAAGGTCTCCTTGTCCATGAACGTGTACTTGCCCCCGGCCTGGTACAGGTACTGGAGGATACGGGTATCAAGGTACGCCGTCTCGAGGTTGTCCGAGTCCTTCAGGGTCTTGGAGATGACCTGACCGGAACGCAGGTTCTTCATCTTCGCTCGAACGAACGCCCCACCCCGGCCGAGCTTGACGTGCTCGAACTCGGTCACCTCGTACAGCTCACCGTCGAAGATGAGGGTCATCCCTCGCGAGATCTCGCCAATGGAAATGCCCATTCAACGCCTCCTCAGATCGACCTTTTATACCCGGCCTCTCCGGCGCAGACAACCGCTGTGCTTGGGACAAGCGAGTGCCCCCTGACAGGCGACCGCCGTGGGGAGGAAGAAGGTGTGCTACGGGTGCCCCGGGAATCCCCTGAAGGGGCGACCGCCTACATCGGTGGCTGGAATCGTTGTCAGTAATCTACGCTACAGACGCTGCTCGGCGGCGTACAAGGGGGACAGATGAGGAACTCATTGGCGATCACGCTTGTGCTGAGCGTCGCCGTCGGCGCCTCGGGGTTCACGCTGAAGTTCGCACAGTCCGACGGGCAGGCGATGACCGTCATCCGGGAGGGGGAGTCGTTCCACCTCGTCGTCCACGCCCCCGACAAGGGGGCGTGCGGGATCTCGACGTTCAAAGCCGACGTGACGGTGTTCGACCTCAAGACGGGGGCATACATCGACCGCGAAGACGAGACGTTCCGCGAGTTCGGAATCGGCAGCGGCCTCTTCTTCTGGGTGGACGAGAGCGGTCGCAAGCGAGCCGTGCCCGTGGGCGGGCGGAGGAGCTACTCCGAGGTCACGGAGATGGAACACAGCCTCGGGTCTCCCCTGTGGCAGGAGGGAAACTGGGAGTACGTCGACGAAGACGCGGAAGCCGCACTCGGGATCGGTCTGATGGGCGACCTCGCCACGTCCCCCCAGGCCGGGTACCCGGCGAACAAGAGGGCGGTCCGGTTCCAGTACACCCACTACGATGGCGATCTCAGTGGGAACACGGCTGAGAAGCCGATCGAGGGGCGGTTCACGAACAACGATACCTTGATCGCCATCGTGGCTGATCAGACCGACCGGCGGAATATCGCCGCAACCCAGATGAAGGTCTTCTCGACGGTAGCCACAGTCTCGGTGACCCCCACGCGCTTTGCCTATGGGTGTGGGTCGTCGTGCGAGACGATCACCGTCACGATCCGCGATCCCGACGAGAACCTCGACTGCAACAAGGTGGATGCGGTTCCGTTCTTCGTGATCGTCAACCCCGGCGGGTTCGACACTGACGACGGATCCCTCGACTCCTCCACGGACCGTGTGACCGAGTTCTGCGCTCTGATGAGCTTTGGTGGAGTGCTGGGCCCTGGCCAGACCCGATGGGCCGAGCATCTTGTGCCCGGGGACCCCATCTACCAGCCGATCCGCTGGTACAACATCTACGACGCGCCGGTCCCCTACACGCTGAAGAACATCTCGACCGGCAGACTGGACGCGGCACCCACCTGGTCTCGGTACATCGACTACCCCAACAACTGGCTCGACCCTGAGGTTGTTGCGGCCATCGCCAATGGGGGCGTCGGGCTCGGTCGCGTCTTGTTCTACGCCTACGAGACGGGCGTCAACACGGGCGTGTTCGAACACAAGTTTGGGAGCCTGGACCAGCTTCAGCGGGCCCTTGGCTTCCGTACCTTCATCCCCGGGACGACGATCGCGTTCTACTACATCGACCCCAACGACTTCAGCGACCTGACGATGGGCTGGGCAGAGGTGGGGAACCGGCCGCGCTCGCGCACGTACGTTGCAGACGCCAATGGCACGCCAGTGAGCGTGGTTCGCATCGGCGACGCGCTGTACGTGAAAGTGCTCGATGCCGACGCGAACAAGAGCGCGTGCTGCCCTGACGAGGTCGCCGTCCACCTCTGCAACCCCCACGGCGAGGACGACTGCGAGTGGTGGTTCGGAATCCCCGAAGTCGGCAACAACTCGGGCATCTTCTTCTCGCAGTCGGGGATGCGGCTGCTGCCGGTCTGGGATGCGGTCGCGGGGTACCAGTTGGTCTGGCACTCTGGCACGTTCGAGGCGTACAACGGGGACACGATCCTCATCCGGTACAACTCGGTGAAGGTCCTGCCGTAGGGGGGAGCGATGAAGATCAGACAGGTGTTGGCTCTGGGGATGGCGGGCGCTCTGTGGTGGGTGGGGTGGGGACAGACCACGGAGCAGTCGAGCATCCTGGTGACGATCTCGCCGAACCGGCAGGTGTTCGGCGTGGGAGAGACGGTGACCTGTCAGTTCTCCGTGCAGAACACGGGGGACCTCAGAATCGAGAACCTCCTTCTGAACGATAACTACGGCGCGTCCATCACCTTGGCCAAGACGATCCTCGATCCCGGCGAGACCGCAACAGGATCGCGGACGTACACCCTCACCCTCGCCGACCTCCCCGGTCCCTTCCCGGTGGATGTAACAGCCCAGGGCAAGGACAAGTACAACCGCTCCGTGGTCGCGAACGCCTACACACACATCCCAACCGCTGCCGTCGCGCTCGCCAAAGAGGCGAATCCCACGCAAGCCGAGGTGGGAGCCACCATCACCTACACGTTCACGATTCGGAACACGGGAAGCACGTCGCTCGTGCTGGACCAGATCTCGGACGACAAACTCGGTACGATCCCGCTCCAAGACGCGGCGCTGGCGGTGGGAGCGTCCCAGGGGGTCACGCGAACCCACGCCCTTCCCGACGATCCGAGCGGGAGGGTCGTGAACACGGCCGTCGTCTACGGGACTGCCCAAGTGGCGGGCGATTCGGCGGCGGTCACCGCGAGTGCCACGGCAACGGTCCGGTTGATGCGACCCTCGATTCACCTCGACAAGACCGCGGATCGGCCGAGCGCTCGTCTCGGCGAGACGATCACCTATCGGTACACCGTCACCAACGACGGGACGTTCGCCCTCAGCGGGCTCGCTCTCAGCGACGACAAGCTCGGCGCGATCACGCTGGGAAAGACCGCTCTCGATCCCGACGAGACGACCGAGGGAACGGCCACGTACACCGTGACCGAGGCCGATCTGCCGGGTCCGGTGGCGAACATCGCCGTGGTCCGCGGGACGTACACGGGGACAAGCGGCCCGCGCGAGATCGGGGCCCAGGACGACGCCTCAGTGCGCGTTGTTCCGCCGGGGATGGAGCGGATCACCCTCGAGAAGACCGTCGCCCCCGACCAGGCGTTTCCCGGGGAGACCGTCGAATTCACGATCACGGTGACGAACGGAGATACAGCCCGACGAACGTTCCGCTTGTCCGACCCACTCCTGGGGATCGAGCGGGAACTGACCCTAGCCGGGGGGCAGACCTGGACTGAGTCGTTCACCTACACGATTCCCGAAGGGGCGCCCAATCCTGTGATCAACGTTGTGACGCTCCGCCCCAAGAACGGGACAGGCGAGCTGATCGCCGAGGTTCGGGTGCGCGTGGTCTACCTAGGGACCAACCCTGGCCGGCCGAACCCGCGCCAGCCATGGGACGTGTCGTTCGCCCAGGTGAAGCTGTTCGACACCCAGGTCCTCGATGGGGCGGAGTGTCGGCTTCGCATTCTCGACGGCAACTACCAACCCGTCACCGAGATCCCGATGTCGGGGACCCTGTACGTAGAAGTAGAGGATCCTGACCAAAACGAAGATCCTCGCTTGAGGGAGCTCATCTTCGGCGCGTGGAACCGGGACTCCTCTTCTGCCGACAACACCCTCAGCGACCCACGCAGTGAGCACAGCTACCCGATCTGGCCTCAGTCCCGCACAGAGACGACAGATGACCGGTTGACCCCGGGGGCAAGGATGCTGGCCGCCGCGAGCATCAGCGGTGTCGTCCCTACAGCGAAGATCTTCCTCTGGAACGCGCAGAACGGCTCGTGGGAGATGCTGTCGCTGCGCGAGACAGCCGTGGGATCCGGGGTGTTCCGCTCGACGACCTGCATCCCCGTCTCGGGAACGGGAACGCTCAGCTCGTCGCCGGGCGATACGATCATCGCCTTCTACCAGGACCCGTCGAACCACTCCGACATCGCGATCGCGACGGTGAAGGTCGCCGAAGGCGGCGCGGGTGGGGTTCCGCCTACGCCTGGCATCACCGTGGCCTTCGACCGCACTACGTACTACCCCGGAGCGCCGCTCATGGTCACTGTGACCGATCCCCTCTACGCCACGCTGCCGGAGATCCGCGGGGCGGGCATCCTTGCGCTGATCGACGCTCAGGGAAGGACGATCAAGACCTGGGACGTGATCGCTACCGTGGCCGGAGAAACTGCGCGGTTCCGCGTCACCTGGACCCTGCCCAGCGACGTTCTCCTGGGCACCTTGCGGGCAGTCTATACAGACCCCGGCGATGCTCGCCGTACAGGACAAGCTGCGGCGCAGGTGGTAGCCGTGGGACCGGACAAGGTCACCGGAATCGCGATCACACCCAACCCCTTCTCCATTCAGACGACGTTCTCCCTCATCTCCGAGCCCGTTGCGGCCAGCGCCGGCAGGATCCGCGTGTCGGTGTACGACCTCACCGGCAGGCGGGTGGGAGAAATCCTGGGAACCGATACGGCATCCGTGTCCTGGGACGGTGCCAACCTTCGCAACGGCGCCTACATCTATGTTGCGCGAGTGGAGACAACCATCCCCCAGGCGCGGGCGTGGGAGTTCAAGGGGTTCGTCTACATCCAACGCTAGCGCAGGACAAGGCTCGACTCGTCAGCCTCGGTGAAGGCCAGCCCGCCTGCCGAGGCTGACCGCTCTGTCCAAGACCACATGCAGAAGATGAGGTAGGTACAGGCCGGCCAGCACCGGCAGCGCAAGATGCCACGTAACGGGCTGTAGCGATGGCAGGCCGACCACCTCACGGAGGACGAACCAGAGCCCGGCCCCGATGGCAGCGAGATACAGGATGCGGGTCAGTGGACCGAGCAGAGGGGAGTGTGACATCCCTCGATGTCGAAACAAGGCCGCGTACGGCCGCCACAGGAACCTGGCCCCTCGCCATCGCCGGGCCGGATCACTCCGTGCCAGATCGAGATCAGGGGACAGGAACAAGCTGGCCACCGTGTATGCGCCCGTGAAGATCACGAGCGACGTGCGACCCACATGGAGCGTTGCCCCAATAGCGACCCATCCGGGAAGCGTTCCCAGCTCAAACGCGAGGTGTGCTCTTCCTCGGGGCACGGTTCACTGTACCCGGCTCAGGACGAGGGGCCAACCTTGACCTGGCCGAGGGGACCGGTACAATCTCTCCCGGTTAGCAGCCAATACCTCGGAGTGCTAAACCCACACCAAGGAGGTGCCGATGAAGGTAAAACCTTTGGGCAACCGGATCCTCGTCAAGAGGATCGAGGAGGAAGAGCGCCGCACGGCGGGAGGGATCGTCCTTCCCGAGTCGGTGAAGGATGAGAAGGCGGTCAAGGGCGAGGTAGTCGCCCTCGGGACCGGCGAGAAGTTCGAGATGAAGGTCGGGGACACGGTGTTGATCGCCGCGTACTCCGGCACCGAAATCCGCATCGGCGAGGAGAAGCACATGCTCGTCAAGACCACGGACGTCCTCGCGATCGTCGAGAGCTAGGGAGGGAGTCATGGCGGCCAAAGAAGTCATCTACGGAGAGGAAGCACGTCGCAAGGTACTGACGGGAGTCGAGAAGCTGGCGAGCGTCGTGCGGGTTACGCTGGGCCCCCGCGGGCGCAACGTGGGGATCGAGAAGAAGTTCGGATCCCCGGACATCGTCAACGATGGGGTGACGATCGCCGAAGAGCAGGAGTACAAGGACCCGTTCGAGAACATGGGGGCGCAGCTCGTGAAAGAAGTCGCCTCCAAGACGAACGACGTGGCCGGCGACGGAACGACCACCGCCACAATTCTGGCCCATGCCCTGCTCAAAGAGGGGTTCAAGATGGTCGCCGCCGGATCCAACCCGATGGCCCTCAAGCGGGGGATGGAGAAGGGGGTGAAGGTCGTCGTGGAGGAGCTCACCAAGATGTCGCGGAAGCTGTCCACGAAGGCCGAGACGGCGCAGGTCGCTTCGATCACCGCCCACGACCCAGAGATCGGACGGGTGATCGCTGACGCAATGGAGGAAGTCGGCGAGGCGGGCGTGATCACCGTCGAAGACTCCGACACCATCGAGACCCACTACGAGGTCGTAGAGGGGATGCAGTTCGATCGGGAGTACATCTCCCCGTACTTCGTGACCAACCCCAAGAAGATGGAGGTCGAGCTCGAGAACCCATACATCCTGGTCACGGATCGCGAGCTGAAGAACGCGATGGAGATGATCCCCCTCCTCGAGAAGATCGCCCAGACGGGCAAACCTCTCCTCATCATCGCCAAGGACGTCACGGGCGAGGCGCTGTCGACCCTCGTCCTCAACAAGCTCAAGGGGACCCTCGCCTCGTGCGCGGTGAAGGCGCCCGGGTTCGGCGATCGGCGCAAGGCGATGCTCGAGGACATCGCGATCCTCACGGGCGGCGTTGTGGTCGCCGAGGACGCCGGGATGGAGATCAAGAACACGACCCTCGACATGCTCGGCCGCGCTGAACGGGTCCGGGTGGACCACGAGGACACGACGATCATCGGCGGGAAGGGGAACCCCGACGCGATCAAGGCTCGGGTCGAGCAGATCGAGGAACAGATCAAGGCCACCGACTCCGACTACGACCGCGAGAAGCTCGAGGAGCGCAAGGCGAAGCTCGCCGGCGGCGTCGCGGTGATCAAGGTGGGAGCGGCAACGGAGACCGAGCTCGAGGAAAAGAAGCACCGCATGGAGGACGCGCTCGAGGCGACAAAGGCCGCGGTGGACGAGGGGATCCTGCCCGGCGGTGGCGTGGCCCTTCTGCGGACCCTCAAACCTCTGGCCAAGCTCGAGAAGGAGCTGGAGGGCGACGAGAAGGTCGGCGTGCAGATCCTGAGAAAGGCGATCGAAGCGCCGGCGCGCCAGCTCGCAGAGAACGCGGGGTTCGAGGGCGCCGTGATCGTCGAACAGCTGAAGAAGGAGAAGGACGCGATTGGGTTCGATGTCGCCACGGAGCAGTTCCGCGACATGTTCGAGGCGGGAATCATCGACCCAACGAAAGTGACGCGATCCGCTCTCCAGAACGCGGCCTCAATCGCCGGGATGCTTCTGACCACAGAGGCGCTCGTGGCTGAGATCAAGGAGGAGAAGAAGGAAACCATGCCCACTCCTCCACCCGAGTACTAGGCCGCGCGAGCGTGCCAACGAGCCCCGGCCCAACGGCCGGGGCTCTGTTCTCGGCTCCTTGCGTCCATCCGCTCTCCCTCCGATAATGCGCGCCTGAAACCCATGCCCAAAGACCTCGTGATCGTCGAGTCGCCGACAAAAGCCCGTACCCTCTCGTCCTACCTCGGCAAGGAGTTTGTGGTTCTCTCGTCGAAGGGGCACGTTCGGGACCTCCCCGCCAAGGAGCTGGGCGTGGAGCTGAATGATGAGTTCACGCCAAAGTGGGTCGTGCGCGACCGCAAGCTGCTGGCCGAGCTTCGCAAGAGGGCCCAGGACGCTCCTCGTATCTACCTCGCCACCGACCCGGACCGGGAGGGCGAAGCGATCGCGTATGACCTGATGGAACTCCTTGGCGACGGCGATCGCTATGCACGGGTTCTACTGCATGAGATCACCCCCCAAGCCGTGCGCGAGGCGCTTGGCCATCCCGGTCCGATTGACCTCGCCAAGGTTGAGGCTCAGCGGGCGCGGCGGATCCTCGACCGGCTCGTGGGGTACCAGATCAGCCCGCTCCTGTCGCGGGTTCTGGCCGGGCGCAGGTTTGAAGGCCTGTCGGCTGGCCGCGTGCAGTCTGTGGCCCTGCGGTTCATCTGCGATCGCGAGATCGAGATCCAGGAGTTCGTCCCCGAGTCGTACTGGGAGGTGACGGCGTCGTTCCCCACCGAGCCCCCGTTCACCGCGCGGCTCGACAGCCGGCTCACCGCTCGGGGTGAAGTAGAGGCGCTTGTTCATGCGCTCGCCCAGGCGCGGTTCACGGTGGACGCGGTGGAGGAGGAGGAGGTCGTCCGTCGTCCCTCGGCCCCGTTCATCACCTCGACCCTCCAGCAGGCAGCGTCGAGCGAGCTCGGGTTCTCCCCCCGGCGCACGATGCAGATCGCCCAGAGCCTCTACGAGGGGGTATCCATTGGCGGCGAAATGGTCGGGCTCATCACGTACATGCGCACCGACTCCGTGCGAGTAGCCGATTCGGCGATCGCGGCCGCGCGGGCGTTCGTGAGGGACACGTTCGGCCCCAAGGCGCTCTCTCCCAAGCCTCGGCACTTCCGGAACAGGCGCCGGGCGCAGGACGCCCACGAGGCGATCCGGCCGACACAGGTCGCGCGCACCCCTGACGAGGTGGCCCCCCATCTCACCCCGGAGCAGCGGAAGCTCTACGATCTCATCTGGCGACGGTTCGTCGCCACCCAGATGGCCGATGGCGTCTGGGTACGCCGGAAGGTCTCCATCCGCGCCGGCGACCAGTTGTTCCGCACGTCCTCGTCACGGATGAAGTCGCCAGGGTTCTCCTCTGTGCTCCCCGTGGCGCAGCTCGAGGACGAGGACGCGCCTCTCCCCACGGCGCTGACCCCGGGCCAGGAGCTTCCCCGCCCGGAGATCGAGGTCGAAGAGCACCAGACGGAGCCGCCGAAGCGTTTCACCGAGGCAGGAATCGTGCGCAAGCTCGAACAGGAGGGAATCGGTCGTCCCAGCACTTATGCGCAGATCGTGTCTGTCATCCAGGACCGGGGGTACGTCGTGCGAGAGGGGAGTTCGCTCCGGCCGACCCTTCTCGGGCACCTTGTGACCGACCTCCTGCGCCTGTACTTCCCGGAGACCGTGGAGGCCGAGTTCACCGCCAAAATGGAGGAAGACCTCGATCGCGTTCAGGAAGGCGCCCTCGGGCGTGGAGAGCTCCTGCGCTCGTTCTACCGTTGGTTCTCTCCCAAGCTGCACACGGTGGAGGAGACGCTGTCGCGGGGCGAAAAGCCGTTCCGGGCGCTCAGTGATGTGGCCTGCCCATCGTGCGGGGCACCGATGGAGGTACGGGTCTGGAAGGGAAGTCTCTACCTCGGATGCTCGCGGTACCCCGAGTGCCGCACCACGAAGAACATCCCCCCCACCGCTCCGTTCCGCTATTCAGCCGACCGCGTCGAGCTCAGCGCGAGCTTGGCCGCAGTCGATGCCGCGCCGGCGACCTCCTGCCCGAAGTGCGGAACCGCGATGGTCCTCCGTCACGGCCGTTACGGCCGCTATCTCGCCTGCCCGAGCTGCAGGGCGACCGCTCCCGTACCGAGCGGCGTACCGTGCCCCCAGTGTGGCGAGGGCAACCTTGTGGAGCGTTTCGGGAACCGCTACGGAACGTTCTACGCCTGCTCGCGGTACCCGGACTGCAGGTTTCGCGTTCCTGGGCTCCCGATCGAGCCCTGCCCCGCGTGTGGAGAAGGCGTGGTCTACGACGACCCGCGCCGAGGACAGCGCTGTTCGAACGCCGACTGCCCGACGAGGGCAGAAGAGAGCCCCGCTCCGGCCGCCAAGCGCCCAAAGCGGGGCACTGCAAAGAAGCGCAAATCGTAGACCGTGCGGTTCAGCTCTCCTCGAGGATCTGTCTGAACTGCTCGAGTTTGCGCAACACAGACGAGTCCCGTAGCTTCTCCAGACCTTCTTTCTGAATCTGCCGAACCCGCTCACGCGAGATCCCGAAGATGTCACCCACGTCGTCAAGCGTCTTGGGTGCAGTCCCATCCAGACCGTAGCGAAGCTCGATCACTCGCCGCTCACGAGGGGTCAGCCGGTCCTTGAGGGCCTTCTGCAGCTCCTGCTGGAGAAGCTCCTTGAACGTCTCCCGGGTCGGAGAGATCGCACCCTCGTCTTCGATGAAGTCGCCGAGGACCGCCCCTTCGTCTTCATAGCCGATCGGGGTGTCGAGCGAAGCGGTGTACTGGGATGTCTTCTTCGCCTTCACGATGTTGTCGACCGTTGTCTCCAGACCCTCCGCCAGCTCCTCCAGACTGGGTCCGGTGCCGTGCTCCTTGAGGTGCTCACGCTCCGCCTGGTGGATCTTGCGGATGAGCTCGTTGATGTGCGTCGGCACCCGAATCGTGCGCGAGCGGTTGGTGATCGCGCGCAGGATCGCCTGGCGGATCCACCACGTGGCATACGTCGAGAACTTGTAGCCCTTGCGCCAGTCGAACTTCTCGACCGCCTTCATCAGGCCGAGGTTCCCCTCCTGGATCAGGTCGAGGAACGGAAGCCCACATCCGCGGTACTTCTTGGCGATCGAGACCACCAAGCGTAGGTTGGCCTCGGCAAGCTTCTCCTTGGCCTCCTTCTCGCCCGCCTCGACGCGCTGGGCGAGGGACACCTCCTCCTCCTTCGTCAGCAGAGGAACGCGGGAGATCTCGTCGAAGTAGGTCCGAATCGGGTTCTCCGGGCTGCGCCGGCTCTCCCGCTCGGCATCCCACCACATGACCTCCTCTTCCGCGGTGTCCTGATCTTCAGTCACTTCACTCCCAAACCTCACGACTTCCATGGGGTCACTCCTTGGGCCTCTGTTCCGCACAGATGCGCTTGTGAAAAGAGGAAACGCAACCGATATCCTCACTTCCCGAACGCCACTATACCACGAATGTGCCCCGCTGTGAAGAGGCAGAGAATCTCGTGCACATGTACACTTCGATCCGTTTTCTCCATCCGAACGGGACTGCCGTGCGCCCGCATGAGACCGCTGCGGGAGGACCCAAGTCTGAAAGCTCTTCTAACCCCTCGGCGCAGCAGATGCCCCCAGACGCCGCACCAGGCCAGCGACGATCCAGGGCAGCGGCTTCGCTGCACCAGGCGGAACCGCGGCCGCTTTCCATGACAGGGTCGCCCCGGTGAGGTTCTCGAAGGTCCCATCCCGCTCCAGCCACCGGGCAGACGGAGCCGCGGCGCGGGCCACCGAAAGCGACCTTGTTCGGAAGGAGTGGAGCAGCACGTAGCAGTCCAGCTTGCGAAGGTCCTCCTCGGTGAGGCCGTGGTCGAGCGGATCTGCACCAACGGCGAACAGCGTCCTCACGGTACCGGCCCTCACCGCGGCTGCCACGTCGGCGGCCGAGACACCGCGCTCGGCAAGAGCCCGAGCACCGCGGACGTTCGCTCCGCGGTAGAGAGGGATGAGCTTGGGCTGTCCCACTGATTCGAGGAGATCCGCCAGTGCCCGCCGTCCCGATTCGTCTGCGGCAAGCTCCGATCCGATGAGGACCACGATCCGCTTCCCCTCCTTGAGCCGATCAGCCGCCCGACCGAGACCGGGCTCACTCGAAGAGGACCTCTCCCCGTGCAGACAATCACGGAGTGCGGCAAGAACCCGCGCCTGGTCAGCAGGAGAGGCGTCGAACCACAAGGTGTCGCCCCTCGCGAGTCGCCCGAGGTTGCCTCCCACAGCGACAACACGCAACCTCGACCGACGCATCGACAGGCGGATCCACGACGCGAGCACGGGCTGCTCCTCCTCGAGGTGCGCACCAAGAAGAAGAACGAGGTCCGCCTCACGCAACTCCGCCAACCCTGCCTGCGCCCCCTCTCCACGCTCGGCAAGTCCTGCCCACAGCGGCGCTGTTGTCGCCACCTCATCCACAGCGACCAGGCACGGGCCGGGAAGGGTGCCCACGAGGTCGTGCAGAGCCCGGTAGTCCTCACTTGCCAGATCTGCTGCAGCAAGAATCGCGGTTCCCGGGATTCCCCCTCGCACGAAGGAAGAAACCTTGTCCAAGAACTCGCTCCACCCCACCTCGCGCGCCCGCCCGCGCAACCGAAGCAGGGGCTGCTCAAGCCGGCCTTCGTGCAGGTTGAATGGAGCAAGCCGCCCGCGGGCGCAGGCGTTCCCGAAGCTCACCCCGCGGACTGCGTCGAGGTCCGTCCGAACCCGAACGATCCGTCCCGACAGGGGTTCGACATCGAGAAGAAGGTCACACCCCACCGGGCACTCCCCGCAGTGGGTGGCCACCGCCCGGAGCCGGGCGCTGTGAACGCGGCGTGGGAGGCGCTTCTCGACCAGCGCTCCCACCGGGCAGAGCTGGACGCACATCCCACAACCGGTGCACTCCGCGGTCTCGATCGGCCGCAGGAACTCCGCGCCGATCGTCCCCTCGAACCCCCGGCGGACGAAGTCGATGGCGTGGAACCCCGCGATCTCGTCGCACGCCCGCACGCAGCGGCCACACAGGACGCACTTGTCCATGTTCCGGTCGTAGAACGGGTTGGCCTCCGCGAGGCGCGGGACGTGGGCCCCGGCGTAGCGGTCCGGGGACGCCTCGTACTCCACGCTGTACCGACGGAGCTTGCACTCGTGGAGGTCGGGGCACCCGCACTCCATGCACCGCGCGGCGTCGCGGAGGACCTGGTCCTCGGCGAGGCCGGCGTTGAACTCGCCCCACGGTGCCCCAAGGCGGTCCGCGGCGGAGGCCACCCCGGGGTGCTCCCGGGGGATCCTTGGCCGATCCGCGAAGTCCTTCGGCCCGAGGTCCCTCTGGACCACATCGCACTCGTAGGGGCGTCGGGGTTCCCCTACCGTGAGGTAGCGGTGGATCGAGAGGGCCGCCCAGTGCCCCTCACCGATCGCGCCGATCGCGATGTCGGGCCCGGTGCGGAGGTCGCCGCAGGCGAACACGCCGGGGATTGGCGTCGCGTAGTGGTCATCCACCTTGGGCCACCGGCCGTCGTGGAGCTCCCTCGGGAGCGCGGACAGGTCCGCCGCCTGTCCCACCGCGGCGATCACCGTGTCCACCACGAGCTGGAACGTCTCGCCCGTGGGCACGGGCTGGCGACGGCCCGACGCGTCCGGCTCCCCGAGCTCCATCCGCTCGCACAGGAGCCGTTCGACCTTGCCAGTGCCCTCGATCGCCTTCGGCGCGGCAAGGAACGCGAACTCGATCCCTTCCTCCATCGCCTCCTCGACCTCGATCGGCTGGGCCGGCATCTCCGCCCGCGACCGGCGGTAGACGACGGTGACCTCGTCTGCCCCGAGGCGGCGGGCGCAGCGGGCGGCGTCCATCGCCGTGTTCCCTCCCCCGATCACCGCCACCCGACGGCCGATGTGCGGGGGACGGCCCGCGTTCACCTCGTAGAGAAACCCGATCCCCGGGAGAACTCCCGGGAGGTCCTCTCCCGGCACGCGTAGGGAAGAGGACCGCCAGCACCCGAGGGCGAGGAGGACCGCGTCGTAACCCTCCCGAAGCTCGTCGAGGGTCACATCCCGGCCGAGGGCGGTCCCCGTGCGAACCCCAATCCCGTGGGCGAGGATCCAGTCGATCTCCGCCTGGAGGACGGCCGGGGGCAGGCGGTAGTCGGGTATCCCGTACCGCATCATCCCTCCGAGGTGCGCCTCCTTCTCGTAGAGGGTCACCGCGTACCCCAGCCGCCGGAGGTAGTAGGCCGCGGACAGTCCGGCGGGCCCGCCGCCGACGATCGCCACGGACCGGCCGTTGTCCGCGGCCAGAGGGATCGTCCCGAGGTCCCCGTGGGCCAGACACCAGTCCCCGACGAAGCGCTTGATCTCCCGGATCGACACGGGTTCGTCATCCACGAAGTTCCGGCGACAGACCTCCTCGCACGGGGCAGGGCACACCCGCCCGATCGAGGCGGGAAGGGTCACGTTCTCGTGGAGGGCGGCCAGGGACTCTGTGTACTTGCCCTGGGCGGCGAGGTTCACGTACCCCTGGACATCGCCCCGCGCCGGGCAGGCGAGCGTGCACGGTGGTCGGCAGTCACCGACGTGATCCGAGAGGAGGAGCTCGAGGTCCGTCTTCCGGGCCCGGCGCACGCGGTCCGTGTTCGTTCGGATCTCCATGCCGGGGGTGAGCTCGGTCACACAAGCGCGGACAAGGGTCCGGGCCCCCTTCACGTCGACCAGGCACAGCGAGCACCCGCCGTGGGGGGAAAGGTGGGGATCGTGGCAGAGCGTGGGTATCTCGATGCCACAGTCAGCGCACAGCGAGAGGATCGTCTGCCCCGGGAAGCCGTGGGCCTCATGCCCGTCGAGGAGAACCCGCACCGTCCGGTTCATGGCGACTCCACCGTGATGGCTCCCACCGGGCACACCGCCACGCACTGCCCACAGCGGACACAGGTCTCGTCCGCAATCGTGTGGACCTTCCGCCGCTCGCCGGCAATCGCTCTCACCGGACACTGGCGGGCGCACAGGGTGCACCCGATGCACGTCCCAGGGTCGATCCGGTAGTGGACGAGCGCGGTGCACACCTTGGCTGGGCAGCGCTTGTCCCGGATGTGGGCCTCGTACTCGTTCCGGAAGTAGCGGAGGGTGGTGAGGACGGGATTGGGGGCGGTCTGGCCCAGGCCGCACAGCGAACCATCCTTCACCTGAACGGACAGCTCCTCGAGGCGCGCCAGGTCCTCGGTCTCTCCCTCGCCGCGGCAGATCCGCTCCAGGATCTCCAGCATCCGCCGCGTCCCGATCCGACAGAACGGGCACTTCCCGCAGGATTCGCCCTGGGTGAAGTGGAGGAAGAATCGCGCCACGTCCACCATGCAGCTCGTGTCGTCGAGGACGACCATCCCCCCCGAGCCCATGATCGCGCCGGTGGCGGTGATCGACTCGTAGTCCACCGGCGTGTCGAGGAGCTCGGCGGGGATGCACCCGCCGGACGGGCCGCCCATCTGGACGGCCTTGATCGTGTGCCCCTCCGCCACCCCCCCGCCGATCCCCTCCACCAACTCCCGGAGGGGCATCCCCATCGGAACCTCGACGAGGCCCCCCTTGCGCACCTTGCCGGCGAGCGCGAACACCTTCGTCCCCCGGCTCCTCCCGATCCCGTGGCGCGCGAACGCATCGGCCCCGTGGACGAGGATCCACGGCACGTTGGCGAACGTCTCCACGTTGTTGATGACCGTCGGCTTCCCCCACAGCCCCCTCTGGGCCGGGAACGGGGGCCGCGGGCGGGGCATCCCCCGCCGACCCTCGATCGAAGCCAGCAGTGCCGTCTCTTCCCCGCACACGAACGCCCCGGCCCCCTCTTTCACGTGCACCTCGAACGAGAACCCGGAACCGAGGATGTTCTCCCCGAGGTAGCCTGCAGCCCGAGCCTGGGCAATCGCGATCTCCAGGCGGCGCACGGCGAGAGGGTACTCGGCCCGGCAGTAGATCACGCCCTCGGTTGCCCCCACCGCCCGGGCGCAGATCGCCATCCCCTCGAGCACGGAGTGGGGATCCCCTTCCAGAACGGAGCGGTCCATGAACGCGCCGGGGTCACCCTCGTCGGCGTTGCACACCACGTACTTCACGTCTCCGGGGGCGCTCCGGGTGAACTTCCACTTGAGGCCCGTGGAGAACCCCGCACCACCCCGCCCGCGGAGACCGCTCTTCTCCACCTCGGCGATGATCTCCTCGGGCTTCATCTGGAGCGCTCGGGTCAACCCCCCGTACCCGCTGCGGGCGAGGGAATCCTCGATCCGCTCCGGGTCAACGAGCCCGCAGTTGCGGAGAACGATGCGGACCTGCCGGGCAAGCATCCCGTTCTCGGGGGCGTCGCCATCGGTTGTGAACACCAGATTCCCCTTGACGTCGCCCTCCCCCCGCAGATGGAACGCCACGATCGCCTCGACCGCCTCCGGAGTGACCTCCCCGTAGAGGTGGCGCTTCCCGCCCGCCTCCACCTCGACGAGGGGCTCGTGGAAGCAGAGCCCGATGCACCCCACCTGCTGGAGCTCGACACCCTCGCGCTCCGCAAGGATGGACCGTAGCCGATCGTAGACCGGCCCCGCTCCGCTGGCGATCCCACAGCTGGCAAGGCCGACCCGGAACACGGTGTGCTCGGACATCCTACCCCTTCCCCTCCCGGTACCCGTCGAGGACCTTGATCGCTTTCTCCGGGGTCAGCCGGCCGTGGACGTCCTCCCCGACCATCATCACCGGGGCCAGGCTGCAGCACCCCAGGCACGCCACGAACTGGAGGGTGAACAGGCCGTCCTCCGTGGTGTCCCCTTCAGCTACGCCCAAACGCCGCTGGAGCTCCTCGGCGATCCGCAACGACCCTTGGACGTGGCATGCCGTTCCCCGGCACAGGCGGATCACGTGCTTCCCCAACGGTTTGAGGCGGAACATGGAGTAGAACGTGGCCACGCCGAACAGCTCCGCCGCCGGGATGTCGAGCGCCCGCGCCGCCTCCTCCACCACGTCGTGCGGTAGGTAGCCGAACTGGCGCTGGATATCGGCCAGAAGGGGAATCGCGACGCCCCGGCGATCGCGGTACCTCGCGATGAGGGCGCGGAGGGAGGAGTGTCCCTTGGGATCGAGGGACGGTGGGGTCATGGTCCCCTTGGGGCGATGGGATCCCCACGCGCGGCCCTGCGCGCTGCGGGGAGGGAAGGGCTGCAGTGGACGGGCAACCCTGGGCAAGTGTTCGTCGGCGTGATCACGGGTCCGCTTCTTCCTTTGTGGCCCTAGGTTAGCTTCCAACGTCAGATCACGCAACCCTCCGCTCGATGGCAGCGCCCGACCTCGGTCATTCGACAGTCGTGTGGTGTCGATGAAGGACCGTTGTTGCTGGCAAACGACAGGCGTTCCGTCTACCATTGGGCCGGCGGAGGGCAATCCGCCGCAAAAGGAGGAGTCAAGGATGCCGGCGCAGACAAGCCTCAATCCTTTCGAGATCGCTCAGCGTCAGCTGGACGAGGCAGCGAAGCGACTAGACCTCGATCCAGGACTTCACGAGCTCCTGCGGTGGCCGATGCGGGAGTTCCACGTTCGCATCCCGGTGAGGATGGACGATGGATCGGTGAGGGTCTTCCCCGGGTTCCGCGTTCAGTACAACAACGCCCGTGGACCCTGCAAGGGCGGGATCCGGTTTCACCCCGAGGAGACCGTGGACACGGTGCGCGCCCTGGCGGCATGGATGACGTGGAAGACCGCGGTCGTGGACCTCCCACTGGGCGGCGGGAAAGGAGGGGTCGTCTGCAACCCCAAGGAGCTCTCGGCGCGGGAGCTGGAGCGTCTGTCGCGCGCGTACATCCGCGCGCTGGGGCACTACCTTGGTCCGGATGTGGACGTTCCCGCGCCGGACGTGTACACGAACCCCCAAGTCATGGCGTGGATGCTGGATGAGTACGAGAGGATCGTGGGCCACAGCGCGCCGGGGGTGATCACGGGCAAGCCCCTCTCGTTGGGTGGATCCGCGGGACGGGGGGACGCCACAGCGCGAGGCGGAATGTACTGCACCCGAGAGGCCGGCAAGGTCCTCGGGATCAATCTCCGGGGCGCATCGGCAGCGGTCCAAGGGTACGGCAACGCCGGGCAGTTCGCGCATGCCTTGGGCGAGGAGCTGTTGGGGCTGAAGGTCGTCGCCGTGTCGGACTCCCAGGGGGGGATCTACAACCCGGACGGTCTCTCCTCCAAGGAGGTCATCGCCCACAAGGACCGGACGGGGTCCGTCAAGGGGTTCCCGAAGGCCCGACCCGTGACCAATGCTGAACTCCTGGAGCTTGACGTGGTGGTCCTCTTCCCCGCCGCCCTTGAGAACCAGATCACCGCGGCCAACGCCGGCCGGATCAAGGCGAAGATCGTTGCCGAGTTGGCCAACGGCCCGACCACACCGGAGGCGGACGAGATCCTGCACAAGAACAAGGTGTACGTGATCCCCGACTTCCTGTGCAACGCCGGAGGGGTCACCGTTTCCTACTTCGAGCAGGTTCAGAACGCCTACAACTTCTACTGGGACGTGGCCGAGGTTCACCAACGCCTCGATCAGAAGATGACCACTGCGTTCCACGCCGTGCACAAGTCGGCAACAGAGCACAAGGTCCACAACCGTCTCGGCGCTTACCTTGTCTCGGTGCAGCGGGTGGCCGAAGCGGTACGACTGCGGGGCTGGGCTTAGTCGGAAGGAGCACGGGCAAGGGGGCGCTGCGCAGGCGCCCCCCTTTGCTGTGTCATGGAGAACTCACTCGCAACCGTCTACACTAGGGCGAACCTACGCATGCCAAAGATCCTCGCTAAGGACTCCCCCGCTGGGTGTGTGGTGAAGGCTCTCCCGGGACTGCCCGAGTCAGACCGGAAGTCCCTTCAAGACTTGGCTCTTGTCCTGAGATACGACGCGGATGAGCTCATCGCCCAGGAGAACTCGTACTCCTCTGGCGTGTACCTCGTGTGTGATGGGTTGGTGGCGATCGGGAAGTACGCCCC
Source organism: Candidatus Bipolaricaulis sibiricus (assembly GCA_004102645.1). Lineage (GTDB taxonomy): Bacteria > Bipolaricaulota > Bipolaricaulia > Bipolaricaulales > Bipolaricaulaceae > Bipolaricaulis > Bipolaricaulis sibiricus. The sequence goes on along the minus strand of CP034928.1, from coordinate 409,880 downwards.
ACAGAGCCACGAGAAGCGTGTGCTGCGGTTTCTGGCACCTGGAGAGTGGTACGGCCTCGAAGCGTTCTTCCTGGGCGGGAACCCCATCAACCTGCAGTACGCGCGGACGATCGTCGACAGCTCTCTCCTGTTCTTCGAGACCGCCCGACTGCGGGCGTTCCTTCAGCACCACCCCCAGGTCCTGTTCGACCTATGCCGATGGTTTGCCCGCGAGGTAACCATGCTCGAGTTCAAGCTCACCCGCGAGGCCACCGAGTCGGTCGACCGCAACCTGGCACTTCTCCTCCTCGCCCTGGCCAACAAGTACGGCGTGGCGGGCGCCGACGGAATCGTGCATCTGGAGTTCCCGGTTACCCGGCAGACGATGGCCGAGCTCCTCGGTATCTCGCTGGAGACCTTGATGCGCATGTTGCGTCGGTTCCGTGAGCGCGGGTTGATCGACACCCATCGCTGGGGGTTCGAGATTCTCGCGCGGGGCAAACTCGAGGAGATCGCTCGTACTCCTGAGCTGTACCGCACAATCATCGAGCAGACGCTGTAAGGGTTCTCTCCAGGAGATCCTGCAGACGGGCGAGGTGGCCCGCGATGTACCCGTTCTCTTGCTGTGCAGCTCCTTGATCGGCCAGACAGGTCACCGCCTGTCGAAGCGCGCCTCGGGACACACCGAGGATCGAGGCAAGGGTTCCCGCTGGGATCTCCAAACGCACCTGACCTTGTCCGGCCACAGGCTGACCCCACCGAACGAGCGCCCACGCCAGGGCACGGTCGGGGCAGTCGCGGTGGAGTGCGAGCCTTCGCTGGTCAAGAACGAGATCCGCGAGGGATGCCAGAGCAAGCTCGCGAAACGCCGGTCGATCAAGAGCCCGCGACCAGGCGTCAGCCGTGGCAAAGAGAAGCTCAGTCTCGGTGAGGGCACGGGCGAAGCCCTCGTAGCGAGGTGGGGTGATCGAATGCCATGCCTCTAGGCCAAGGAGGTCGCCGCGCCCCGCCAGCGCCACGGCCCGCGGCTCTTCGGAGAGGTAGCCGCCAACCACAACCAGCCCCTGGGAGACGAGGTAGACCCCGGCGGCGAACGCACCGTCCTGGAAGATGAGGTCGCCCGCGCGGTGAGGAACAACAAGTGTTCCAGGCAGACCCGCAACCTCGGCGATCAGGCGCTCTCTTCGGCGACCCAGGCTCTCCATATTCGCCTGAGGATGGACCAGGCGACGAGCAGGGTAAACCAAGCCTGACACACGCTCAGACCGGACTCTGACAGGCGGGGCGTCCCTACAGCAAACGTGGCGGCGTGTCGCGTGGATCCGTTCGGGACTGTCGCCTGACATCATTGTGATCTTCGCGGCGACTATGCGCCGGTTGCCCCCCGACAGCGGGTGGCTTCGCACGGCGGACGGGAAGGGACGCCAAACAGAAGGCGACATCCTCTGATCGTGGCAATGTGGCAGTCCTCTGTCTTCCCTAGGCTCAGACCCAAGGAGGGCGGATCAGATGACGCCTGAGCAAGCAAGGCAAGCGCAAGCGACAGTCGAGCGGGCTCTGCACGGGGCCGAAGTCAACCCGTACGAGATGTTCCGGGCCCAAGTGGACCTGGCCGGAGAGAAGCTGGGGTACCCGGCGGACACCTTGGAGATGGTGAAACGCCCTGAGCGTGTGATCGAGGTCTCCCTTCCGGTACGGATGGACGATGGCCGGATCGAGGTGTTCACGGGGTACCGTGTCCAGCACTCCTCTGCGCGAGGGCCGTACAAGGGTGGGATTCGCTACAGCCTAGGGGTCACGATGGACGAGGTGAAGGCCCTAGCGGGCTGGATGGCCTGGAAGTGCGCCGTCGTCGACATTCCATTGGGTGGTGGGAAGGGCGGGATCGTCTGTGACCCCACGAAGATGTCCGACGGCGAGTTGGAGCGACTGACCCGGCGCTACACGGCGATGATCCTCCCTCTCATTGGCCCCCAGCACGACATTCCCGCGCCCGATGTGAACACGAACTCCCGGATCATGAACTGGGTGATGGATACAGCGACGGCCCTCCGGGGCGAGCCGATGTACGGCATTGTCACCGGAAAGGATCTGGCCGTTGGTGGGGCGCGCGGTCGACGGGAGGCGACCGGCCGGGGCGTGGTGATCGTGATCGAGGAGCTTCTGGCCCGGCTCGGAAGGCGGATCGCCGGCACCAAGGTCGCCGTGCAAGGGTTCGGCAACGTGGGATCTGTGGCTGCCCAGCTTCTCCACGAGAAGGGGGCGCGGGTCGTGGGTGTGTCCGACGTCTCGGGAACCCTGTACAACCCCAACGGTCTGGACATCCCCGCTCTGCTCACCCACGTGGCGCGTTCACCCCAGAGGCTGATCGCCGGCTACGCCGCGCCCGGCGTGCAGGCTCTTCCTGGGCCTGATGTCCTGACCCTCGACGTGGACGTGCTCGTGCCCGCTGCGCTCGAAGGCCAGATCACCGCAGACAACGCGGGCCGGATCAAGGCTCAGGTCATCGTCGAGGGAGCCAATGGACCCACCACCCCTGAGGCCGACCTCATCCTTGAGGAACGGGGCCGGGTTGTCGCACCCGACATCCTTGCCAACGCGGGTGGCGTCATCGTGTCCTACTTCGAGTGGGTGCAGAACCTGCAGAACTTCTACTGGGAGGAGGAGGAGACCAACGACCGCCTCGGCACCCTCCTTCGCCGTGCATTCCAGGGGGTGTGGGACAACGCGGCAAAGCACGATGTGTCGCTCCGGACCTCGGCGTTCATGCTGGGGTTGGAGCGCATTGTCGAGGCGATCCGGCTGAGGGGGGTGTTCCCGTGATCGAGAGCACCCCGAGCCTGCTCCTCGGTCCGACGGTTCGCCACGACGGGATCCTCGCGCGAGCGCTGGGGACCGCGGGGGCCCGTGAGGGTTGCAGTGCGCAGCGGTTCCTAGCCGATCTTCGCGCTGGCGACCCGGGGGCTCACTCCGCATTCCGGTACGCGTTGGCCCAGGAGTTCTGTACGTACGTCTCTGGCCTTGGGTCCGCGTTCCAGGCGGTGTACGTCTACGGGAGCACGATGGATGGCCGCACTCGCCCGAGTTCGGACGTGGACATCATCGCCTGGGTAGAGCGAAAGTCCGATACCGTGGAGAGCCTCCTCTGGCGACTGAACCGCCTCCTGACCCAGGGATACCGGACCCTCACCGGCTGCACTTCCCTCCGGAGTCTGTTCGATATCCACCTTGTGGACAACGAGGACGTTGAGCTGGGGCGCGGCTACGGTTCGGTCATCCGCTCCGTGTGGACCGCTCCCGTGTGCCTGTGGCGTAGGTAGAACGGTCGTGCAGGCGATTGGGAGGGGGGCGCCGCTCGGCGCCCCTTCACCTTCCGTCCACAAGGCTCGCGATGAGGGCCTGCGCTTCCCCGAGGGTGGGGACCTCCCGCGGGCGCGCCCCCGGGGGGAAGAACCCGCGCATCCATTCCGCTGGATGGACGAGGATGACCTCTCGGATCCCGGCCCCGACCGCCGCCTGGAGGTCGAAGTGCGAGTCCCCGAGGACGAGCGCTTCCTCGGGATGAACCCCGAGCTGGCCCAGCGGGCCGAGGAACGCCGCGGGGTCTGGCTTGAGCGGGCCTTCATCTCGCGTGCGGACCAGATCGAACCGGAGGCCGTGGCGGAAGAGGACCGCGTCCGTGCTCGCCCGGGAGTTGTTCGTGACGAGCACCGACTTCACGTTCCTCTCGCGGAGGAAGCCGAGCAGCTCGTGCGTCCCGGGCCGGAGGGTGCCCTGCTCGACCCCCGCCCGCTCGTGGGACTCGAGGATCGCGATCGCCTGCGCCCGCTGGGAACGGGGCAGCTCGGCGATCGCGTGCAAGATTGGCCGGCCATCCTGGGCGAGCCCGAGCTCCGCGCGGACGGCGGCGATCTGCACCGGGTTGTCCCAGATCGTCCCGTCCAAGTCGATCAACGCCGCCCTCAGGCGCATCGTCCTTGATGATACCGGGCACCCTGTCGCTACGAAGCCTGGGCCCCTCAGACCCGACCGGCAACTTGGGACTTGCGGCTGTCCCCTTGGCGGAGGGAGTGGGATTCGAACCCACGGAGCCTTTCGGCTCACCGGTTTTCAAGACCGGCGGTTTCGTCCGCTCACCCATCCCTCCCACGGTGCCCCCACGGGGGCGGTTCATTCTCGCCCCGAGGGTCCCACTCTGCAATGGGCCGGTCTGATCACCGCATCCACCACGATTCCGCCGGCGATTCATGGGAAGTCCACGGTCCCTCGGGTAGCGTTGCCCCATGAACGCGCGGCGATCAGCACGGGTCACACCACTCAAGATCGTGTTCGCAGCGGTCGCGGTCGGGGTCGGAGCAGGTCTGGCCATCTCTGCTGGGTGGAGAGGGTCGTCGCCGCTCGTCCGGGCGTCGGAGCCCAGCTGCCCCCCCGTGACCGCGGTCGGGGCCGGGGTCGAGGTCGGAGCGAAGGTCGGGCAGCGGGCCCCCGACTTCTCCCTTCCTGACTTCTCCGGGGCAGCGGTGAGCTTGTCCTCGTTTCGTGGATGTCCGGTCATCCTCGACTTCTGGGCCAGCTGGTGTAGGCCGTGCCAAGCCTCCGTACCCAAGCTCGAGGCACTCCGCCAAAGGCACGCGGCAACGGGGCTGAAGGTCATCGCGGTGAGCCTTGACTACCGGAGGGAGGATGCAGCGCGATTCCTCGACTCGTTCGGCATTCACGGTTTCATCAACCTGTGGGCCCCGTTCAACGAGACGCGGGCCATCGCCCATCAGTACGGCATCGAGTCCATACCGAGAACCGTGTTCCTAGACCGGATGGGGGTCATCCGGTTCATCGGGCATCCCGACACCCTAACCGACGACATCCTCTCCCCCTGGCTGTAGGGCGCCACCCACCCCACGCCCTCGCTCCGGGAAGCCTCCCCGGGGAGCCCGGGGCCGGGCCCGCGGAGGCGGGGAGGCCCTCCCCGCCTGAGGAAGGTTCCCGCCCCCCTCCGCGACACACCGTTCGGCATCGAGGTGAGGGGCAGTGCGCCGCAGCCGGTGGGCAGGGCAGGGCCGTCCGGCCGAGCCGCGGGCCGGGTCGGGCGTGGCAGACCGGTGAGGGCAGCTGCTACGATGGGGGCCGCCCGCCCTGGCAGGCCCCAGAGGGCCCCACCGGCGGCCACGGAGGGGACATGAGCGAACAGGCCTTCCAGACCGACGTCTTCTCGACAGCAGCGGGGGAGCTGCGGATCACCTTCCTCGGCCACGGCTCCCTGCTGTTCACCTATCGAGGGAAGCGGATCTACGTAGACCCGTTCAGCCGGGTCGCCAATTACGCGACGCTGCCCAAAGCCGACCTCATCCTGATCACCCACGACCACCGCGACCATCTTGATCCCGAGGCGCTGGCGGACGTGCGAACCTCTGCCACGAGAGTCGTCTGCCCCGAGCACTGCCTGGAGCGAGTTCCAGGAGGGACCCCTCTGCGCAACGGAGAACGGCGCGTCGTCCAGGGCGTGGCGATCGAGGCCATCCCGGCATACAACATCCTGCACCTGCGGGAGAACGGCCATCCGTTCCATCCTCGAGGAGATGGCAATGGGTACGTGATCGACTTCGGAGACCTACGCGTGTTGGTCGCGGGTGATACCGAGAACACGCCCGAACTGAGAACCCTGCGGGGTATCGACGTCGCGTTCCTGCCCATGAACCTCCCCTACACGATGACGCCGGAGATGGTGGCCGAGGTCGCCGCGGCGATACGCCCTCGCATCCTCTACCCATACCACTACGGGGCAACCGTCACGTCTCGCCTCGTCGAGCTGCTGAAGGACCACCCTGAGATCGAGGTCCGGATCCGGAACTTGGCCTAACAGGCTGCGCTCCGTGAAATCCCAACCTCCGCGCGCCGACACCGCCCGCCATCGACCCTGGCCGGTCGCCTGGTCGAGCGTAGCCTGCATCACGAACTCCGCACCCCCGTCTCGCTACAATGATCCCGAGGTGATACCGCATGAACCGGGTGGCTCTGTTGATCCTTGCAGGTCTTGTGCTGGGCGGGGGGTTGGTGTGGGGGCAGTGGGTCCAGTCGTGTCCTCCTCCTGCAGTATGTCCTCCGCCCCCGTGTTGTCCCCCTTCACCACCCGAGCCGTCGTGCTACGACGGGTTCTGGCTCGGTGAGCCCATCGTGATCGAAGTGGTGGTACCCGTGGGCCGCGGCTGCTGCTGCCCGGTCACCCTGCAGATCACGGGTTGGTCAGTGCAGGCGTTGGGAGGAGCGGTTGTCCACGAGCACACCTACGCCATACCGGTGAGTGCGACCACCGTCATCCTGTGGCATCAGAAGACCTCCGCCGGCATACAGGTGGGCCCAGGGTTCTATCTCATCACGGTGCGGACATCAGATGGGAAGGCTCTTCAGTCCTACGTTAGGATTGCGGATAGGTCGTACTGCCGTTCTTCCCTATGCTCCCGACCCTCCAAGCCGTGCGGTGTCCCGATCTGCGATCCCCACCTCAAGCTGTCTGCGCTTCCCGTGATCGGCCCGTGCTGCGATCCCTGCTGCGACCCGTGCTGCCTTCAGCCATACTACATCATCGGTGGAGGCAAGTAGGCCGCTCGATTCGCTGTTTCGGACCGTGCCCCCGCACCGAGGGCAACTCCCACGCGGGGGCACGCGTCTAGGTGCCGCGCCGAGTTGCGAGCCGAGCTCCCAACGGCCGCGGGACAGGACATTTCGTCGACAGACTCCGCTGTCTCACGACGATCCCGGTGCGTGCCTTGTCTGGACAACCCGACCTCCCCCCGCCTCAAAGACAACCTGCGCGAACGGGCCATTGATCAACGTGAGCTGCGGTGGCCGATGACCGATGTCAACGTCATCCAGGACCGGATACGGAGCGCCAGCGAGAACGGCGTGGAGGGCCTCGACGTACGTGAGGTGTTCGGGATCGTGAGGATGGGGGCCACCACTCCTTCCGAACATCAACCCAGACAGCCCTTCGAACCACCGCCCCCAAGCGTACGGATCAGGGCCACAGGGGCCATCTTGGCGTCTTCAGGGTACAGGATCGTTCCATCATGCGCGAACTCGCGACCGAAACGGGGGATGTCCCCATAGGTCGTTCCTACCAGGTGGAGGAGCGTATCCAGACCGTCCCCAATCAACCGGCCGGCGAACCGGTTCGCTGACCCGACCTGTCCAACCTTTTCCACACCGTCGGCTCCGTCAGGTTCAAGGGAACATGCGGACGGATCCGGACATCGCTCCCGTCGACCTGGTGGCGCGTCGACCCACGCTGCGTAACCGGAGCAGAGAGATCGGAGCCCAGGATTCTCACTGCCGACGCGATCAGGGAGTCAGTCTGGCTCGGGGCAAGATCCATCAGGTTGGGTCCGTGGGCCGTCGCCCAGCCTGAGACAATGGTCAAGGCCATCTGGGGCGTGCTCAGATCCGAGTGGCCAAGGAGCCACTTCGGCGTCGCCAGCCGCAGCCCCTCAAAGTCGACCTGGCAAGGAGCTCGATCGCCAGTTCTCCTTCTCACGGAGGGGACACCGCGGCCGCCCGCGGATCGGTGAGGAAGCGAGCCAACTCCCGTGCACGGCGATCGCTGGGCACGCTGGCACCTGTCCACTCCTTGCGGAGGCACTCCCCTTCGATCACCTCGAACCCCTGACCGCGTAGATGCTCCAAAACAAGTTCCAATCTAGGGATCTCAACGTTCCCCACACCCGACGACGGGGCCGTGATCGCGCTGAGATCCCCGGAACCGAGGGGCTTCGGAGACTGGACAGCCAACCGCCACGCTGGGGTTGCAGGCGGCTCCGGCCACCCCGAGATGCGTCAGCCACCCCCGCCCAACGACCGCTCCGGTCGGCCCAAGAGATCCGTGGAGCCCGTGACGCACCGGACACAGCTAGCGGCGTAGCCACCGCCACGGAGCCCGGGACCCGTGGCACGAACCGTGGTGGCCGTCCGCTGTCCGTGGGCCGAACGATCACGGACAGCGAATCCCGGTCCACCGATTGCGGAGCTGCTTGCCGCCGGGCCACGTGCGCCAGATCTGGGGCTCACCGGACCCTCACCCGGCCTGCCAGCCCGCGAGTTGCCCTCGTGCCCAGCCGACGTGTATCCTCCAGCTCTGGCGCTGCATGAGGCCACTCCAAAGCCACGGTCTTCACTGGGAGGTCCACGATGGCGAAGTCATTGGATACGCGAAAGGACAAGAAGAAACCGCCACAGAAGACGCTGAAGGAGAAGCGCGCGGCAAAGAAAGAGAAACGCGAAGCGAAGGCGTAACCAGGGCTCCACGCTGGACCGTTCCCAGGACAGACCCCAGCGTGGGCGTCCCATCCGTGGGAGAGGCACTTCCCCCGGGCTACCTCCGTCGTGGCTGCGAGGCGCAGCGGAAGCCAGCTGGTACCCGCATCGGGGTGCCAGTGGCCTGGTCGTGCACCCCCCCCGCTCTTCACTGTGCAGACCACAGCGCTGATGTGGCCCTCATCCGCGAACGCAGCCAGCGGATCGCATGCTCCTCGATTCGCTCTTCGGGGTACCGCCCCAATCCTCGTCAGCCCATCTCTTGTTCATGTCCCTCGTGCTGAGGGTTCCCCCGCGGGAGGGCACGTCCGAGTTCCGTCCCGAACATCGCGATGGATGCCCGCTTGGGAGCGCGAGGGTTACGGCTACCGTACCGGAAGAGGGTGCAGAGTGAGGCTAGAGCGCTCAGCAGGAGGCGGCGAAGCTCAGATCACCGTTCACTGTTCTCATGGTCTCCCCGCCTCTCCTTTCGAACCTGTGACAGCGCCGCGTGCAAGCAACCGCAGGGTAGCGTTGGCAAGCCAAGCCCCCAAGCGCGCTGGTGGCTCTCATGCCGCCGCCCTGGGCAACGTGCAAGCCTTTGCTCGTTGCCTCGCCGCGTTGCCCCGGGTACGATTCCTTGCATCGCCAGAGTATCACCAGGAGGAATCTATGTACGTACGGAGGAAGTGGTTCAACCTGTTGGTTGCGGCGCTAGTGGTCGCGGCCGTCGGCATCGCTGGCTTCGCACAGAGGCTCGTGGTCTACTCCAGCGTGGACGAAGCCAATGCGCGCCTCATTCTCAACGCGTTCTCAAAAGCGACAGGCATCGCCGTTGACTTCGTGTTCCTCTCGTCCGGGCCGGCTCTGGCTCGAATCGAGGCCGAACTCGCCAACCCGCAAGCCGACGTCTGGTTCGGGGCACCTCTGGAGAACCATGTCATCGCCAAGGAGCGCGGGTTCACCCAGCCTTACAAGACCCTGGCGGTCTACGGTGTGTCTCCGGAGTTCTACGATGTAGATGGGTACTATCACCCGATCTATATGAACCCCTTGGGCATCGGGATCAACACAAACGTACTCAAACAGATCGGCGCTCCCATGCCGGAGTCGTGGGACGATCTTCTGAACCCCGCGTTCGCAAAGATGATTCAGTATCCGAACCCACAGGCCTCGGGGACGGCCTACAGCTTCATCACGGGTCTCATCCAGGTGTACGGTGAGGATGGAGCTTTCCAGTACCTGCGGAACTTGGCTCCGAACATCCAGACCTACACCCAGAGCGGGACGGGTCCCTCGAAGGCGGTTGGGCCGGGGCAGTGCGCAGTCGGGATCCAGTTCACACCAGCATTCTTCCAGTTCATGGAACAGGGCTACCCAGTAACCGTCGTCTTCCCGAAGGAGGGGGTGCCGTACGAGGTTGCGTCCGTTTCGATCCTGAAGGGCGCAAAGAACCTCGCTGCGGCCCAGCAGCTGATCGACTGGATCGTTTCGCCTGCCGGGCAGCAGACAATCGTGGATGTGAAAACGTACTTCTACCCTATCCGGTCTGACGTGGACTTCGGCAGCCTGCAGCCCCTGTCAACGATCCGCCTGCTTCCGGTCGACAGTGCGTGGGCAGCCCAGAACAAGGCACGGCTAGTGGAGCGCTGGATCAACGAGGTTCTGCCGTACTAGCTTGGGCGTACAGGGGAGGGGGTACCCCCCTCCCCTTCTCTTGTCCCGGGGAGACGACCGATGCCCATGCGCAGCGAGGAGAGCCGCAATCGTCTTGTGAACCTCCTCAAGGACCCCCTACTGCTGACGATCATCCTCCTCATCTTCGCTTTGCTCGCCGTGTTCATCGTATTCCCCGTGGTGCGCGTGTTCGTGATCAGCCTCACCGACCGACAGGGGCAGTTCGACGTAGGCGCCTACACACGGGCGTTCTCCAATCGGTACATGCGACAGGGGTTCTTCAACAGCCTTCTCGTGGGCGGGCTGACAGCGGTGTTCGGCATGCTTGTGGGGTACCTGTTCGCCTACACCGTCAACCGCACCGATTCCCCACTCAAAGGCTTCCTTAGAGCGATCGCAGTTCTACCCATCGTCTTCCCCCCGTTCGTTGGCGCACTCTCGATCATCATGCTGTTCGGCTTCAACGGTCTGATCACTGCGGGGATCTTCGGGATACGCAACTTCCCGGTGTACGGACTGTGGGGCCTCATGATTGCGCAAGTGATGTGCTTCTTCCCGGTGGCGTTCATCACGCTCGACGGCGTGATCAGTACAATTAGCCCTACCCTCGAGGATGCTGCCCTGAACCTCGGAGCGAACCGGTGGCAGGCGTTCCGCAAGGTGATCCTCCCGATGTCCATTCCTGGCATCGCCAGCACGATGCTCGTCCTGTTCATTGAGTCGCTAGCCGACTTCGGTAATCCGCTCATCCTCGCTGGCAGCAAGTTTCCCGTGCTGTCTGTGCAGGCGTATCTTCAGATCACGGGGATGTTCGACACACGCGGTGGTGCAGCGCTCGCCGTCTGGCTTCTCATTCCATCAGCAATCGCGTTCCTCCTGCAGAAGTACTGGGTGAGCCGCAAGCGATACGTCACCGTGACTGGCAAGCCGACAACCTCGGTCCTGAAGAGCGTGAGCACCCCAGTGAAGTGGATTCTGTTCGCACTGTGTATGCTCCTCGCCGCCTTCATCCTGGCCATCTACGGGACGATCTTCTGGGGAGCCTTCGTTCGGGCGTGGGGGATGAACAACACGCTCACCCTGCAGAACTTCGTGTACGTCTTCGACGTCGGGATGAAGGCGATCCGCGACACCCTGGTCGTCGCGTTCACCTCAACCCCGATATCGGCGCTGTTGGGGATGATCATGGCGTTCCTGCTTGTGCGGAAGGTGTTCCCGGGCCGCAGGCTGATGGAATTCACATCCCTACTCAGCTTTGCTATCCCAGGCACAGTGATAGGGATCGGGTACATCCTCGCGTTCAACAGCCCGCCCCTGCTTCTGACGGGAACACTCGCGATCATCGTGTTGAACTTCGTTTTTCGCTACATGCCCGTGGGAATCCAGGCGGGGGTCGCGCTTCTGAACCAAGTCGACCCGGCGATTGAGGAAGCCGCGTACACGCTGGGAGCCAACAGCCGGCAGGTGTTTGCCAAGGTCACACTCCCTCTCATCATCCCTGCCTTCTTCTCAGCGTTGGTGTTTGCATTCGTCCGCGCGATGACGGCGATCAGCGCCGCGATCTTCCTCGTTTCGGCTCGCTGGAACCTGATCACCGTACAGATCCTGAGCCAGAGCGACTCGGGCCGGCTGTCGGAGGCGTGCGCGTTCTCAGTGGTTCTGATTGGGATCATCATGGGCTTCGTCGGTCTGCTGAAGATCTTCCTTCGGAACCAGGTGAGCTTGGCCCGCAGTGGCGGCCTTGGGCAGAGGTGATGTGAGATGAGCCTTGTGCTTCGCGATGTGCGGAAGGTCTTCACATCCTACGGGGTGGAGACGGTCGCCGTCGAGCGGTTCAACCAGACGATCAGCCGAGGTCAGTTCGTAACCCTCCTTGGGCCGTCAGGCTGCGGGAAGACAACGACCCTCCGGATCATCGCCGGATTCGAGGTGCCTACAAGCGGTCGTGTCCTGCTGGACGGGGTCGATGTCACGAACATGCCGCCCAACAAAAGGAACATCTCGATGGTGTTCCAGAGCTACGCGCTGTTCCCCCACCTCACCGTAGAAGGCAACATCGCGTTCGGCTTGAAGCTGAGAGGACTGAACCGAAGGGTCATGCGCGCAAAGATCGCAGAGATGGTCTCGCTCGTAGGACTCGAAGGACTGGAGCGACGCCGCCCCGAGCAGCTGTCTGGTGGTCAACAGCAGCGAGTAGCCCTCGCACGAAGTCTAGTCATGGAGCCACGCGTCCTTCTGTTCGATGAGCCGCTGTCGAACCTCGATGCGAGGCTCAGAGAGTCGATGAGGCTTGAGATCCGCCGCATTCAGCAGGAGGTCTCGATCACGAGCGTCTACGTCACCCACGACCAGGCGGAAGCCATGAGCATCTCCGACCTCATCGTGGTGATGGATCAGGGCAAGGTGATGCAGATCGGGAGCCCGTTTGAGATCTATGCACGGCCGCAGAACAGCTTCGTGGCTGCCTTCATCGGACGGGTCAACTTCCTCCACGGAACAGTGGTGTCTGCACAGGGCCGCACGGTGACCTTGGCATGCGAGGCGCTGGGCAAGGCCCTGACGGGAATCCCTTCTGGCCCCCTGTCGCCTGGAGATCCGGCCAGCATCGTCCTCAGACCGGAGTCGCTCTTCGAGACCAAGGATGGGCGCCCGAACAGCCTACGGGGAGAGGTCTTGAAGTACGTGTTCCTCGGGTCGCACGTGGAGTACGAGCTGCAACTCGTGGCCGGCCAACGGGTGAACGCGGTTATGTTCAACCCAGTCGAGCAGCAACTGCCTGTTGCCGGAGAGGAACTCGAGCTCTTCTTCTCTGCGGAGAGCGCGTGGGTCATCCCTCGCACCTCCTAATCAGAACCCAAGAACTGAGCAAGGGCGGATTGCCCAGAGAGTCCCTCGGCTGAGCTCGGCCACATAAAGGGTCAGAAGGAAAGAGGTTGACCGGTGCCGGGCATCTCGTGGGGCGTCTGAGTTCTCTGGGATTCCTCCCCCTGTGATGAAGGTCGTCCCAGGGTGTGCTACCCCTAGAGAACTACTCTGAGACTCCGCATGGCCCGATACTGCCAGACGAAGTGAGGAGTGCGGCGGAGCATGAGTGCGTTCGAGGGTTCTCAGAGCCTGTCATGCCGACAGGTAGCCATTTCAAGTCGCCCTCCCAGGTCGCTCGGAGTTGCCCGGCGGCGACTCCGCAGGCTACAGTGCCTGCCAAGGAGGAGCCATGAGCCGAGGGTGCAGGGTGACGCTGGTGGGTCTGGTTGCGGTGTTCGGGGTAGCCGTGACGTGTCTGGCGGGAGCAATGTACCAGAACACCTCTGGGGCAGTGGCCCGAGCGATCCGGATCGAGTTCTCCGAGCCCGCCGAGCTCACCTCGATGTACCCGAGCTTCCCCCAGCGCGATCCCCAAGGCCCAGCCAAGGTGATCGTCCTCAGCGGTGGCGAGGTACTGCCGGGGGCTGGTTCAGCTTTGCCTGGAGGCCACCTGAAGCTCGGGTCGTAGCAGTGCAATGGCTGGCATCCGCCTCGCCAACGCCGGCGGGATCAGATGGATCTGGCGTTCTGTGGGACTCCATTCCCTGGTTCCTTGAGTACAGGTCGTACGAAGAAGTCAGCTTCTGGAGCAACGGACCTCAGCCCTTGGGTGCCGCGCGGTTCTGGGGCAGGGACGGTCATGATGTTCGGGGCCTCAAGGTTCACATTGACGAACACATACTTGCTATCCAGCTCGTCATAGGGAGCGGTACCGCAACCGAATACAGCTACAACATCCGCTTCTCGCGGGGGGCTGAAGGGTTCCACATCAACGTCTACCCGAAGGATCGCGCCGTAGGTCTTGGGTACAGCGATGGCTCCAAGTGGTCTGACCTAGGGACTGCTCCCCCAAGCTGCTTGGCCATTGGGACTTCGGCCATCACTGTCATCCTCCGCCCAGCAGACCTCCCGCGCGCTCTCTCTCCATTGGAGCTGAAGACGTGGCATGTTCAGCTTCATCTCCTGTACTACGCAGAGCCCCCTCACGAGTGGTTTGCGTTTCCTGGGTTGAAGACCTGTGAAGGCCATCTGCTGTCCACGCGTTTGCTTCGCGCAGGCTGTCCGCCGCGGACCAGCGCGAAAGCACCCAGCTTTCCGCACCCTGAGACGACAGCTGAGGTAGTGAAGACCGTCTATGGGCTGGCCCGAACAGCACGGAGCCGTACCGGCATACTGGTTTACGAGACCCCCGTGTACCTGGGTGTTCCGTATCTGACTCCTGCGTCAGACGTGTTTGAGGTTGTCATAGACGAGCAGACAATTGTGAGGATGTCCAGGGTAGACGAGGTCAACCTCGTGGGCGTAGCACCTATCCAGGGACTGCCCCGCAGCCTGAGAGTCCAGGTCAGACACAACGGGCGAGTGGTACTGGACGTACCCGAGTACCCTGTCTGGAATGGCTATGAGGCCATCTCAATCGGGCTTCCGTATCTTCATGGAGTCGAGTCATGTGCGCCCATGCCCAGCGACTTCATCCGAGCCGCTGCGGTCACGGATATCTGGGGCATCTACCTGTATGGGGCCCATGACGAGTGGCGCACCGTGCATCTTAGAGATTATTTCGACTCCACCTGTGCGAGACTGGCGCGCGCCGGCTTCACCGACGTATACGTAACGAGCTTCCTATCCTACCTCAGGCTCGAACCGATGCCTCTGCTGTGCCTGACACAGGAAGAGCACAGCCCCGGCGCCTGCGCGATCAGGGAAGATGACCTTCGGAGGCTTGTAGAGACTGCTCATCGCTACGGCCTCAGGTTTCATCTCATGTACAACGCCTACGAGCATGGAGTCAGTAGGGACTACCTGTGGAGAGAGGACAAACCCAGTACATGGATTGAGTCACTGCTTGATCAGTATGAGGAGATCATCATCGGCGAGGCGGCGATGGCAGAACGGTGTGGCGTTGACTCCTTCGTACTCGGATGGCAGGACGGGACCGTGTCATACCGTGGGCATGAGGGGCTTTGGGGAGGTCGATGGGAGCAGATCATCCGGAGCGTCAGCAACGTGTTCTCGGGGATGATCGAGTACAACATAGTGTCGTGGGAGGACATAGAGAACATCTTGACTGGCCGTGTTCCTGTGCACAGTTACTCCGGGGTAGGATCATTTCTGTACAGCCAGTGGAACCCACAGATCCGGAGTGACGACGACTCCGTGGACAAGATCTACCACTACTTCGAGACGTGGCTCTCGGACTTGGCTCGTCTCAAGGCTGTCCTACAGAGACCCATGCTCCTTGAGGTATCGGTCCAGAGCTATGACGGTTATCTTACTCACGGGTGGTTTGACGCCGCGATCGGAAAGGTCGGGCCAACAGGCCCCGACTTCTTCGAACAAGCACGCATCTACGAGGCTCTCTTCCAAGCGGTGAGGCGAACTACCGCAATCGATGGCCTCATCTCCTACAAGTACCATTGGGACGACCCTTTTGGACCTGATTTGGGCGTTCCCGCTCTGTCGCGAATGGATCTCGAGGGGAGCATTCGGAACAAGCCCGCTGAGGCCGTGGTCAAGAAGTGGCTCGGATCGCCGACAGACTGAAACACGCGCTCTGCCGAACCTCGATCCTCCGCCTGTTCCAAGGCCCGAGTGGGAGAGCCGTGTCGGCCTGGGAAGCGCCCTCCGTGCGCACGCGCAGCATGGACAGGTTGGCATCAAGATGGTCGGAGGACGAGACGATCCTGCCAGACCTTGTGCCACACCGAGGTGATGAACGCCAAGACATACGGCCGCTCGCGGTGTGATGATGTGGTCGCGAGACAGACTGGAACAGCATTTGCTAGGGCGGGAGGATTCGAACCTCCGAATGGCGGCTCCAAAGGCCGCTGCCTTACCGCTTGGCTACGCCCTAGTTGCGCAATGAGCATAGCCCCCCACTCCGCAGCCGACAAGGGTTTGTCCGCCGGGCACCATCGCGTAGACTCCGGCGATGGCCCCTGACCCGTCGTCGCCCTTACCCCTCGTGGAGAGCCCGTGACGCCCTTCTTGTTCTCTGTCCTCGGCTTCGCACTGGGGTCGCTCCCGTTCGCCTTCTGGTTGGGGAAGATCGGAGCCAGGGATGACATCCGCCGCCACGGCGACGGGAACCCCGGTGCGGCGAACGCCTGGCGAGCCGGGGGGTGGTGGGTTGGGCTTCTCTCTCTCATCCTCGACGTGACCAAGGGCGCTCTGCCCGTGGCGCTTGCCCGGACGCTGGGAGACCTCTGGGGATGGGCACTTCTTCCCGTGGCCATCGCCCCCGTCCTCGGCCATGCGTTCTCACCGTGGCTTCGCTTTCGTGGCGGGAAGGGGGTCGCGTCGACCTTCGGCGTGTGGTCTGCCCTCACGTACTGGGAAGTCCCGACCGTGCTCGGTCTATCGTTCGCCCTCCTCCGAACGGTCCAGGCCGCGGACGCGTGGACGGTCGTCCTCGCCCTCCCCGTCGTGGTCCTGTTCCTTGGCCTCCGGGGAGCGGAACCGTGGCTTCTTGCCACCTGGGGGGCGAACTTCGTTCTCCTCGTGTGGACGCATCGCCGGGACCTCCGCTCGCCCCCGCGGTGGCGCCCCAGAAAGAGGTCCCGGTGAGCTTCCTCGTCTCCCACGAGTGGAGCTTGGTCGTGTTCATGGGGGTGATCAGCGCGATCGCCCTCACGAACTTGGTGGCGATGCGGCGGCTCGGCAGGCACCCTGTTCTGCGCGAATCCCCCGCGGTCTCGGTCCTCGTCCCCGCCCGCGATGAGGAACGGAACATCGTGACCTGCGTGGAGTCGCTTCTGCGCCAGGACTACCCCCAGTTCGAGGTGATCGTGCTCGACGATGACTCCCACGATGGGACGGGTCGGCTTCTCCAGGCGATCGAGGCGCGGTCCCAAGGCCGTCTGAGGGTGATCCGCGGCGCGCCCGTGCCTCCAGGCTGGCTCGGCAAACACTGGGCCTGTCACCAGCTCGCCGGGGAGGCCCAAGGCAAACTCCTCCTGTTCACGGATGCAGACACCGTGCACCACCCATCCGCTCTGCAGGACGCCGTGGCCGCGTTGGAGGCCGAGGGCGCCGGTGCACTGAGCGTCCTCCCCCGGCAGGTGGTCGGGAGCTGGGGCGAGACTCTCGTGATCCCGATCCTGAGCTGGACCCTTCACACGTTCGTGCCGTTTGTCCTCCCGCGGCGGACACCGACCGCGGTCGGGCAGTTCATGCTGTTCCGCCGGGACGTCTATGCAGCGGTGGGCGGACACAAGGCGGTGAGGGCGGAGGTGTTGGACGATCTCGCCTTGGCCCACAACGTGCACCGGGCGGGCCTCGGCTGGGCGTTCCTCGACGGCTCGCGGCGGGTGACGACGCGGATGTACCACGGGTGGAGGGAGACGGCGCGAGGACTAGCGAAGAACCTGTTTCCCGTGTTCCACTACAACATCCCCCTGTTCCTGTTCGTGTGGACGTGGCTCCTGTGGCTGGCGTGGCAACCGCTCGTCGTCCTTGGTCTGCGCCTGGCGAACAACGCCCTGCCCGAGGAGATTCTGGCGCCAGCGGCGGTGACAGTCGGGTTGTCGCTCCTCACGTGGGCGCTTGCCGCAGTGCGGTTTCGACTACCCCTCGTTCAGGTCCCCCTCTATCCGGTGACGGTCCTCCTCGTAACGGGGATCGCGTTCCGGTCGCTCCTCTGGCACCTCCGGCAGAGGGGCACCTGGAAGGGGCGGGGAATTCACGTTCAGGGAGACGGGGTCGCGTAGCGTTGCAGCCCATCAGTCAGAGGAGCTTCCCTGAAGCGCCCACAGCCGTCGGGGATGAACCCCGACGCTACGATCCATCCCTCACGCAGGCGGCTATCGTCCGAACAGGGCGCGCCAGTTCTCCTTCAGGTCATCGCAGGTCGTGCCCGCCGGAACCCGAATCGCCACGAAGTAGCTCCGTTCGCGCACCGGGTCGATCTTGGCGTCGCCGCTCGTGTTGAGGAAGGGGTTGCTCGCCCCGATCGTGACCTGCTCGTTGGACCACGTGATCAGGCCACGGATGAGATCAGAGCTCACCACCTGCCCCTCGAGGAGCTTCGACAGGCGTTGCACTGCGTACACCTCTCCCGAGATGAGACCCAGGACGGTCACTCGCACTGTGATCCCTGGCTTGCCGTCCCCATCCTGATCGAACACACGGGGATCATCGGCCGCGGTGGGGAGGAGGTCGTTCACTGGATCGGCGAGACGCGCCCCGTGGACCTCGGTCGGCCAGGGTTCAACGAACCGCCACCCGTCCGCGGTCGGCGTGAGGGTCGCCGTCCGGTGGACAACGCCCAGAGAACGCAGGAACGCCTCGGGGATCTCCATTGTGACCATGGTTGTTCCGGTGTCGGTGTCCACCAGGCAGTGGGACTCGTAGACCTGGACTTCCGTTCCCTGCTGCCTCATCTCGACGCGAAGGATGAGGGTCGTGGTGCGCGTCTTCTCGCCCACGAACGGGTAGACAACGATGTCCGAGGTCACCTGCATCACGGCCCACGTACCCGTGAGATCGAATGGGGGGTCCTGACCGATCTCGGATGCAGAGGGCACAAGCCCAATCACTGTCAGCAACACGAACAAAGCCCATCTTCTCATGTCTCTCCTCGACCGGATGCGAAGGCCCGCTCCGGGCCAAGAACGATACCCCCTATCGTACCCGCTCGTCGCGGACAACGCGGCCGTCCTCGAGGCCGATCACCCGGTCGACCCGGTCCAGAAGGCGCGTGTCGTGGGTGGCGAACAGGAACGTGGTCTTGTGCTCCGCGTTCATCCGCCGCATGAGGTCGATGAGGTCGAGGCTGGTCTTCGTGTCGAGGTTCGCCGTCGGTTCATCGGCGAGGACGATCGCTGGCTCCGAGACCACGGCCCGAGCCACGGCCACCCGCTGCTGCTCGCCGCCGGAGAGTCGGTTCGGGAACTGGTGAGCGTACTTCTCCACCCCCAACTCAGCGAGGATCGCTCGGGCCCGTCGGAGCCTCTCTCGATACGGGACGCCCTGCAGTTCCAGGACGAACGCGGTGTTCTCCAGCACCGTGAGCACTGGGAGCAGGTTGTAGGCCTGGAACACAAACCCCACACGGCGGAGACGAAGCTGAGCGAGCTGGGCCCGCGACAGAGTCGAGATCGGGGTCCCGGACAGGAGGACCTCGCCCGCGGTCGGCTTGTCGAGGCCCCCGAGGAGGTGGAGGAGGGTCGACTTCCCGGACCCCGACGGCCCGGCCATCGCCGCGAACTCGCCGAGGGACAGCGTCACGTCCACGCCGTTCAACGCTGGAGTCCGCACGGTTCCCGCGACATACACCTTGTGGACCCCTCGTGCTTCCACCACGGCTTCAGTCCGCATGGCGCATCGCCTCCAGGGGTTCCAGCGCCGCCGCCCGCCGCGCCGGGTACCAAGCAGCCACCACGGCGACGGCCACCATCGCCACGGCCGCCATCCCGACCTCTGCTGCCGTAACCCGCATCCTCAGGTGCGGCTGCATGCCAAACAGGGCGGTCACCTCTTCGTACGCTCCCGGGAGGGGGAAGCCACCTACGGCCTCCACCACGAGAACGAATCCCAGGCCGAGCGCCGCCCCAACCATCGCAGCGCCCGTGGCGAGCAAGCCCGACTCGAGGAGGACCTGACGCATCACGTATCGCCGCGGGGCGCCGAGAGCCAGGATGATCCCCAGCTCCCGCGTTCGTTCCAGAACTGACAAGTACAGCGTGTTCAACACCACCAACCCTCCTAGGAAGAAGAACGCGACCATGAACCCGACGACGATCGGCCGCATGAGCCGCATGAACACCAGGCTCTCCGGCCCGAGCTGCGCCCAGTCCAAGACCTCGTACCCTTCGGGCAGCTGTGCCCGAAGGCGGCCTACAGCCTCCTCGATCCGCGGGGCGTCCCACGGGCCCTCCACTCCCCGCACGTATCCGACGACCGCCGTGACCGCCGGCGACCGCACCAACCGCTGGGCGACCCCGAGGTCCACATGGACAAGGCCTCGGCCGAGCGCGGGGTCGGGCAGGTCGAACACCCCGACGATGCGCGGGACGGCCACCCCGGCCGCCCCCTGCGGGTGGGCACCGAGAAGGACGAGTTCGTCGCCCAAGGACAGGCCCAACGCATCGAGGAGCTGTCGCCCCACGACCACGCCCTCGTCCCCAGGTTCGAGGTAGCGTCCCGAGGTCACCGCCCGCGCAAACGGGCTCTCGGCGGCAGCGTCCGCGGGGCGCACGCCTTGCACAACGACCCCCAGCGACCGATCACCCGCGGCGGCGAGGGCAGGAAGGTCCAGCCGCACCGTGTACCACGCCACCTCAGTGCTTCCCTCGACCACGGCCAGGAGTGGGGCCGGGTCACGGACGAGGGGGAGGGCCCCGCCGCTCGGGCGATCGGCAGCCCTTCGGATCTGGAAATGTCCCGTGTCGAACCCGGTGAGACTTGCGAACATCTCCTTCTCCATCCCACCGATCATCCCGAGGAACACAACGAGGAGGAACACCGGGACGAACACAGCCAGCCCTGCAAGGACCGTGCGGCGCCGGCCGCGGCGGAGGTGGCGCAGGGCAGCTGTCATCGCCCGACCAGGGTCTCCACGGTGAACAGGGCCGGGTCGAGGGGGACGTCGATCACCAACCGCTCGTAGACCACCGCCGTGCGGTCGCCGGACGCCTCCTCGATCGTGATTGTCCGGGGAAGGACACGACCGGGGAGCTCCAGAAAGTCGCTCACGCGGGCTGTCTTCACGACCCGGCCCCGCTGGTCAAAGTACCAGATCTCCCGCAGGGCGAGATCAGAGCGGAGAGCGAGCTCCAGCCGACCATAGACCGTCGCCGCCCCCGAGTGGGGCACGAGGACGAGCCGGTACCCGTCCTCTGGCTGGTCGGGCGAGAGCGCGACGTCGTAGTCCTCGGCTCCTGTCCCTCGCAGCACATCATCCAGATCAAGCCCCGAGCCGAAGAGGCCCTCTTGGAGGGCAATCGCCGGGAGGGGGATCGGCCGTCCAAGGGCCGGAGCGTAGTACCACAGATCGTCCCCCAGCAACAGGTACCCCGAGCCGGCGTCGTTCTCCGGGGCCAGGACCCGGACCAGGGCTCGGGCCTCTCCCTCGGCCCACAGCTCCAGGCGGTAGACCGTGGTCTCGCCGCCGCGCGTCACCTCGAGGGCTACCGATGCGTGGAACGTGTCCCCGCGCCACATGACACGGGCAGCCTCCAAGACCTCCTGAGCGCTCCGGGGCGCTGCCCATGCCCCGGCCGAACCGAGGCCCACGGCCAGCGCAAGCCCCCAGACCATCCCCACACGACTAGATCTCACGGATCGCCTCCACAGGATCCAACTTCGCTGCCCGCCGCGCCGGATACCACGCCGCCACGGCGCCCGTTGCCAACACCACCACAAGGCTTGCTCCCCAGTGCCAACCCTCCGCCGCAGCGTAGATCCGCGGGGGGATCCCGACCTCTGCCATCATCGTCGCCAGGGGTCCCAGCGGGATCCCGGCGCGGGCGAAGTAGCCCACGAGGAAGTAGCCCCCCAAGGCCGCGGCCGCGAACCCGAGAGCCGAAACGATGACCGACTCTGTGATCACGAGCAGGGCAAGCCGGCGGGCCCCCATGCCCAGCGCCGCCATGACCCCGAACTCGCGGGTTCGCTCGATGACGCTGAACAACACGGTGTTTGCCACCCCGAACCCCGCGAGAAAGGCGAGGAGGAGCATCGTGAGCACCATCTCACCGGTGTTGCCCTGGATGAACCCCGTGACGAGGGGGTTCCCGCGGGCGAACGTCAGGACCTCGTACCCCGGGCCCAGTTCGGCCCCGAGGGTGGCAGCCGCAGGGTCGTGCCGTCCCCCCCGGGGAAGGGCCACGGCGACCTCGGTCGCTCCGTCCACCCCGAGCATCGCCTGCGCGTCGGAGAGAGAGACGAGCACCGTCCGCTCGTCAAGCGAGGCAAGTCCGGTCGCGACAAGGCCCACCACCACGAACCCCCGCGACGCTGTGCCTGCCGGCCCTTGGGAAAGCAAGACGATCCGTTCGCCGACCCGGACGTCGAGCGCCCGTGCTGCCCGCGCGCCAAGCAGCGCCTCCGCCGGCTCCTGCAGAAACCGGCCCTCGACAAGGGCCTCGGCGACGCGGGTCACCGCGGGTTCGCGCTGCGGATCCACACCGCGGATCTCGACACCGGTCGCCCCGTACGCCGAGCGAAGGAGCCCGTACGCCACAAGTCGCGGTGCACTCGTCGCGCCAGGCACGGCGTCCACGGCAGCGACGACCCTCTCCAGCTGCGGGGGAGTGAACCCCCGGGTCGGGACGGGATCCAGGCGGTATCCCGCCCGGTGGATCTTGACCGCGCCGTAGTCGAGCTCGACGTGGGTTCGGATCAGGGAGTCGAACACCCCTGCGGTGAACCCCCACATGAGAAGGACGATCAGGCTCCCGAAGAACACGATCCCCATCATCAGCCCGGTGCGCACCTTGTGTCGCCACAGGTTCCTCCACGCCATCTGTACAATGCCCGTCATGTCTTGGTCCCCGCCGGGCAGGTCAGACCGTCGGCGATGACCCGGCTCAGTCGCTTCACAAGGCGGGGGTACAGGTCGGGAGCGATGTGCTTTCTGTAGTAGGCAACCAGCTTGATGACCCCCAACACGGCGAAGATCTCAGCGATGTCGCCCCCCACGATCTGACCCTCCTGTTGGGCTGTCCGGATGCAGCTGAACAGCGGTCGGAGCGCCTCCATCGCTCGCGCCTGGAACTCCTGGAGGTCAAGGTGTCCCTCGAGAAGCTCCGCCGGCTGATGGGGGTCCGCAGCGAGCACCCGCACGATCTCGTCGCTCTCGATGAGCGCCACCACCTCCTCCTGGAACCGAACCAGGGCCTCTCGGATGTCGGGCGTGGCCCCGAAGGATCGCTCGACAAGCCTTGCCACCAACCGCGGGACCTCGTCCAGGAGAACCTGGCCGTAGAGGGCCTCCTTGGAGGGGAAGAAGAGGTAGAACGTTCCCTTGGCAACACCCGCTGCCTGCGCCAGCTCCTCTACCGTGGTCTTCTTGAGCCCATAGCGAGCAAACAGCTCCCGGCCGGCTCGGAGCAGTCGAGCCCGAACCGCCTGCCGCTCAGCCACCGTCATCGGTCGGGACATGGTGTGATCCCTGTGACTCTCCATGTATATATGGTCACGTGGTCACAGTACTGCGTGGCGCGCATGTTGTCAAGACCGAAGCCACCAGCTATACCTCCGTCCTGTGAAGAAGGTGCGGGTCTACACGGACGGCGCATGCATCGGGAACCCCGGGCCCGGCGGGTGGGGAGCGGTTCTCCTCTCGGGACCCCACCGCAAGGAGATCTCCGGGGGCGAGCGGCACACGACGAACAACCGGATGGAGCTCCGGGCCGCGATCGAGGCCCTCCGGGCGTTGCGCGAGCCGGCGGACGTGGACCTGTTCACCGACTCCGCCTACCTCAAGCGCGGGATCACGGAGTGGCTCCCCCGCTGGAAAGCGCAGGATTGGAGGCGTCGGGAGGGGAAGCGCCTCCTCCCCGTAGCGAACGAGGACCTGTGGCGGGAGCTCGACGAGCTGGTCGGGCTCCACAAGGTTCGCTTCCACTGGCTGGCTGGCCACGCCGGACACGCGGAGAACGAGCGCGCGGATCGCCTCGCCCGCCTCGCCGCCGAGGGCTGCGCGCCGTCCCCGTAGATCGTCCCGCGCCGCGGCCCCCGCCCTGGCCCATCCGCGCCTCGAGTGGTCCCATGCGGCGGGCATCCGCTTCGGCGGCCCAGGCCCCGCATAGTGAGCTCCTCGACCCCGTGCGCCAGGGGAGTCGGCGGAGCAGGTTCTGGCAGGGGAGGGAGCCCTCGCGTATACTGCCCTCGAGAAAACCGAACAACGCATCGCATACCCCAATCGCGGGGTGCCGACAACGACGCTGAGCTGAGAGTGCGACTTGGCTCACGAAGGCCAAGGAGGCTTTCAGTGAAGTTCCAGGAGTTCTCGTTTCACCCCCGGATTGAGTCCGGGATCAAAGCAGTTGGCTACGTTCAACCCACCCCGATCCAAGAGAAGGCAATCCCTGTTGTCCTCGCAGGCCGCGACCTGATCGGCGTTGCCCAGACCGGAACCGGGAAGACCGCCGCGTTCGTGCTCCCCATCCTCCAGCACCTCGCCGAACGGGAGAGGGGCCACGTGCGAGCCCTCATCCTCGCCCCGACGCGCGAGCTCGCCGAGCAGATCCATCAGGTGGTGTGCGCGCTGGGAAAGGAACTCGGCATCCGCAGCGTTGCCGCCTACGGTGGGGTGAACAAGCGGCCCCAGGTCATGGCGCTCCGCCGCGGTGCGGAAGTGGTCATCGCCTGCCCGGGACGGCTCCTTGACCTCCACGGGGACCGGGCGATCGACCTTTCGCGCGTGGAGGTTCTCGTCCTCGACGAGGCGGACCGGATGTGCGATATGGGGTTCCTCCCTGACATTCGGCGCATCCTCACGCTCCTGCCGAGGGCTCGGCAGACCCTGTTCTTTTCGGCGACGATGCCCCCTGAGATCCGGCGCTTGGCGGGGAGCATCCTTCGCGATCCGGCCACGGTCGAGGTGGACGCTGCCGCCCCGGCGAAGACGGTGTCCCACGCGTTCTACCCCATCACCGAGGGCCGCAAGCGCGACCTCCTTCTCGCCCTCCTCCGGGGGCCGGCCACGGGGCGCGTGCTCGTGTTCACGCGCACCAGGAGCCGGACGCAGAGCCTGGCCTCGTACCTCAGCAGGTCCGGGTTCGCCGCCGCGGCAATCGAGGGCGACATGTCCCAGCGGGACCGGCAGGAGGCGCTCGACGGGTTTCGCTCGGGGAAGTACGCGGTGCTCGTCGCCACAGACGTCGCGGCGCGGGGGATCGATGTCGAGGACATCACCCACGTCATCAACTTCGACATGCCGGACAGCGTCGATGCCTACACGCACCGCGTCGGGCGCACGGGGCGGATCTCCAAGACAGGGCAGGCACTGACTCTCTCTGCGCCCACGGACAAGCTGCTCCGCCGGTGGGTCGAGAAGGCCGTGGGGAAACCGATCGCCTCGTGCCGCTTGGAGGGCTTCGACTACGGGGTGGCTGCCACCTCAGCTCAGGTTTCCCCTGCCCATGCTCACCAATCGCGAATGGGCGCTCCTCGCTCCCGCTACGGCCGCCGGAGGACGTACCTGCGCCAGTAGAGGTAAGAAGCCTAGAACCGACCCGTGATGCTGATCCGGAGCTGAACAGAAGGAAGCGGCGTATCGATCTGGAGCCTCACGAACCCGAGCATCCATACGAGCGCCCCGACCGTGAGGTACGGGTCTTCGCCGTCGATCTCGAGCACCAACTTCAGGTTCGTCCACACGTCGAAGTGCGCCCCTAGATACGGGTAGATCCCCATCGCCGGCACGAACGTGAGCTCAAGACCGGGATGTAGGGAGACCCACCGGAAGGCCCGCCAACTCAGCACCCACCCAGCTCGGGCCGCCCATGCCGGAGCTGCAAACCGCACGTCCAGTCCAAGCGGGATCGCCAAGGAAACAGGCCCCGTCGTTCCCACGTGGTACTTGGCCCACACCCGAACATCGCCGAACAGCGCGGAGACGGGCCTCGCCCCTACCTCGAAGACATCGGACAACCCATACTCGAACTCGAAGAATTCGAGGGGATTGGTGGGTGAGCTGAACGCAAGAAACTGAATCTGGGTCTCGCCACGGCTGAGGTTGTGGGCGGTCGGCCTGTAGAGCCCGCGCGTGGGCGGGGCATCCAGGAACGTGCGGCCAACGGCAACTGTGCCGGCCAGGCTCACTGCCGCAGTCAAGAGAGCAACTCCGATGCTCCCTCTCGCACTGGTTCGGGCGCGGCCCCGGCTGCCCACAGCTCGGGATCCCCCGGCAGAGCTAGGGACTTGCTCCGAGAACAAAGCGCACCCGCTGAGGTGTGAACGGGGCGCGGACCAAGCGCACCCCAATCGCGTCATAGATTGCATTCGAGATCGCGGGGAGCGGACCGTTGATCCCGATCTCGGAGATCGACTTCGCCCCCCACGGACCCGTCGGTTCCTCGCTCGGAACGAGGATCGCCTCGATCTGGGGCGCGTCGAGGGATGTCGGAAGCTTGTAGTCGAAGAACCCGGCGTTCACACAGCGGCCACTCGCGGAGAACTGCATCTCTTCACACAGGGCATGGCCGATCCCTTGGAGGATCGCTCCCTCGAGCTGGCCCTCGGCTGCCTTGGGATGAATCGCCGTTCCGCAGTCGGCGGCAACCACGAACCGCACCACCCGCACGACGCCCGTCTCTCGGTCCACAGCAACCTCGCAGAAGAACGCGGCGAACGGGGGTGGCGACTCCGGGCAGAGGAACGACTCCGTGGCTGCGATCTGCTTCTGATCGACCACGTAGGTTACGCGATGGCCAACCTCGCTCAACGTCAGGCGCTTCCCCGTCCTGCGGCTCTCCACGATGCCGCCAGAGATCCTGAGCACCTCGGGCCTCTCCCCGAGCGCAGCCGCAGCGACTGCGAGGATCTGGCCGCGCACGCTCTGCGCTGCCCGGAGGACAGCGTTGCCGGACACATACGTGGTGCTCGACGCATAGGCACCCGTGTCGAACGGGGTGAAGTCGGTGTCCGAGGAATAGACGAGAACGCGATCCACGGGAACCCCCAGTTCTTCGGCGGCGATCTGCGCGAGGATCGTGTCCGACCCCGTCCCGAGGTCGGTCGCCCCGACGAGAAGGCGGAAGCTCCCGTCATCCTGCATGACGAGAGTCGCTGCGGCCATGTCCACGCCGGTGATCCCCGAGCCCTGCATCGCACAGGCCATACCTACTCCGTGAACCCACGGCCCATTCTCCTGCCTCTGGCCTCGCTTCTCCTTCCATCCGATCCGCGCCGCGCCCACCTTCAGACACTCCGCCAGCGCGCACGAACGAATGACCTGAGCTGTCCCTTCCCGGCCTTCGCCGATCTTCTCGAAGATGGGCGACGTCTCCCCAACTCGAGTGTGGTTGCGTCGCCGAAGCTCCACAGGATCGATTCCCAGTCTCTCGGCAAGTGCATCCATCGCCACCTCGAGGGCGAAGTACCCCTGGGTCGCGCCGTACCCGCGGTACGCCCCGGCGACGGGGAGGTTCGTGTACACCGCCTTCCCGTGGAACCGAAGGTGCGGCGCCTTGTTGTAGAGGGGCAGGGTCTTCGACCCCACGTTGGACAGCACGGTCAACGCGTGGGCTCCGTAGGCCCCGGTGTTCGAGAGGACCTCCATGTCGATGGCCTGAAGCACACCGTCTTTGCCCGCCCCCAGCTTCACAGAGACCCGCATGGGGTGCCGTGTCCGAGACGCGACGAACACCTCCTCCCGCGAGTAGGCCATCCGCACCGGCCGCCCGGTGCGCAGGGCGAGGAGCGCCGCCACAGGTTCGAGAAGGATCTCCTGTTTGGAGCCGAAGCCTCCCCCGATGCGCGGCTTGATCACACGAATGCGGGCTGGATCGAGACCCGCCACGCGGGCCACGATCCGGCGGACGTGGAACGGGACCTGGGTCGAGCTGCGCAGGACGAGCCGGCCCGCTTCGTCGAAGTAGGCAATCACGCAGTGCGGCTCGATCGCCGCGTGCTGGGAGTACGGGATCTCACACGTGGCTTCTACCGTGACGTGAGCCTCGGCCAGAGCGCTTGCAACGTCGCCAACGGGGATGTCGACTGCGGCGGCGATGTTGTGCTTGGCGTCGTAGATCCCCTCAGCGTCGGGCTCATCATGAATCACGGGAGCGCCGTCAGCGAGGGCTTCCTCGGGGGAGAAAACGGCGGGAAGGACCTTGTACTCGACGCGTATCTTCGCCAGCGCTTCCTCTGCGGCTTCCTCAGTCTCCGCGGCCACCGCCGCCACCCGGTCACCCACAAACCGGACCTTTCGGTCGAACAGGACAGTATCGTAGGGGGAAGGCTCGGGCCAACCCTGGCCGGCGGTGGTGTGGGGAACGCGGGGAACGTTCCCGAAGTGGAGAACCGCCCGGACCCCAGGAACGGCCTCGGCGTCCGCGGTGTCGACCGAGACGATCTCGGCGTGGGCGTGAGGAGAGGGGAGGATCTTCCCCACCAGGGCTCCGGGAACGTCAAGGTCAAGGGTGAACACGGGTTTCCCGACGACGAGGGACGGCCCGTCGACCTTCGTCACGCTCCTTCCGACCGCCAACCTCTCTCGTGTCTCTACCGCCATTTCCCCTCCCGCTTCCACTGGGCAGCAAGGAGCACCGCGTCCACGATCTTGACGTACCCCGTACATCGGCAGAGGTTGCCGGAGATCGCCTGCCTCACTTGCTCGGGCGTCGGGCTCGGATCGCGGGTGAGGAGCTCGTAGGCGACAAGGACCATCCCCGGCGTGCAGAACCCGCACTGCACTGCCCCCGCTTCCAGAAACGCCTTCTGTAGGGGGTGCGGCTTGTCCAGGGTTCCCAGCCCCTCCAACGTGAGCACGCGTCTGCCTTGAACTTGCGGGGCCACCATGAGGCAGGACCGCATCGCGCGCCCCTCCACGAGAACCGTGCACGCACCGCAGTCACCCGTTCCGCAGCCTTCCTTGACCGAC
The DNA here is from genome assembly GCA_004102645.1 of Candidatus Bipolaricaulis sibiricus. GTDB lineage: Bacteria > Bipolaricaulota > Bipolaricaulia > Bipolaricaulales > Bipolaricaulaceae > Bipolaricaulis > Bipolaricaulis sibiricus. The sequence continues at coordinate 381,364 of CP034928.1, read as the reverse complement.
TTCATCCCCAACTGACGGAGGAGGGACAGGAGTCGCTCGCCCGGATCCACCTCTAGATACTGCGGGGCCCCATTGAGCTCGAACGAGAGCTTCACGTCGCCGTCCTCCGCGCCGCGCGCTTGAGGGCGCGGCACACGAGCACCCCTGCTGTCCTCCGACGCCACGCCCGTCCTGCACGACGATCGTCCCCCACTTCCACACGCGCCTCCACCAACTCCCCGATCTCCTTCCACAGGGCATCGCTGGGTGTTCTCCCCTGCAGCGCTTGTTCGACCTCTGGAAGCCGTTCCCCTCGGTCGGGCCGAGCCCCGACGGCCACGCGCGCCCAGACAATGGAGCCATCCCGCAGTCCCACCCCGCAGCACGCGTTGAGAAGGGCGATGTCGGACCGCGTGCGGCCTACCTTCTCATGGGCGAACGCCCCCTCCCACGGCGGGAACACGATCTCCGTGACCACCGAGCTCCGGAAGACCTTGCGGAACTGTCCCCGGTAGAGGTCCTCGACGAGGGACTTCGCCTCTTTGTCGCCGTGCAGATGCGCTTCAGCCCCTAGGGCAACGAGGGCGGTGGGGATGTCGCCCCACGGGTGAGCAGACACGAGCGCCCCTCCGATCGTGGCCATGTTCCGCAGCGGTGGGACGGCCACGTCGCCAAGGACTTGGGCAAGGATCCCCCCTCCGTACCGAGCAGCCATAGGGCTCTCCAGAAGCTGCGTCAACGTGGCGGTGGCACCCACCGTCAGGCCCCCCCGTGTCTCGGCAACCGTAGACAGGCCAATCCGAGTGATGTCGATCAACCCAGTCACACGAACCAGAGGGCCACGCAGGAGGTCGACGCCACCCGCGAGGAGCGCCCCCGCCCCAGCGTACGCGGAGAGCAGCGACAGCGCCTCTTCCACGTCCCTTGCCACGTGGAACCGCTGGATCCGCCCCCCGTACATCGCGCTCACCGTGCGCAGTATAGCCACTGCCCATCCTGTCAGGCAACTTGACCGTTGGTTCGGGCCGTCGCTATACTGAGGCCATGGTGGAGGCAGCCCGGGCAGCTGTCCAGCTGCAGAACATCACCAAAGCGTTTCCCGGAGTGTTGGCCAACGATCGCGTCACACTCGACATCCGAGCGGGCGAGGTTCATGCCCTGCTGGGGGAGAACGGCGCCGGGAAGACAACCCTCATGAACATCCTCTTCGGCCTCTATCGACCTGACGGGGGCGAGATCTGGGTCAAGGGGAAGAGAGTCAGCATCCGATCGCCACGCCATGCGCTGGCCCTCGGGATCGGAATGGTCCATCAACACTTCAAGCTCGTCGGGCCGCACTCCGTCGCCGAGAACGTAGCCCTCGGACTGTCAGGAACACCGTTCTGGTCTCCAGCACGAGCCGTGGGCCGCCGACTCGGGGAACTGTCGGAACGGTACGGCCTTCCCGTGGACCCCGACCGGCAGGTGTGGGAGCTGTCAGCCGGTGAACAGCAACGGGTGGAGATCCTCAAGACGCTCATCCGCGGGGCAGAGGTCCTCATCCTCGACGAGCCGACGAGCGTCCTCACCCCCCAGGAGGCAAGGGAGCTGTTCAAGGTCCTGGAGCGGATGAAGGCGGAGGGCCACGGGGTGATCTTCATCTCCCACAAGCTCGACGAGGTCTTGTCCGTGGCCGACCGAGTGACGGTGATGCGTCGCGGTGCGGTGGTGGGGACGGTCGCGTCTGCGGAGACGGACAAGGCCGCCCTGGCACGGATGATGGTGGGCCGGGAGGTCGTATTCCAGCTCACCAAGAAGGCGTGCGATCCGGGCGACGCTGCCCTCACGGTGGACGACCTTCACGCCCGGTCCGACCGGGGGACACCCGCGCTCAGAGGAATCTCGTTCGCCCTGTGTCGGGGGGAGATCCTCGGGGTGGCCGGCGTAGCGGGGAACGGGCAACGTGAGCTCGTGGAGGTCCTGACGGGGCTGCGTCGCGCTGAGCGCGGTCGGGTGCGCATCTTGGGGAAGGACATGACGCGGGCTGGCGCACGCCGGCTGTCCGACGCGGGCGTGGCCCACATCCCCGAAGAGCGGATCCGGATGGGGATTGTACCCGGCTTGTCAGTAGAAGAGAACCTGGTTCTGAAGCGGCACCACCGTCCCCCCTTCTGTCGAGGTGGGGTCCTCCGGCTGGCTGCGGTCCGCCGCTTCGCCAGTCTCGCGATCGAGGAGTACCGGATTCAGACGCCTAGCCCGCGGACCCCGGCCAAGCTCCTCTCGGGGGGGAACATCCAGAAGCTGATCCTCGCCCGCGAGCTCTCAGGAGAGCCTGCCTTGGTGATCGCTGCTCACCCTACCTATGGTCTCGATGTGGGCGCCACAGAACAGATTCGGGAGATCCTTCTTCGCCAGCGCGCGGCGGGCGCGGGGATCCTCCTCGTATCCGAAGACCTAGAGGAGATCACAGAACTGGCCGATCGGATAGCGGTCCTGTTCCGGGGCGAGATCATGGGGGTTGTTGCTGCGGGCGAGGCTAGGCTTGAGGAGATCGGCCTGATGATGGCCGGCGAGAGCCGGGCACCCGCGACCGCTGGAGATGGACGATGAAGCGCCTGGGGCCGTTCATCGTCGAGCGACGGCTTACCCCTCCCCGGCACGTGGTCTTCGGGGTATCACTTCTTGCGGTGGCAGTGGCTCTCCTCTTGGCCGCGCTGGTGTTCTGGGCGTACGGGGTGAGCCCATGGCGAGCGTACGCGGAGATCGGCCGGGGAACCCTGGGGACGGTGGGGGGGCTCTCGGATATCGTCCGCCGGGCGATCCCCCTCATCCTGTGTGGGGTGGGGTTGACCCTGTCGTTCCGCGCCCAGTTCTGGAACATTGGGGCCGAGGGGCAACTTCTGGCTGGGGCGGTCGCGGCGAGTGGGGTCGCCCTGTTCGTCCCAACACCTGACGGGCTTCGCCTGCCACTGATGTTCCTCGCCGGTTTCGGGGCCGGGGCTCTGTGGGCAGTGATCCCAGCCCTCCTGCGGGTGAAGCTGCGCGTGAACGAGGTCATCTCCACCTTGATGATGAACTACATCATGGCCTACATCGTCGAGTGGCTCGTCCACGGGCCGTGGAAGGGGCCGACGATGCGGGGGTTCGCCTACACGGACATGTTCCCGGTCGCCGCTCGGCTCCCGTTCCTCAGTGGGACCCGAGTCCACTGGCCGACGCTCGTTGTTGGTGTGACTGCCGCGATCCTCGTGGCGCTCCTCTTGGCGAGGACACGGCTGGGGTACGAGATCCGCGTTGTGGGTCAGAGTCCGGACGCAGGGCGCTACGCAGGGATCAACTTCACCACCGTCCTTGCCCTGGCCCTGGTTGTGTCGGGCGGCCTGGCGGCGCTGGCTGGCGTCGGCGAGGTGGCCGGTGTTCACTGGCGGTTGCGCAGCCCGAGTCACATCTCGATGGGGTATGGGTACACGGCGATCATCGTTGCCTGGCTCGCACGGGGAAGCCCGGTGGCAGCGATCTTCACCGCCCTCCTGTTCGGTCTGATCTTTGCCGCGGGCGACCTCATGAAGACCACCCTCGGGCTTCCGTTCCAGATCACGGGCGTGTTCAACGGGCTGATTCTGTTCTCGCTTATCAGCTCTGATCTCCTCATGTACTGGCGGGTTCGGGTGGCTGCCAAGGAGAGGCAATGGACTGGACAAGCTGGCTCATAGGCACGGTGAGCCGAGCACTTGCGTTTGGGGTTCCCCTCCTGTGGGGAACCCTGGGTGAGATCTACGCCGAACGGTCAGGGGTGGTCAACCTGGGGGTAGAGGGGATGATGATCCTCGGAGCCTACGCCGGGTTCGCCGTCGCGCAGACGTACGGTCACCCAGGGTGGGGGCTTCTCGCCGCGGCCGTCGTGGGAATGGTAGCTGCACTCTGGCATGCGTTTCTCACCGTCACCCTCCGCGCCAACCAGTACGTATCCGGGCTCGCCCTGACCCTGTTCGGGCTGGGGCTGGCGGGGCTCCTGGGACGGGGGTGGGAAGGGCGTCCGCTCCGTGCTCCGCTCGGTCCGATCGTCGTCCCCGTGCTGGGTGACATCCCCGTCCTCGGACCGATGGTGTTCCGCGACCAGACGATCCTTACCTATCTCGGGATCGCTGCCGCAGTGGTGCTCTGGATTGTCCTGTTCCGAACCCGATGGGGGATCGTGGTCCGCTCGGTGGGTGAGTCACCCGCCACCGCGGACGCAGTGGGGATTCACGTCGGACTTGTGCGCTACCTATGTGTCGCCGTGGGCGGGCTCCTCGCCGGCGTGGGTGGAGGCTACTTGTCGGTGGCCTATCGCCCGTCGTGGACGGAGGGGATGACCGCGGGGATGGGATGGATCGTGATTGCTCTGACCATCTTTGCATCCTGGAACCCGCTCCGGGCCATCTGGGGAGCCTTCTTCTTCGGCGCTCTGTACCACCTGTCGTTCCGCCTCCAGGCCTACGTATCTCCCGAGCTATTGAAGATGATGCCCTATGCGTTCGCGATCCTGGTGTTGGCCGTGAGCGGGTTCGGCGGGGCTCGACGGCGAAGGGGCGCTCCCGGCGCCCTTGGGCTTCCCTACGTACGTGGCGAACGGTGAGAGGGGGTGAGAACGGGCAAAAAACGAGTGGCCTACTGTGAGCGGTGGACGGCGATATCTCTCAGGAGGTGACCGATGAACGTGCGGAAAGTGGTGTTGCTGATGGTGGCGATGGCGGTAGTGGGTTCCCTGGGCCTGGGCGCGCAGGCCATCAAGGCCGGGTTCATCTATGTCGGCCCGATCGGCGACTACGGCTGGACCCATGCCCACGATGTGGCACGACGGATCGTGGATGAGAAGTACGACTGGCTGAGCACAGTGTACGTGGAGTCTGTACCCGAGGGCGAGGTCGAGACCTACATCGACCAACTCGTGCGCCAGGGCTGCAACGTGATCTTCACCACGAGCTTCGGGTTCATCGACGGGACATTCGCGGCCGCCCAGCGGTACCCGAACGTGATCTTCGCCCACGCGTCCGGGTTCAAGCGTGCGCCGAACATGGCCACCTACATGGCCGACTTCTACCAGGTGTACTACCTGAACGGCCTCATGGCGGGAGCCCTCACCAAGACGGGGAAGATCGGGTACGTCGGTGCGTTCCCGATTCCCGAGCTCAAGAGGCACATCAGCGCGTTCACCATCGGCGTGCGGGAGGTCAACCCGACCGCTGAGGTCCACGTGCGGTGGATCTACGAGTGGTACAACCCCGCGGCGGCGAAAGAGGCCACCGAAGCCCTCATCGCCGAAGGCTGTGACGTGTTCGCGTTTACCGAGGACTCCCCCACAGTGATCCAGGTGGCAGCGGAGAAGGGGTTCACCTCGTTCGCCCACTACTCCCCAATGTACGCGTTCGCGCCCGACTACGTGGTATCCGGCCAGCTCGTCCACTGGGAGGTCATCTACGACGACTTCCTGGTCAAGGTCCACAACGGAACCTACACCACGAAGAACCTCGCCCATGTCGACTACTGGTGGCTGATGGCCCAGAACGCAGCCACGATGGGCGCAGAGATGGGGATGTTGGTCAACCCGAAGTACGTGGCCCCACTCCAGGGGTACGTCATCAACCATCCCGACTTCGGCCGGATCTCCGTCTACGACCTCGTGTTCTTGCGCCACAACCAGTTCGCGGACCCGGGGATCACGTTCGATCCGTTCGAGGGACCGGTGTACGACCGGAAGGGCAACCTCGTCGTTCCGGCGGGGATGTGGATGAGCTACGATCACCTCATCACCATGGAGTGGGCGGCCAACGGGGTCGTTGGCCCGTGGCCCGGAGAACCGTAGATCGACGTGTCATCAGGGCGGCTGCCTGCGGCAGCCGCCCTGTCTCTTCTTCTCGTGACTCTTTGGGCTGATGTCACGCGGGACCTCACGGCCGTAGCCGCGGGCCGGCGGCCGGCCGACCTCGTCGTCCGGAACGGCCGGTGGGTCAACGTCTGCTCCGGCGAAGTCCTCGCCGGAACCGATGTCGCCGTCCTCGGCGATCGGATCGCGTACTGCGGCCCCGACGCTGGCCCAGCGATCGGGCCGAACACACACGTGATCGAGGCCGCGGGCCGGTACCTTGTCCCCGGCCTCCTCGATGCCCACGTCCACGTCGAAAGCTCGATGCTCACCCCAACCGAGTTCGCCCGGGCCGTCCTCCCCCGGGGAACGACCGGGGTGTTCGCCGACCCCCACGAGATCACGAACGTGCTCGGGCTCCGCGCGGTTCAGCTGTTCCTGGAGGAGGCGGGGAGTCTCCCGCTCAAGGTCTACGTGCAGATCCCGTCGTGCGTCCCCGCCGTGCAGGGCTTGGACACCCCAGGGGCGGAGGTCGGGCCAGCCGAGGTAACCGAGGGCCTGTCCTGGCCCGGGGTGATCGGCCTGGGGGAGGTGATGGACTACCCCGGTGTGATCGGCGGAAATCCTTACGTACACGCGAAGATCACCGCCGCGCTGCGGGCGGGGAAGGTCGTGGGGGGCCACTACGCATCCCCAGACCTCGGCCGGCCGTTCCACGCCTACGCCGCAGGCGGCCCGGCCGACTGTCACGAGGGGACGCGGGCCGAGGACGCCGTCGCCCGCGTCCGGCAGGGGATGCGGGCGATCCTGCGCCAAGGTGCGGCGTGGCAGGACCTCATCGAGGGGCTCAGGGCCGTGACAGAGCTGGGGCTCGACCCCCGCCGCGTTCTCCTCGCCACCGATGACCGGGACGCGCGAACCCTTCTCCGGAATGGGCACATGGACGACGTGGTCCGGACCGCGATTGCAGTGGGTGTACCTCCCGTTACGGTCATTGCGATGGCCACGCTAAACACGGCGGAGCACTTCGGCCTGGATCGCGACGTGGGAGCGATCGCCCCGGGTCGGGTTGCCGACATCCTGATCGTGTCCGACCTTGAGCAGTTCACCGTGGACACCGTGATCGCCTCGGGCCGGGTCGTGGCCAGGGCTGGAGAGCTGCAGGTCCCCCTCCCCCGGTTCCCGTACCCGGACTGGGCTCGGGGAACGGTTCGGCTAGACCGGCCGCTCTCGGCCTCGGACTTTGCGATCCGAGCCCCGATCGCCACCGGGGACGTCGAGGTTCGGGCCATCGAGCTCATCGAACACCAGGCTCCCACGCGGGAGAGGCGGGTCCGACTGCCCGTGCACCACGGGCAGGTCGCGACCCCGCCCGAGGTCGCGCGGGTGGCCGTTGTCGAGCGCCACTGCGGATCGGGTCGGATCGGACACGGGCTTCTCGTCGGCCTGGGGCTCAAACCGGGGTGCGCGGTGGCGAGCACCGTGGCCCACGACAGCCACCACCTCCTCATCGTAGGAACGAATCCCGAAGCGATGGCACGGGCCGCAAACCACGTCGCCCGGGTGGGCGGCGGGATCGCGGTCGTCCGGGGCGAGGAGGTGGTGGCCTTCCTCCCGCTCCCGATCGCGGGGCTCCTCTCCGACCGACCGGCTGAGGAAGTCGCGGCCGGGCTGGCAACGGTGCACGCCGCCCTGCGGGCGTGTGGGGTACGGCTCGCCGACGGGCTGATGACGCTATCGCTTCTCGCCCTGCCCGTGATCCCCGCGTTGCGGGTCACGGACCGCGGTCTGGTGGACGTCGAGCGCGGGGAGATCGTCTCCCCGTTCGTGTAGTCTGGGGGACAGAGGGGGGTAGACTCAGGCCATGGCACAGGTGATCACGAGCGCGCGGGTCGGTGACCTGTTCGGTACGTACTGGGAGAGCGGCCACCTCGTGGTGGAAGGAGATCGGATCGCGCGAGCTGGGCCCGGACCGGCCCCGGCGGTCCCGGGCGCGGAGGTCGTCGATGCCGGCGGCCGGCTCGTCACGCCGGGGCTCGTCAACGCCCACGCCCACCTCTACTCCGCCCTCGCTCGAGGAGTCCCCCTCCGGCGGTTCGATCCGACCTCGTTCGGGGAAATCCTGGAGCAGCTGTGGTGGAAGCTCGACCGGGCCCTCGACCTCGACGGCGTGTACCACTCCGGAGTCGTGGGGGCGCTGGGGCACCTCCGGGCTGGGGTGACGGCCCTGTTCGACCACCACGCCTCGCCGACCGCGATCGAAGGGTCTCTCGCCCAGCTCAAGCGGGCCCTGATCGAGGTCGGGCTGCGGGCCGACCTGTGCTACGAGGTCACCGACCGCGGGGGATCGGGAGAGCGGGACGCGGGGATCGCGGAAAACGTCCGGTTCGCCCGCGAGGACCGGATCCCCGGGTTCACGTCCGCCCACATGGGGCTCCACGCCTCGTTCACCCTGTCCGACGAGACGCTCGGCCGGGCGCGGGCCGCGGCGGAGGAACTGGGCCTCGGGTACCACGTCCATCTCGCAGAGGGGAAGGAGGACCCCGTCGATGCCCTCCACAAGCACGGGGTACGCACGGCGGAGCGGCTGGACCGGTTCGGGATCCTCGGGGAGGAGTCGCTCCTGGTCCACGGGATCCAGCTCTCGGGGGCGGAGCTCGACCTCCTCGCCGCGCGGGGGGGGACGGTGGTCCACAACCCCCGTTCGAACATGAACAACGCTGTGGGGGCCGCACCTGTCCTGGCGATGCTCGGGAAAGGAATCCGGGTCGCCCTGGGGACGGACGGGTTCGGGTCCGACCTCCTCACCGAGGCGCTCACCGCCCGGCTTCTCGCCCACCACGCCTCGGGGAGTCCGACCACGCTCCCCGACCCCCAACTCCTGGGCATCCTCCGCGAGAACTATCGCCTTGCCGAGCGGGCGTTCGGGGTTCCGATGGGGAAGGTGACTCCGGGGTTCGCGGCGGACCTCGTGGTGTGGGACTACGTGCCCCCGACCCCACTCGACGCGGGGAGCCTCCTCTCCCACCTCCTGTTCGGTTCGATCTCTGAGGGGGTCCGGCCGCGGACGGTGCTCGTCGCCGGGGTTCCCCGCCTCCGGGACGGGGTGGTGACGGGCCTCGACGAACGGACAGCGCTGGCCGCGGCCCGGGAGGCGGCCCGCGCCCTGTGGGGGAGGATCTAGCATGCGCCCGCTGCCCGCCGAGACGCTCCTGTCGTGGGCCCTGGACGAGCTCGACCGCGCGGGGGCGATCTACGGGATCCCCCGGGAGGCGTTCTGGGTTCCAGCCCCCGATGTTCCGTACCGATCGGACCTCTTCGGCCACCCGCTCGGGACCCCGGTCGGTCCCGCCGCCGGCCCCCACACCCAGCTCGCCCAGAACATCGTCGCCGCCTGGCTCTGCGGCGGGCGGTTCATCGAGCTCAAGACCGTCCAGATCATGGACGAGCTCGACATCCCCCGCCCGTGCATCGACATGGAGGACGAGGGGTACAACGTGGAGTGGTCCCAGGAGCTCAGGCTCGACCAGTCCGCAGGGGAATACGTGAAGGCGTGGGTCCTCGTCCACGTCCTCCACCGCCACCTCGGGTTCCCGGGCCAGGTGGAGACGGTGTTCAACATGAGCGTGGGCTACAACCTGGATGGAATACGCAGCGGGCGGATGACGGCGTTCATGGACCGCCTGACCGACGCCGCGGACGAGATCGCTGAGCTCCAGAAGTGTCTCCGGGCGCAGTTTCCTCGGGTTGCGGAGATTGAGATCCCAGGTCGGATCGCGGACAGCGTGACCCTGTCTACGATGCACGGCTGCCCGCCCGACGAGATCGAGAAGATCGGGCGGTACCTCCTCGAGGAGCGGGGGGTCCACACGTACATCAAGCTGAACCCCACGCTCCTCGGGAAGGACGAGGTCCTGGGGATCCTCCACCACGCGCTCGGATTCCGGGAGATCGAGATTCCGAACCAGGTGTTCGACCACGACCTCCAGTACGACCGGGCGGTGGCCCTCCTCCGCGAGCTGCGGGCGGTGGCCCGGGAGAGGGGGCTCGCGTTCGGGGTCAAGCTCTCGAACACCCTCGCCATGGCGAACCACAAGCGGTACCTCCCCGGGGACGAGGTGTACATGTCGGGGCGGGCCCTGTACCCGATCACGATGACCCTATTCCACCGTTTGGAGGAGGAGTTCGCGGGCGATCTGCCCGTCTCGTTCGCCGGCGGCGCGGACTCCGTCAACGTGGCGACGGTTCTCGCCTGCGGTGCCCAGACCGTGACCGCGGCGTCGGATCTCCTCAAACCGGGCGGGTATGGTCGACTGCGGGATTGGCTCACGAAGCTCGGCGCGGCCATGGAACGGCGCGGCGCCCGGAACCTCGCCGAGCTCGCCGCAGACCGTCGGCGGGCTCTCGCCCAGGCTGCCGCCGACGCGACCAGCGATCCCCGCTATCACAAGGCCGCCTTCCCCCACGGGCTGCCGAAGACGGAACGGTCCCTGACCGCGTTTGACTGCATCGCCGCACCGTGTGTCGAGAAGTGCCCGATCGGCCAGGACGTCCCGGAGTACGCGTGGGCAATCGCGCACGGCGATCTCGACCAGGCACTGGCGGTGGTGCTCGCCCGGAACCCGCTCCCGGGGATCTTGGGCTACATCTGCACCCACGTCTGCGAGACGCGGTGCACGCGGAACACCTACGAGGAACCGGTGGCGATTCGGGCCCTCAAGCGGGTAGCGTTCGACGGCGGTCGTGAACCGGAACTCCGCCCAGCCCCACCGACTGGCCGCCGGGTTGCGGTGATCGGTGGAGGGCCCGCAGGGCTGTCGGCGGCCTATTTCCTCGCTCTGTCGGGTGTCGGGGTGACCGTGTTCGAAGCCGGGGACCAGCTGGGGGGCATGCCTGCCCTCGCCCCCGCGTTCCGGATCCCGCAGGCAGTCATCGACCGCGATGTGGGACGGGTCCGGAACCTCGGGGTCGAGCTGCGCCCTCGGTCGCCCGTGCGCGAGGCACCGGAGCGGCTGCTCGAGCAGGGGTTCGACGCGGTGTTCGTCGCCGTCGGCCTCCCCGCCGACGCTCGGCTGGGGATCCCCAGGGAGGACGGCCCAGGGGTGTTCGGGGCAGTGGACTTCCTGCGCCGGGTCCGACGCGGGGAAGCGGTCGCAGTCGGGCCCCGGGTAGTAGTCGTCGGTGGCGGGAACGTGGCGATGGACGCGGCGCGGACCGCCGCCCGCCTCGCCGGCCGCCCAGTGACAGTTGCCTACCGCCGCTCCCGGGCGGAGATGCCTGCTGACCGGGACGAGCTCGAGGAGCTCCTGTTGGAGGGAAACGAGGTCCTGGAGCAAGTGGCACCGGTGGAGATCGTGCGCCGCGACGGCCGGGTGGTGACCCTGCGTCTGGTGCGGACGGAGCTCGGACCTCCGGGGGAAGACGGCCGGCGGGCATTCGCCGCCGTCCCAGGGTCGGAGTTCGACCTCCCCGCCGACACGGTGATCGTCGCCGTCGGCCAGAGGGCGGACGCCCCGTTCCTCGGCGGGAGCCGGATCGCCCGGACGGCCGACGGACGGATCCGCGTGGACGCTGCGACCGGCCGCGCTTCGGCTGATCCGGTCTACGCTGGAGGCGACCTCGTCCGCGGGGCAGCGACGATCGTCGCAGCGTGCGCCGACGGCCGCCGAGCCGCCGAGGCGATCTGCCGTGACCTGGGAGTTCCGTTCCGCTCCATCCCGGTGCCTGGTGCCGTTCTCTCCCCGGCTGGCATCCGCGCGGTGAAAGTCGCTCGCACCCAGCGGGAGGGCCGGTGTGCGACACCAACGCTCCCAGCCGACCGGCGGGGCGGCTGGGACCTCGTGGAGGCCCCCCTCACCCCTGACGCCGCTCGCGCCGAGGCTCTGCGGTGCCTCCAATGTTCGTCCGTGTGTGACAAGTGCGTCGAGGTGTGCCCCAACCGGGCCAACTTCGCGTGGACGGTGGAACCGGTGCGATGGGCGGTTCCGGTGGTCGCGGACCGCGGCGGGACGCCCGTCGTCGTGGGCGAGGAGCCGTTCGTCCTGGCCCAAGGCCGCCAGATCGCCCACGTCGTCGACCTGTGCAACGAGTGCGGGAACTGCGGAACCTTCTGCGTCCACCAGGGACGCCCGTTCCTGGACAAGCCACGCCTCTACCTCGATCCCCACGAGTTCCGCCGTGCGGGCGGGCCGGGGTTCCACGTTGCAGGTGGTGGGATCGTGATGCGGCAGGACGGCCGCGAGGCCCGATTGTCCGGTCCCGATCCCTGGGCCTACGAGGACGACGAGATCGTGGCTGTCTTGGACCGCGTGTTCCGTCCCCGCGAGCTCCGCCTGAAGCGGGCCCTTAAAGGGCCGAAGTCGCTCCGGCCGGCGGCGGAGATGGCGATCCTCCTCACCGGCCTGGAGGGCACGGTGTGGGTGGGAGGATGCCGTGGGTGAACTTCTGCTAGGGTTACGCTGCATAGGCTGCAACCGCGAGTACCGGCCGTGGGCTGTGGACTACGTATGCCCCCGCTGCGGCCCGGTGGCCGGGGCACTCGACCTCGTCTACGACTACCGCCTCCTGTCCCAGCGGATAGGCCCGGGAACCTTCGCCGAGACGCGGCGGCTCTCGCTGTGGCGGTACGAGACCCTGCTACCTGTCTCCGCGGACTACGCGGTCCAGCTGCGGGCAGGCTGGACCCCCCTGTACACGTCCCCGGATCTCGCGCGCGAGCTTGGGGTCGGGGCCCTGTGGCTCAAGGATGACACCCTGCACCCGACGGCATCGTGCAAGGACCGTGGGACCGCGGTGACGGTGGCCGTGGCCCGGAAGCTGGGCCGACCGGCGCTCGCCTGCGCGTCGACCGGCAACGCCGCGTCGTCACTGGCCGGGTTCGCTGCGGCGGCCGGGATTCCGTGCTACATCTTTGTCCCGCGAACCGCGCCCACGGCGAAGCTTGCCCAGCTCACCGCCTACGGCGCGGTGGTGTTCAAGGTTGACGGGACCTACGATCAGGCGTACGCACTGGCCCTCGAGGCGTGCGACCGCTTCGGGTGGTACAACCGCTCCGACGGCCAGAACCCGATCGTCGTCGAGGGGAACAAGACCGCGGCGTTCGAGGCGTGGGAGGAGCTGAAGGGCGACCTACCGGACTTCGCCCTCGTCTCGGCCGGGGACGGATCGGTCGTCGCCGGGATCGCCAAAGGGTTCCTGGAGCTGAAGCGGGTCGGGTTGACCGACCGGGTTCCGGTGGTGTACGGCGTGCAGGCCGAGGGGGCAGCGGCAATTGCGCACGCCTCTGCCCGGTTCCAGGCTGGGAAGCCGGCCCTGCCCGCCTCGGAACGAGCACAGACGATCGCCGACTCGATCTGCGTTGGGACACCCCGGGACGCCCTGCGGGCGGTGCGGACCGTGGCCGAGACGGGGGGCGGGTTCGTCACAGTGAGCGACGGCGAGATCGTCGCGGCGGTGCGTGAGCTCGCCCGCCGAGGTGGGGTCTTCGCCGAGCCCTCGGGCGCCGCCCCGCTTGCCGGCCTGCGTCGGCTGGCCGCTGATGGCACGATCCCGGCCGGGGGACGCGTGCTTCTGTTCATCACCGGATCGGGGCTCAAGGATCCCCGCGGGGGGCTGGAGGGCGTGGCCGAGCCGCCCGTGATCGCCCCCACCCTGTCCGCCGTCGAGGAGGCGCTGGGATGACCCTTCGCTTCCGGCTCAACGGACGGGATCTGACGGTGGAGACCCCCACGGGAAGGCGGCTCCTCGATCTCCTCCGCGAGGACCTGGGCCTCACCGGGACCAAGGAAGGGTGCGGCGAGGGCGAGTGCGGAGCGTGCACCGTGCTCGTGGATGGAAAGCCACGTCTGGCATGCCTCACCGCGGCGATCCACGTTGAAGGGAAGGACGTTCTCACCATCGAGGGCCTCGCCGCTACGGGAAAGCTCCATCCCCTGCAGGAGGCGTTCATCGCCACAGCCGGTGTTCAGTGCGGGTTCTGCACGCCGGGGTTGATCATGGCCGCCTACGCCCTTCTCCAGCAAAACCCGCGCCCCACCCGCGACGAGATCCGGGACTACCTGGGGGGGAACCTGTGTCGCTGCACGGGCTACGCCCAGGTGGTGGAGGCGGTCGAGCGGGCCGCGAGGGAGCTCGCCGAGCGATGACCGACCGCCACCGGTCTTCCGTCCCCCGCCACCCGTCAACCGTCACGGGCGTCGTGCTCGCCGCGGGCGCGGGAACCCGGATGGGACAGCCAAAGCTTCTCCTGCCCGTGGACGGGCGCCCCCTCGTCTTGTGGGTGGTGGACCTCGTGAACCGCCTGCCCCACGACCGGCGGGTGATCGTGCTTGGGGCGCAAGCCGAAACCGTGCGCAGCGCGCTCTTCCCGGCCGACGGTGCGCATCCGGGGGGTCGATTCGGATGGACGGTGCTCGTGAACGAGGGTTGGCGCGAGGGGATGGGGAGCTCCCTCCGCTGCGCGGCGGAGGAGGTGGACGGGGGGATGCTCGTGTTCCTCGGCGACATGCCGTGGGTTCCGGAGGAGGCAGCGCGGGCTGTGCTCGCCCGCGCCGGGGGCCGGCCTGCCGCACCGGCCTACCGGGGAGTTCGGGGATTCCCGGTGTACCTTCCTCCGTCGCTGCGACCCGAGGTGCGGGCACTGGCCGGAGACCGCGGGGCTCGGGACCTTCTGCAGGACTGCGACCTCATCGCGTGGCCGGACGACCGGGTGATCCGGGACGTGGATCGTGTGGAGGACCTTCTCCATGCGTAGAACGGGGCCGGTGGAGATCGTCCGCCCTCGCGATCTGGGCGAGGCGCTGCGCGAGGTCGCCGCCGGCGGACGCCCCCTTGCCGGAGGGACGGACCTCTTCGTCCGCGTCCGCAAAGGAACAGATGCCTCCCCGTTCTTGGTCTACATCGGCGAGATCGCGGACCTGCAGGGGGTGCGGGAAACAGAAACCGGGGTTGAGATCGGGGCCGCGGCCACCCACGCCCAAATCCTCTCCCATCCGGCGACGGACCGGCTCCCAGTCCTCCGGCTGGCCCTCCAGACGATCGGCTCGCCCGCGCTGCGGGCGATGGGGACGCTCGGAGGGAACCTCGTCAACGCCTCCCCGGCTGGAGACGGGATCGTCCCACTCTACCTTCTCGAGGCACGCGTGAACGTGATCGGACCGGGCGGTGAGGCATCGTACCCGGTCGCCGAGTTCATCCTTGGCCCAGGGAAGACCGCCCTTCGCCCCACAGAGCTCGTCCGCTCGATCACCGTGCCCTGGCCTCCCGACGGTGCCCGGGCGTACTTCCGCAAGGTGGGCCGGAGGCGGGCCCTCCTCATCTCCGTGGCCTCGCTGGGCGCGCTCCTGTGGCTGGACGGGGAGATGATCCGGGAGGCGCGGCTTGCCCTGGGGTCGGTCGCCCCGACCGTCCTCCGCCCGCGGGAGGTCGAGCGGGCCCTCGTGGGCCACCCGCTCGCGGTGGAGACGCTTGCGGGGCTGCGGGATGCCCTGTCGTCAGCCGTGCAGCCGATCTCGGATCTGCGCGCCTCCGCCGGGTACCGCCGCCAGGTGGCGGGAAACCTCCTCCTCGACCTCGTCTCCCTCCGCTCGGTCTAGCCTGGCCGCGTCAGTGGAACCTCGGAAGCGCGCGGTGTATGCTCGGGTTTCTCCCCCAGTCAGGTCCTGGCGGGGAGGGTGTTTCTCAGGAGGTGCTGTGGAGAGGGCGTTGACCGACGGGATCGAACGGGTGGTGATCGAGGCGGAGGCGATCGCCCGCCGGGTGCGGGAACTGGGGAGCCAGATCTCCGAGCAGTACCGAACGGGAGCGGCCAAGGACCCTCGCGGGCGGCCCCTTCTCGTGGTGGGGATCCTCAAAGGGGCAATGCCGTTCATGGCCGATCTCGTCCGGGCGATGGACTTCCCCCTCGAGTACGACTTCATGGCCGTGTCGAGTTACGGGAACGGCACCAGCCCGGGCGAGGTACGGATTCTGAAGGACCTTGACTGCGCGATCGGGGGCCGCGATGTCCTCATCGTCGAGGACATCGTCGACACCGGCCACACCCTCCAGCACCTCCTCCGGGGCCTGTCCGTCCGTGGCCCGGCCTCGCTCCGCGTCTGCACCCTCCTCGACAAGCCTCACCGCCGGGAGGTCGAGGTCCCGGTGGACTTCGTGGGGTTTGTCCTCCCCGAGAACCTGTTCGTGGTGGGGTACGGCCTCGACTACGCCGAGGTGTACCGCAACCTCCCGTTCGTGGGCGTGCTCAAGCCAGAGTGCGTCCGTGACGCGTGAAGGGTGACGGGAAACGGGTGAAGGGTCGCGATGGGGCGATGGCGGAAGGGGCAGCCGGCGGGGAGGAGTCGCCCGACCCTGCGCTTCCCCGGCCCACGTCACCTGTCCCGTGCCACCGCCCGATGATCGTCCTCGGGATCGAGACCTCGTGTGACGAGACGGCCGTCGCCCTTCTCCGGGGTGGGCGCGAGGTTGTGGCGAACCTCGTCTACTCCCAGACCAATCTCCACGCCCGCTACGGGGGGGTGATGCCAGAGGCCGCGTCGCGGGACCACGTCCGGAAGCTCCCCGGGCTGCTTGACGAAGCGCTTGCCGCGGCCGGGACCGGGTGGGGCGAGGTCGAACTCGTCGGGGTGACCTACGGACCCGGGCTCGTCGGGCCCCTCCTCGTGGGAATCGCTCACGCGGCGGGGATCGCCCTGGCGCGGGAGGTTCCGCTGGTCGGGGTGAACCACCTCGCCGCGCACCTGTTTGCCCACAAGCTGAGCGAGCCCGAAGTCGCCCCTCCGTTCCTGGGCTTGATCGTCTCTGGGGGGCACACGCTACTCGTCGCGGTGCCGCAATGGGGACAGTACAAGGTAGTGGGCACCACCCGGGACGACGCGGCGGGCGAGGCGCTGGACAAGGTGGGGCGACTCCTCGGCCTCGGCTACCCGGCTGGCCCGAGGATGGACGAACTCGCCCAACAGGGAGACCCTGCCGCGATTCCGTTTCCCCGGCCACTGATCGAATCCGGGCTGGACATGAGCTTCGCCGGCCTCAAGACTGCAGCTGTGTACTGGGTGCGCGACCATCCCTCGACACCGGTCTCCGACCTCTGTGCCTCCTACCTCGCGGCGGTGGTGGATGTGCTCACGGAGAAGGCGGTTCGCGCCGCGCGGCGGCTTTCGCTCAACCGGATCGTCGTCGTGGGCGGCGTGGCCGCCAGCCGACGATTACGTGAGGTCCTGCCCGCACGAGCACGCGAGCGGGAGATCGCTGTGTCGTTCCCCCCTCCCAGCCTGTGCACCGACAACGCGGCGATCGTCGCGGCCTGCGCCCACCACCGATTCACCGCGCTCGGCCATCGTGGGTCACTGGCGCTGATGCCGGAACCCAACCTCTCGATCGATGGGTGGATCTAGCGGACCCCAGCCCCGATGGGGATGGGAGTTCGGAAGACTCGCAGACCGACGAGGTCATCCCCCGGCGAACCATTCCCGATCCGCCTTCGATGCCTCGCAGGGGCACGCGAGGGCAGCCGTCGACAGTCTCCCCTCGCCCGCGACACTCCGTTGGGCCACGGTACACTCGCAGGGACATGCCGCGCCGCAACTTCAGGGCAAGCGAAGAGGGCCGTTGGACTCGGTCTGTCCTGTGGACCGTAGGCGGGCTTGCCCTGGGCGGGCTCATCGCAGCTGTGCTCGGCATCGTTGTGCTCTGGGTGCACCCCGCTGTTCGCAGCGCACGGAGCCCCCTCCGTGCGGTAGTCCTGTCGGATCTCACCGTCTACTACGTGCGTTCGTCCCCACTCGCGGCTGAGGTCACGAAGCACGCTTCGGAGGTTCAGCGCGAATGGCACAGAGTCCTTGACACGCTGGGGGTGGCTCGAGCGGAGATCCGTGTCCCGATCCACGTGTACCTCTGCGCGGACCTCGATGAGTTGGCCACCGCAACTTCGGCCCGGCTGGCCGGAGAGGGTGTTCAGCTGGGCTCGGTGGACCTCCTGTGGGGGCAGCCCCTCGCCACCCCGCTGTCACGTCTCGCCTGTTCCCTCGCCTTCGGACGGCCGGGCAACCCGGTCCTTCGTCGCGGACTCCCGCTCTACGTTACGGACCCCAGTCGTCCGTGGGCAGCAGAGGCTCAGGCTTGGTCATCCCCCCCTCCGTGGTCCGTCCTCTGGGAACGAGCTGAACAGCTACTTCCCCCTGACCCTTTCGACCGCCTGTACTTTGTGATCAACGCGCCGTGGGGTTCCGCCGCCCCTTCCCTGGAGCTGATCCGGGCGATCCTCCAGGTTCCTTCCGAGCTTCCCGCCACGGGCCTCGGACGGATGTGGGAGTCCATGGCCGGTGCCCTTGCCCAGTGGGCGGTGGCCACGCGCGGCAGGCATGGCATCGAGGCGATGTGGCAGGCGACATCTTGGCAGAGTGCAGCGGCTGCACTGGGACTTGACACCCAAGCGATGCGGGAAGCCCTGGATGCCTTCGCCGCCGAGGCGCTCGCCCAATCCCCTCGGTCGGCCTACCTGCGCGGGGTGACCCATCTTTTCCAGGGCCATGCACGAGCAGCGTTGGAGGAACTACAGGGGGTACCCTCGGATGAGTCAGCAGATTTGGTGGGCCTAGCCCTCTTCGCCCTCGGTGATCCCGCAGCCGCCGCTGCCGCATGGGAGGCCTCGCGTCCCGGCGTTCTTCTCTCCATCGCTCAGTCCCTTGCTGGCGCACCGCATCTGGAGGACGGGAGGTTCCTCGCCGTGGGAGCCCCAACGACGGCAGCGCCCTCCCTGCGCGCAGCACGGCAAGCGGTTGAGCGCACGCTTGACCTGTGGGAGTTGTCAGAACAGATTCTTCCGGATCGAGTTGTGTTCTACTTCGTCTCGGCAGCGCCTTCGGTGACGGTCCCGCCGGGAGTCGTGTGGGTAGCGGGTTCCCCAGAGGTGATGCCAGCGCTGGGGGTACGGGTCGTCCTGGACTTGATCACGCCGTACGGGCTCCCTGCCTACAAGACGTTCATCGAAGGCCTTGTCCTCCACCTCGCCTGGCCAGACCGGGACTTCCGCACGGAGGCCGCGAACGTCATGAGGTCTAACCAGTGGGTGCCGCTCTCGCAGCCGCTGTTCGGGGTCTATCCTCTTCCTGTGGCGGAGGCCCAGGCGGGAGCACTCGTGCGCTTCATCGCGGACAAGTACGGCAACCGCGCCGTTCGGGACCTGTGGTCCCGTCTGGCAGACGGGGCCAGCGTGTTCTCCGCTGTGGAACAGGTTCTCGGACTCAGGCTCTCCGACTTCGAGCAGACTCTTCAAGCGTGGGTCAGACAACCTTGAACGGATCGAAGGCGTCCCTCAGCGCGTCACCGAGAAAATTGAACGCGAGCACAGTGACCGTGATGAAGATCCCGGGGATGAGAAGCCAAGGGTAGCTCTGGATCGTCGACGCGTTGTTCGCCTTGGAGAGAAGCAGTCCCCAGCTGACCATCGGCTCGTTGATTCCGATCCCGAGGAAGCTCAGTCCGCTCTCCCCGAGGATCGCGCCGGGGATGGTAAGGGTTGCACCGACGATGAGATAGGAGCTCAGGTTTGGCATGATGTGGCGCATGATGATCCGGAGATCGTCGGCCCCTGCGGCCCGCGCCGCCTCGGTGTAGTCCATGGAGCGGATGGACAGCACCACGCCGCGAACGACCCTTGCTCGAGCTGCCCAGCCGATGAGGGACATGATGGCCACAATCCCGAAGAACCGCATTGTCGGCGACCACCCTTTGGGCAGCGCGAGGCCGAGCGCCAGCCACAGCGGAAGAGCGGGAATTGACATCACGATCTCGAAGGCTCGCTGGAGGATCATGTCGAGTCCTCCCCCGTAGAACCCGGACAGCCCCCCCATCAACAGCGCAATCGGGAACGAAAGCGCAACCACAAACGGCCCAACGACCAGCGAGACACGGGTGCCCATGACCACCCGGGAGAAGAGGTCGCGACCCATCTCGTCAGTCCCGAACAAGAAGATCTGCCCACCCCCCTCGACGCCGAACAGGTGAACGTCTGTCGGTATGAGTCCCAGCAGTCGGTACGAATGCCCGCGGACGAAGAACCTCACCCTGTGGATTTGGGTCTTGTCCTCTCTGTACTCCCAAGACCACGTCTCGCGGTTGAGCTCGCGGGTCAGCCGGTACACAAAGGGCCCCTGCCACCGGCCTTCCGCATCAAAGAAGTGGACGCGTGTCGGGCCGGCGTACGTAGCAGTCCTGAATTGCTCAGTGTGCGAGTACGGGGCGATGAACTCCGCGAACACCAGCACCAAGAACAGGAGGAACACGATGCCTGCCCCGACGAGGCCAACCTTGTGCCGTCGGAACCGGCGCAGCGAGAGGGCCCATTGGCTGAGGCCCTTCTCCTCCTTCGACTTCCGATACGGTCTAGTCATAGCGGATGCGGGGGTCCACCCACGCCAACATCACGTCCCCCAGGAGATTCCCGACCTGGAGAAGGAACGCGAAGAAGAGAAGCCCCGACATGATCACGTACTCATCCTGCCGCTGGAGGGCGTTCCAGAACGCCCGTTCGACGGTCGGGAGCCCAAGGATGATCGCGGCGAAAAACGCTCCCGCAAACAAGTCCGGCAACGACATGCCGAGCATCGAGATCAGAGGGTTGATCGCGTTCCGGACCGTGTGTCTCCAGATGACTTTTCGCTCGTCAAGACCCTTGGCCCGGGCTGTCATGACGTACTGGCGGGACAGGGTCTCCAGCATCTGTCCTCTCATGTACCGGATCAGACCCGCCATGCCCGACGTTCCCACGACCAAGAGGACAGGCCACAGGTGCCACAGGAAGTTCACGAACTTTCCCCAGCTCCAGGGAGCGGTGATGTAGTGAACGTCGAACAACCCTCCCACCCCCAGGCCAGCGGCACCCACGTTGAGGACCGAGACGAGAAACCAGATCACGACCAGGGCGAAGAAAAAGTTGGGGATCGACAACCCGAGAAACCCGAACAGCGTCAGCGCGTAGTCCCCCACCGAGTACTGGCGCCGCGCCGAGTAGATGCCAATGGGGATTGCCAGCACCCATGTGAAGATGAGCGTCCCGAACGAGATCAAGAGGGTCCACCCGAGGCGTCCCTTGAACAGGGCGTCGAAGGCGGGCTGCATCGTCTCCATCGAGTAGCCGAAGTCGCCACGGGTGATGATCCCGCTGACCCACCTCCAGTAGCGAACGTGCGCCGGCTGATCGAGGCCGTACTGCTCCTCTAGCCTGGCGATCGTCTCCTTGCTGAACCGAGGGTTCAGGCGAAACTGGGTCGTGAAGTCGCCCGGCATGAGCTGGATTACGAAGAAGCTGATCAACGAGATGATGATCAGCACCGGGATCATGTACAGCAGACGCCGGATCAGGTAGCCGCCCATGGTCGAAAAAGGATACAGGGCGGGAGGGCGGCGCCTCCACCGCCCTCCCGACCGCCCTGTTCGTCAGTACCCTTAGTTCACCCTCCTGTTGCCAACTACGTTGGGATCGCTCTTCCACAGGTACTCAGAGAACCCCAGCGAGCCGGCAAGCGGGCTGAATTCCTCTGTGTTGCGGAGGTTCACGTAGTACGCTGTCCGATACAGCATGTTCACCGTGTAGACGAGGAGCACGTTCTCCGCAGCGAGGATCTGGTACTCCTTGTAGTACTCGTAGGCCTCGTCGAAGTCGTACGTGCTGACCCCCAGGGCAAACAGCTCGTCGATTCGCTGGGCCACCGGCGTGGGATCCTCACAGTCCGAGTACTTCCAGAAGTGGAGGCCACCGCACGACAGCTCGACGTTGGCCCCACCGTGGGGCTCCGAGGACCCGGTCAGACCCAACAGCACGGCCTCGCCCGTCCCGCCGAGGAGGATGTTCACCAGCGCGTTGAACGCGATGGGGTTGAAGTTCACCTTCACCCCGACCTTGGCCGCATCGGAGACAAAGATCTGGCAAACCTGCTCACGAACGGTGTTTCCCGAGTTCGTCTGGAGTGTGAACTCGAACGTGGTCCCGTCGGGGAAGTCCCTCCATCCATCACCGTTCCTGTCCACCAGGCCGATCTTGTCGAGGAGCTTCGCGGCTGCCTCGAGGTCGTAGTCGTACTTGGGGACATCCGGATAGTAGAACGGGGAGAGCATGGACACCGGGCTCCACTGGGGCACGCCCAGGCCGAGGTACACGTTCTCGATGATCGCCTTCCGATCCACAAGATGGGACATCGCCCGTCGGAAATCGACCATCTGGAAGTAGGTCTGGAGCTTCGGATTCGGGACATCTTGGTTGAACGAGATCCAGGTCGTTCCGTACAGCGGCTTCGTCGGGTCGACGACCACCTCGAACCCCTTTAGCGCCTTCTCGCCAATCAGCGTCGCGAGGTCCTCTGGTCGCGGGGCGTACACATCAAGCTCGCCGTTCCGGAACTTGAGCATCAGCGTGTCCAGCGAGAAGCTGATGACGAACTTGATTCCGTCGAGGTATGGCAGCCGATTGCCGGCGGAGTCGAACTTCCAGTAGTTGGGGTTCCGCTCGAGCACGACCAGCTGGTCCGGGATGAACTGCCCCAGGACAAAGGGCCCGAGGCCGACGACATCCTTGGGGTCGGCATCAACTCCCCACACGCTGTTCAGGGCCTCCGCGCTGGCATCGGGGTTGTACACCCGCGACAGGGACTTGAGTTTGTGGGCGGGGTAGATCGCGCCGCCGATCTGATTCAGGAAAGGACGGAACGGCTCCTGAAGTGTGAATGCGACCGTGTAGTCGTCCACCTTGGTCCACGTCATCCCCTCGGGGAGCACGTCCCGGTAGTCCGTGCGAACATCATCGTTGTAGATGACGCCGGAGAAGGTGAAGATCACGTCGTCAGCCGTGAACGGCGCCCCGTCGGACCAGACGATGCCCTTCCGCAGGTGGAACGTGATCGTGAGTCCGTCCGGCGAGATCTCCCAGGACTTGGCGAGCCCCGGCTCTGGCTTGTCCGTAATGGGATTCACATCCACCAGCCCAGCGTGGAGCCGACTCGTGATGTCGGTCGAGGACGTCTCCTGCGCCACGTGGTGGTTGAAGGTCTTGGGGTTGTCGAGCGAACCCAGAACAAGGTACCCACCGTACTTGCCGGGCTCAAGCTTCGCCCAGTCCCCCTGACCCAGCGGAACGATCAGGTAGTCCGCCGCGAATGCCACACCCGCGACCAGAACAGCGCACAACAGCGTACATCCAACACGTCTCATCGCTTCTACCTCCTGATGGTGTTCGTCAATTCCCCTGTGCCCACCGGATCCCCAGCGCTTGACCGTAGGCCCATCTGTACTCTGCACTCAAGCCAGAACCGTCCAGGAACGATGCGACCTTCGCGTAGAGCGATGGCACCGGGTCCGCAACCAGAACGTTCACAAGCGCATACGCTGCCGCGTAGCGAAGGTACTCGTTGTCGCCCCCGAGAGCCAACTGCTCCAGCTCCGCGCGCCCAAGAGCGGACGCCAGGGGGAACAGGTAATGACCGGCAAGCAGCTCCGCCGCCGCTCGTCGGAACCCGGATGAGGCCGCTTCGTCCCGACAGATGGCCTCCAACGACGCCTTGTTGAACTTGCCGCGGTTGTTCTGGAAATAGGCGACACCGGCAGCGTACTGAAGCTCTTCAGACGCTCCCCGGCTGTACAAGTACTCAAGCGCAGTCGTGTTGTAGGAGACCAAAAACTCGAGCAGCGCGGGCACCGCCGCACGTCGAACCTGCTCGGACGCACTCTCGGTCACCGTGTTGAGCAGGAAGGCCCTCGTCTTCTCGCTACCCAGCCATACTCTGCCCAGGGCGATTCCCGCGCCTCGCTGGATTCCGTCCGACACGCCCTCTTGGGCGAGAACGAGAAGCTCTTGCTCTGTCTGCGTCGCTTCGAAGTGCCCCGCGAGAGCGAACCCCGCGGCAAGCCGCATCTCTGGTACAACGTGTTCCACCGCAACCCGCTCGAGGCTGCCCACCGAAGGACCGGCGAATGCCGGCGCTGCTGCCAGCACTGCAAGAAGACACCCAACGACCCTCATGGTGCACCTCCTCAATGAACATCCCAAGGCTCCCCGTCTCCACTCCTGCATCCCTTCCTCGCTCACCCCCTGCCCAGCGGCAACCATGACTGCTTGGCGCGTTCATCATAGTCCGGGTTGAAGCCCGTGTCAATCCGTTAACGACTTGACGTCTCCCCCCCCTCCGTCGGCCGTTCCGCTTCACACATCGGCTTGTGCTCTCCCGCCGCCCAGCCGGTCACGCAGCCCGCCGGAGCAGATGCCGTGGACCCTCAGCCACACGGAGGGTGCTTCCACAACCTACCGGTCCGGTCGCACCATCCGCCGTGCGAGGAGAAGCGCCAATCCGAGACCCAGGACGATGTCCCCGATGCTGAACGCCGAGGCAAGGGGCACGCCAGCCGGCAGGTAGAGGAAGTCCCCGAGGAAGTTGAGCCGCGTCCTCTCTCCCATCAACACCGTGTTCCCCAGGCCGACCCCCTCCTCCAACGCCGTGGCCACCTCGGGGAGCCCCGCCCGGGTGAGGGCGGTGGTCGAGGCCGGCATGTACCCGCCGTTGGCAGCGATGACAACGAGGTTGAGAACGAGCCCAGCCCCCATGACGAGGATCTCCGGGTAACGTCGGTTGAGAACGACGAACACGATGAGAAAGACGTAGGACACGATGTGGAGCCACGCGGTGCCCACGGAGAGGAGGGGCCCGCTCGAGCCCAGCGGGAAGATGAGCACCTGGATGAGGAGAGCGACGAGGATCAACCACAGACAGCGGAGCTTCAGCTGACCAAGGTTCGTCAGGCTCCCACGACGGAGGAGCCCTGCCACCACGCCAATGGCAACCGCCCACAGAAGGGGCATCAGCTACACCACACGCCCAAGGAACGCGTCCACCAGCTTCGGGTCGAGCACCGTCCCCGCCATCTCCCGGAGGATCCTGCGGGCTTCCTCGTGGCCGTACGCCCTGCGGTACGGGCGGTCGGTAGTAAGGGCATTCCACACGTCGGCCACAGCGAGGATCCTCGACCCCAAGGGGATCTTCTCACCGGCCAGGCCGTCGGGATACCCACCCCCATCCCAGTGCTCGTGCTCGTGCCGCACGAGGTCCGTGATCCCCTCGTAGATCTCCAGACCCTCGAGGATCTCCGCGCTTGTCACGGGATGACGCTTGATCACCGCCCATTCGTCCTCGCTGAGCTTGCCTGGCTTGAGAAGTATGCGGTCTGGCACAGCGATCTTCCCCAGGTCGTGCACGCGGGCTGCCGCACCGATCTGGTCGACGGCCTCGTCGGGAAGCCGGACCGCCCGCGCCAGCTTCGTGGCCAACTCCGCCACCTCTGCGGAGTGGGTTCCGGTGTACGTGTCACGTTGTCCGACGATCTCGGCGATCCGCTGGAAGGCTTCCTTCGCTTGGTCACGCAGCCGCGCGTAGCTGCGGATCGAGATCTGTACAACCATCAACGGGCTCCCCACCAGAAGCACGTACCACGGCGACAGGGGATACACGATCGCCATGAGGATGGCGAGCACCCCCAACGTCATCAGCTGAATGTGGAGATGGCGGAGGTCAAACCGCAGGAGGTAGCCCAGCTGCACCCCTTCAGTAAGATGGATGATCCCCGCCACCAATGACGTGTTGGTGATGACGTAGGCCAGGAACGCCACCGGGAGCGGAACGAACTGCATCCAGCTGGTGTAGGGGGGGGGCGTGCCGCCGGCGAACCGGAAGACGAGACCCGCCGCGGTGACTGACAGCACAAGCTGGGCAAGGTTGAACCCAACATAGGTGAGGAACCTGGCGGGACCTTGACGCAGCTTGCTCCACCGAAGGAGAATCTCGGCAGCCAGAGACCCCGCAAGAACCGTAAGGATCCCAAGAGGAGTACCGCCAATGTAGATCGCAACGGCACAGATAGCCATCGCCGTTGACGTCTTCCGCTGTACGACAAGCTCAACTTCGTAGATCTCGGACAGAAACTCGAGGACCACGAGAATCGCCCAGATCGTCAGGAACTGCGGAGTCAGTCTTGCCTGAGGCAAAAAGAGAGCCGCGCAGAGGATGCCGGCTCCTACTACCAACCCCCAGTAGACCCGCGCTCCGCAGGGCAGGTGGCTCACCATTACACTCTACACTGCGAACACCGTAACCTCCAGCCTGGCTGGTGAACTGCCCCTTTGGAGAGACTCGTGCTATCTAACCCAACCTCAGCCCCACTTGTGGTTGGCCCCGCTCAGCATCGCCAGCAGCGTCACCGCAATGAGAACGTACAGCCCCCGAACGCTCAGCTTCTTCGCGACCTTCTCTTCCCACTTCATCGTCTCCCTCCTTCGGTCAGATCTGGTTCCTCGCCTCGCCCTATCCCCACTTGTGGTTGGCCCCGCTCAGCATCGCCAGCAGCGTCACCGCAATGAGAACGTACAGCCCCCGAACGCTCAGCTTCTTCGCGACCTTCTCTCCCCACTTCATCATTCGCCTCCTTAGGTCCCATCTGGATGTGTGTTGCCGGTACGAACTTCCATCACCCACCACGACTCTGCCCTCTCTCCCCTCCTTTGACCGTTGATTGAAGGTTACGCCGCAGGATACAACGAGTGCCCCCCGGGCGTCAAGCGCGCGACGCCCTACGCCCGACCGAGGGTCACGACCCAGCTCCTGCAGCGGGTGCAACAACCCGCCACCGGCGTCACTGCTCGGAGGGATCTCCGCTTGCCGACAACCGAGTCCTGCGACGGACAGTCCGCCCGGGAGAAGAGCGCGCGGACCACCTCCCGCACAGGCCAGGGGGGGCGCTGGGCCTGGGGCATCCCCCGTCCTCTCGGCGCCGCCTAGGCCCCGGCCAGCGCGGGACCCACCAGGAGAAGCGACAGGATCAGATCGGTGCCCACGAACAGCCCGTACGCGGGGAGAAGGCCAGGTTGATCCGACCTTCGCCAGTACACGGCGACCGCGCCGACACCTCCCGCCAGGAAGAGGATCGGCGCTGCCGTGGCCAGCAGGCGGGCCAGCGCGGGTGGGAGCCAGATGGCGAACGGCAGCGACGGCACCATTCCCGCAGTGAACATGAGCTTGGTCATGCTGTAGACCGAGGCAGAGAGGCCAAGCAGGAGCTTGCCGGTGAAGGATCGAAGGTCACCCTCCCCCCCGAACACGTAGTGGCCAGCCGTCAGCAGAAGCCCCGGGATCGCAGCCAGAAGGAACAACGGGATCGCCGCCAATCCGGCAAGCAACCCCGAGAGAATGGTCACCACGACATACGCGAGATCGGAGGCATCGAACCGGTTGATGCGCCTTGCCTCCGAAGGAGCGGTGGTCGCGTACAGAACCCTGTACTCGTTCGTTGCCCTCATATCAAGCCACACCGCGTGCCACCCTTCGGGGGACTGGATAACCACTCCAGCGATCGCACTGTCCGGGGTGGAGGCGATGGGAGACCACCCCGAGACCTCCCCCCCATGAAGGAAGACCAGGACGGGCTGAAACTCAACCCTGCGGCCCACAGGAAGCTTGGCGCTGGCCAGCAGCACGGCGTGCTGGCGTGCCTTGGGGTCCCCCCCTAACGTGCGAACGCTTGTGTTCCCTGCCAGAGCAGTCGACACCGAACCGAAGGGCGCCCCCTCCAGACAACAGGCATGCCCCTCGGGCGTGAGGTCGGGGAGAGCAACCACGAAAGGGCGCACAAGCTCTGGGTTCTGTCGCGGAGCGGCGAACGCGTAGGTCTCTGTGGTCCCCGCTTTGGGTCCGCTTCGGTACTCGATGGTCAGGAAGGCGTAGATCCAATCTGCATCCAAGAGCAGGATCGGAGGAGAGAAGATCGCTCCCAGCCCACCGGTTGCCACCCCGAGCACCCACGGACCCTCGATCTGCGAGAGATCGGACGAGATCCGAGCATAGAGAACCTCCCGCCGCCCGAGAGCGGGTTCATAGATCCACGCTAGGTGTGCCGCTCCTTCCTCGTCAACTGCCAACGTAGGCGAGTCCCCGCTCTGGGCAACCGGCCGCCCAGGGTCAGCGACTGCAGGGTCTTCTCCCAATGCGGTGATCCGAACACCTGACTCACGGCTGGCCCACGCAACGAGCGTCGTTCGGTCAGCGGACGCCACGCAGTACGCCGATACCCCCTCTCCTTGCTGCCCCAGCCTGGCCGAAGGACCGACAGGAATGCCATCGTGGCTCAGTCGCTGGACAAGGAGGGTACCACGACCGGTGGCAGCCGAGCCCAAGAAGAACAGGATGAGCCCATCCGGTGCTGCGACGAGGCGAGGCGCACGGGCCGATTCCTGGCCGAGGTCCAACGGCACAACCACGACGTCGCCCCCAGGGCTCACTCGGGTTAGGGTGAGGCGAGCTCTGTCGCCGGCAGTCGAGGTCCAGGCAACCCACCGGCCTGCCGAGGTCCAGGCAGCCGCGGGCGCGTCCCGAAGGTTGGTCGTGGCCACCGGCAGGCCTCGACTCCATCCCGATCGCACCGGGTCCGTCTTCCTATCCGTGCATCCAGTCAGCGAGAGGGTGAGCTGCCCGAGGAGGACGGCGATCAACAGAGGCCGCAAGCAACGCCTGGTCATGCCAACCCGAAGGATGGCACCAAGCGCGGGCCTATCCGGTCGGCGCCAAGGCAAGAAACAGCGGGCCTCCCCTGAAGGGGAGGCCCACCCACCCACACAGCCCTGTCTAGCCCTTGGCCTTGAGGGCCGCGTCGATCTTCCACGTGTCCCAGTGCGGCGTGTCATGCCAGCGCCGCTCGAGCCACGGCTTGTTGAGGCTGATCTGCGTGTAGTAGTAGATCGGGGCGATGGCCACGATCTCGTCGACGAGCAGCCGCTCCGCCTCGAAGTACAGCGCCTCGCGCTCTGCCGGATCCGCAAGCCGGCCCGCGAGCGTCGTCAGCCGGTCGAACTCGGCCACGAACTTTCCAACCTGCGGGTCGTCAGCACTCATCCGGGTTTTGTTCTCCCCCAGCGTGGGGTTGAACACCTCGTGGACCCAGTTGTTCTGGTCCGGGTAGTCCTGGCACCAGCCCAGGCGGTACACGTTGGGGACGTTCTCCACCGGCGTCGTCTTCAGCAGCGTCTGGAGGTAGACCTTCCACTCCTGGGTCTCGATGATGAACTTCGCCTTCGGGAACGCCTTCTGCCACATGGACTGAATCGCCTGAGCGATCCGCGCGTGGCCCTCGGACACGTTGTGCATGAGCACGATCTCCAGGCCCTGCCCGTCGGGGTAGCCCGCGGCCTTCATCAGGTTCTGGGCCTCGGTGACGGCCTTGTCGTAGCCCCACCCGCCCAGCTTCTCGGGAAGGGCCCACGGGGCAATCCGCGGGTCGAGGGCGGCGTTTCCGAAGATGGTCCCACCCGCGAACGTGTTCGCCGGGAGCTGGTTTCCCTTGGTGACCTGGTCGATCAGCGTCTGCCGATCGATCGTCATCGAGAGGGCCTTGCGTACCCGCACGTCGTCCGTCGGTTTCTTGGTGACAATGAACCCGTAGTAGTACGTGCACGGGAACGGCCGGATCGTCAGCTGCTTGGACAGCACCGGATCAGCCTTCACCCGGTCCATCTCCGGCAGCGGCACGCCCGCCGTGTCGAGCTCGTTGTTGAGGTACATCGCGAACTCGGTGGAGGCCTCGACGACCATCACGCAGTGCACCTCGTCGATGTTCCCGCCGCCCCACAGCTCATCCGGAAGGTACGGGTTGCGGACAAAGACCGTGCTGTCGTTGTGCACCCAGGACTTCATGACATAGGAGCCGTTGGTGACGATGTTCTCCGGCTCGATCCACGAGTCACCGTGCGCCGCGATTGCCCACTGCGGCTGGGGCCGGGCCACCCACATCGAGGCAATCTGGCCGAAGTACCCCGCCGGGGCAATCAGCTTGAACTGAACTGTGAACGGATCAAGGGCCTTCACACCCACCGCGTCCAGGGATCCCGTTCCCTCGTTGGCCTCGATCGCGCCCTCGATGATGTAGAGAACGTAGGCATAGTTGGAACCTGTGTCCGGATCCAGCGTCCGCTTCACGCCGTACACCACATCGTTCGCCGTGACCAGGCGCTTCTGGCCGTTGGCGTCAAGATCGTAGACGACTTTCCCGGTCTTGGCGTCGAACTTTACCCAGTACACGTCGTTCCGCATGTGGAACGTCCACGTCAGGCCATCTGCCGAGACATCCCACGTCTTGGCGAGCTCGGGAATGGGCGCCATCGTGTTCTCGTCGAGGTCCACCAGCCCCAGGAACATGTGCTCGATGATCTCGATCGACGTCGTGTCCTCGCCCAACGCCGGGTCCGCCGTCGGGGGTTCGGTGCCCAGGTTCCGGTTCAGGATCACGGGAGCCGCAAACGCTGGCCACACCATCAGCCCAACTACGAGCAACACCGCCAACCTGCTCAGCTTCATCGCAAACCTCCTTTGCATCCCCACCGCAACACGAATACCAGGCACTTCCTCTGCTATCCCAGCCCTTCCGATTCTCTCCGCTCACCACCCCCCCTCGCCAGGCACTGGCCTGATCTACACAAGATAAAGTGGCACTATGTCCCCCTCAACCGGGGGTCAAAGGCGTCTCGCAGCCCGTCGCCCAGGAAGTTGAACGCAAGCGTGGTCATCGCCAAGGCCCCCCCCGGCACGAGGGTCTCCCAGGGGTAGGTACGGATCCCCTGATACGTCTCCGAGATCATGAGGCCCCAGCTCGGGGTCGGCGGCGTCACGCCCAACCCGATGAAGCTGAGGAACGCCTCAGTCAGGATGTACCCAGGGATCGCCAGCGTCTCAGAGACGATGCACGGCCCGATGATGTTGGGGAGCACGTGGCGGAACACGATGCGCAGATTGCCGGCCCCGAGGGCCCGGGCCGACTCGATGTATTCCTTCTGCTTGACCGACAGCGTCTGCCCTCGCGCAAGACGGGCCATCCCGATCCAGTTCAGAATCCCCAGCGCCACGAACAGGAAGAACATCCCGCCCAGGGCCTTGTCAATGCCCACCATCATCCCCACGAACCCCGTTGCGCCCCGACGGCTGATCGCCTTGAACAGGGCCTGAAGAAGGATGATGAAGATGAGCAACGGGAATCCATAGAGAAAGTCCACGAACCGCATCATCGCGTTGTCCACACCCGGAGGGGCAAACCCGGAGATCACGCCGTACGTAAGCCCCACGATCAGCGCCACTGTCGCCGCCACCACCGCAACGGAGAGGGACACCCGGGTCCCGTACAGAGTTCGGCTCAGGATGTCTCGCCCCAGGTAGTCCGTTCCCAACGGGAACCCCGGGGTCCCTGGTGGCAGGTCACGCTCGAAAAAGCTCGTCTCCGCATAGTGCTTCGGGGCAATGAGGGGTCTCGTCTCCCAACCGAAGATCGCGGCGGGGATGGTCGTGTCCACAAACAGCGCCACCAACACGAGAAGGATGACAAACACCCCTCCAGCGGTTGCCGCACGATGTTTGAACAGGCGTCGAAATGCGTCTTGAAGGGGACTGCGCCCCCGTAGCTCCTCGAACTCGCGACGTCGTCGCAGGCGAGCCATGGTCAGTCGTACCGAATCCTCGGATCAAGCCAGGCGTAGCTGATGTCCACGAGCAAGTTGGCAGCAACAAGGAGCACCGAGTAGAGGAGAACGGCTCCCATGATCAGGGGGTAGTCTCGGTTCGTCACCGAGGTCACGAAGTACTTCCCCATCCCGGCGATTCCGAAGATCTGTTCCACAACCATGCTGCCCGTCACGATCCCCGCGAACATGGGCCCCAGCACCGTCGCCACGGGGATCAGGCTGTTTCGCAGTCCGTGGAGGATGATCACCCGCCGCTGCGGCAGGCCCTTGGCAGATGCCGTGCGCATGTAGTCCTCGCGGATCACCTGCAGAAGGCTGGCCCGCGTGAGCCGAGCGATGGATGCCGAGTAGGCCAGCCCGAGCGTGACCGAGGGCAGAATCGCGTGGAGCCAGAACTTGCTCGAGAAGATGTTCGGGAAGAACCCCAGGTAGAGCTGCGTGTAGTCGGTTCCCCAGCGGGCTGCCGGCAGCCACCCCAGGATGAGGGCAAACACCCACATCAGCAGCGGACCAATGACCATCGTGGGCATGGACACACCGAGAATGGCCACAAACGTTGCCCCGTAGTCGATGATCGAGTTCTGCTTCATGGCCGCAATCGTTCCCATCGGGATGCCGATGCACAGCGCAAGCAGAAGGGCAAGGACTCCCAGCTGGAAGGAGATCGGGAACGTCCGGGCCAAGATGTCGTTGACGGTCTGTGCGCGTGAGGCATAGGAGGGGCCGAAGTCGAACCGGATCGCGTCCCAGATCCAGCGGCCCAGTTGCTCGTGCAAAGGGCGGTCCAGGCCGTACTTCTTCTCCAGGTTCTTGCGAATCGTCTCCGGGAGCTGTTTCTCACCCCGGAAGTCGAACGGGCCTCCCGGGATCGCACGAGCCAGGAAGAACGTAACCACCATGATCGCGAGAAGAACCGGGATCGCCCACAGGAGCCGCCGTACTACATATGAGATCATGGCGAGCAGCGGTTTATACATCCGGTGTCCGTGCCTGTCAACCTATGCCCGTTCAGGCTGAGGCGGACCCTCCCCCGACGTGCTATCCTTCGGCGGAGAAGGGGGAGAACGTGGCAATCCTGGTAGACGAGAACACGCGGGTCCTGGTCCAGGGCATCACCGGGGGGGAGGGGGCGTTCCACACCCGGCAGATGGTGGCGTACGGGACGAAGGTCGTGGCCGGGGTCACCCCGGGAAAAGGGGGGACAGCCCTCGACGGGATCCCGGTCTACGACTCGGTGGCCGAGGCCGCGGAAGCGCACCGCCCGGACGTCTCGGTCCTATTCGTTCCCGCGGCGTTCGCCCCCGAGGCTCTCCTCGAGGCCGCCGACGCCGGCATCCCCCTTCTCGTGTGTATCACCGAGGGGATCGCCCTCCATGCGATGCTCCGCACGTATCCCCTCCTCAGGACATACCCGGTCCGGCTGATCGGCCCCAACTGCCCCGGCCTCATCTCGCCAGGGAAGGCGAAGGTCGGGGTCATCCCCCCTGCCGCGTTCACGCCGGGCCCCGTCGGGATCGTGTCCCGCTCCGGAACGCTCACCTACGAGATCGCGAGCCACCTCTCCCAGGCGGGGATCGGGCAGTCCACCGTGATCGGAATCGGCGGCGATCCCATCATCGGGAGCTCGTTCACCGACCTCCTTCCTCTCTACGAACAGGACCCGGAGACGAAGGTGATTGTTCTCGTCGGGGAGATCGGGGGAAGCGCCGAGGAGGAGGCCGCGGCCTACCTGGCGGAGAAGGGCACGAAGCCCGCCGTTGCCTACATCGCCGGGTTCTCCGCGCCGCCCGGGAAGCGGATGGGGCACGCCGGAGCGATCGTCACCGGAAGCGAGGGAACGGCCCAGGCAAAGGCGGAGCGCCTGGAGAAGGCGGGAATCCCCGTTGCCCGCACCCCCGGGGAGGTCGCCGTTCTCGTCCGGAGGGCACTGCGGTGAGCCGCAGCTTCGGCCTGGTGGGGCTCCCCAACGCGGGGAAGTCGACCATCTTCAACGCCCTCACCCTGGCCGGAGCGAAGGTTGAGGCTTATCCCTTCTGCACGATTGAACCCCACCACGGGGTCGCAGCGGTCCCCGACGAGCGGCTGGACCGCCTCCACCGCCTGTTCCCGACCAAGAAGAAGGTCCCGACCACGATCGAGGTCGTGGACATCGCCGGGCTGGTCGAGGGCGCCTGCCAGGGAGAGGGCCTGGGGAACCAGTTCCTCGCCGAGATTCGCGGCGTAGAGGCGATCCTGCACGTCGTCCGCTGCTTCAGCGATCCCGACATCGCCCACCCGATGGGCGAGCCCGACGTGCGGCGGGACGTTGCGGTGGTCGAGGGGGAACTCCTCGCCAAGGATAAGGAGACCCTCGAGCGGCGCCGGGAGCGGTCGGCCAAGGTCGCCCGCACCGGGGACAAGGCCGCGCAGGAAGAGGTCGCGTTCCTCGACCGCCTGCTGGCCACGGTCAAGGAAGGGAAGCCGATCCGCGCGCTGCAGTTCTCCTCCCACGACCAGCCCCTCCTCCGCGAGCTCGCTCCCCTCACCGCCAAGCCCGTCCTGTTCGTGGCCAACGTTGGCGACGATGGGGAAAACGACCTCGCGCGAGCCCTGGCTGCCCTGGCCCAGGAGAACGGGGCGGGGTGGATCGCCGTTCGGGGGAAGCTCGAGGCCGAGCTCGGGGAGGCGTGCCCCGATGAACGAGAGCGGCAGGCGTTCCTCCGGGAGTACGGGCTCGCCGAATCCGCGCTCGTGCGGTTGGTGGCCGAGGCGTACCGCCTTCTGTCCGTCATCACGTTCTACACGGTCGAGGGTCCGGAGGTGCGCGCGTGGACCATCCCCGCCGGGACGAGGGCCCCCGACGCGGGAGCGGCGATTCACACCGACTTCCGGGACCGGTTCGTCCTCGCCGAGGTCATGCACCTCCCCGACCTCCTCGCCGCCGGGTCCGAGCGGGCGTTGCGAGAGGCGGGCAAGATTCACCGCGCCGGTCGCGATTACATCGTTCAGGATGGCGACGTGATCCACTTCATCTCCGCCTGATGGTCACGCTGGCTCTCCTCCTCGCCAGCGCGGTGTGGGGATGGACCTTCGTCTTGGTGAAGGACGCGCTCCAGGAAGTTGGTCCGTTGTGGTTTCTTGCCTTGCGGTTCACCTTGGCGACCCTCCTCGCCCTCCCCCTCCTGTGGGGACGGCGGGAGGCCCGTCGACGGCGGAATTGGCGCTGGGGAGCGCTCCTCGGGCTCGCCCTGTTCGGAGGGTACGCCCTCCAGACGTGGGGGCTCGTGTTCACCACCGCGCAGAAGTCCGGGCTGATCACCGGGCTCTCGGTGGTCCTCGTGCCCCTGGTGGCGTGGGCGTTCGGCCGCCGCCCGAGCGGTCGCGCGTGGATCGGCGTTGCCCTGGCCGGCAGCGGGGTAGCCCTTCTCGCCCTGGGCGGAGACGCCCTTGCGGGGGGATCGTGGTGGGGTGATGTGCTCACCGCGCTGTGCGCGATCGCGTTTGCCCTGCACCTCGTCCTCCTTGACCGCTACGCGAAGGAGGGCGATCCCCAGGCCCTCCTCGCTCCCCAGCTCGCGCTCGTGGCCCTTCTGTCCCTCGCCGGGGCCGGATGGCAGCGCGAGGTCACCTTCGCCTTCTCGTCCCTGGTGTGGATCGCCCTGGGGGTGACGGCCGCCCTCGCGACGACCGGCGCGTTCGCCCTCGTCCTGTGGGCCGGACGCCGGGCATCGGCCGCGCGGATGGCGATCGTGCTGTCCACCGAGCCGGCGTTCGCGGCGCTGTTTGGGTGGTGGCTGCTGGGCGAGGTGCTCCTCCCCGTGCAGCTGGCAGGTGGGGTGCTGGTGATGGCTGGGATCCTCTCCCAGCGCTCCTGATCGGTGTTCTGTTGACGCGTCACCCCGCGCGGACGATACTTGAGGCGGAGGGATGTCCGAACGGCAAGGAGCCGGTCTCGAAAACCGGTACGGCTGAAAGGCCTTCGGGGTTCGAATCCCCGTCCCTCCGCCAGGAGGGCGGTTGCAGGCGGGGTAGTGATCGGTCGTTCGGTGGCCTTGAACCGTGAACTGACGTGCCGTCGACCGCCAACCGAAGTTGCGCGCCCGTAGCTCAGGGGATAGAGCGCTGCCCTGCGGAGGCAGAGGACGCAGGTTCAAATCCTGCCGGGCGTACCAGACTCCTCCGGCCCGCGGACTGCGGCGATTGCTGAGGGAGGGAGGTTCACCGTCGTCGCGATGCCCGGCCGGCCCTCGGAGACAGCCCTCTGGGCAATCCCAGACAGGGACGGGATGTCGTTGAACAGCCTGTGGGGGCACGCTATGATCACGGCCAAACACAGCACCGAGGGAGCCAGCCGTGAAGTCAGCCGAAGCGTTCTTCAATTGGGCGTTCCGTTCCCGAGCTCAAACCGTGATCAAACTCCACGAGGGGGAAAGGATGTCCAGGGAGCAGGTCTTTCTCAGCTTCTGCTCCCACAACCCGGCGTTCATCTCCCACGGCCCGGGCGGCCTCAACGGCAGCATCAAGGGGGTCGGGTTCCTCCCCAAGCCGGAGTACCTCGAAGAGACCCTCGACGCCTACATGCAGCATATCAAGAGCTACGATGGGGATGACGAGGCGTACAGCAAGCGGGGCCTGGCGCTGTTGGTCAAACACCTCTATAGGCCCGAAGCCCATGACCGGATCGACTTCACACGGCTGGGCAGCCTGGAGATGGCCAAGAAACACAGCTGGGACAACTACCGCGTGAACCCAGAGGCAACGCTCATCTACTACCAGCCGCCGGTCATCTCGTACGAGCTTCGGGGTACCATCGAGATCTTCGATGAAGCAGCATCGGGCAGGCGTGAGCTGTATCAGCAGTTCATCAATGCGCAGCATGATGTGTACCACCGGCCCGATATGAGTCGCTGGATCAGGTATCCCGCCTACGTATTCACCATCGAAGAGGTCTGGGACAACTGCGCCTCGAAGGACGGGTTCGGCTCCAAGATGCAGTACCCGTTCTGAACCGCCGAACCGCGCACGGCCGGCGCCACTGCGCTCCTCGGGCCAGGCACATCCGGTCGGCTGGCCCGTCGGTCTGGGCGGCGCAAGCCCGCAGCGGCCTCACCAATCAGGTCACCGTGGGCCGTTCCCGGGAGGGGAGAGGCGGTCGCTCACCGGGGCGTGCCCGCCTCCCGCCACGCTGCCGGCGACGCGCACACTCCAGACGATTAGCAGCATTGCGAGGACCGCCAGCGCAAGAGTTCCCCCGCAGAGAACAGGACGGCGGACCTCGAGTAGGCCCAGCTTGCCGAAGAGTCGGTAGGCGAGGGCTGGCAGGTACATCGCCATGAGCAGGTACGTGCCACGCTTGATCCGGGCACGTTCAACCCGACTGGACTCAACCCTGCCTAGCTTCGCGAACAGCAGGAGGCCCCCGTGCATCGTCAGAAGAAGCGGGACGAACAGCTCACCTGGTGCGACCTGGAGAACACTGAGGGAACCAAACACCAGGAACTGCGCTGCGCCGAAGGCCAGCGCGGTCGAGGTCCTGGCCATGCCCGGTCTCTCACCCACCGGAGCGCGGGGATACGGGTTCGTGAAAACCCTCTGCCACTTGCTGAGTCGAGAACCCGGAGATGAGGTGGCAGGCGACATGGTGGTCAGGCTCTACCTCCACCAGCTCCGCGGGCACGTCCCGACAGCCCTTCATCGCCGACGGGCACCGCTGCCAGAAGCGGCAGCCCCGAGGAGGGTCGATCGGGCTGGGCGTGTCGCCCTTGAGCAGAATCCTCTCCCGTTGCCTCGTCACATCCACGTCCAGGACTGCCGACAGCAGGGCTCGGGTGTAGGGATGGAGGGGATTCGCGAAGATGGCATCGGTCGATCCCGACTCCATGACCACACCCAAATACATGACGGCCGTGTGCTGGCAGATGTTCTTGACTACCGCCAGATTGTGCGAGACGAACACGTACGTGAGCCGGCGGTTCCGCTGGATGTCCATCAACAGGTTCAGAATCTGCGCGTGAACGGATACGTCCAGCGCGCTGACGGGCTCGTCACAGACCAGGAATCGCGGATTGAGGATGATGGCGCGGGCAATTCCAATTCGCTGCCGCTGGCCACCCGAAAAGTCCGATGGGTACCGGTACATATCGTCTTCGTCTAGCCCCACAAGCTTCAGCAGCTCGACCACCTTCGCCTTCATCTCCGCCTCGGTGGCCTGTCCGCGAATGTACATCGGTTCCCGGATGATCTCGTAGACCGTGAACCGCGGGTTCAGCGAAGAGAACGGATCCTGGAAGATCATCTGCATTTCGCGCCGCGCCTCTCTGAATGCTCTTGGCTTGAGCGCGTACAGGTCTACACCTCGGAAGCGGACGATCCCCGCGGTCGGTCGTACCATGCCGATCATGGCGTTGGCAAGGGTGGTCTTCCCGCATCCTGACTCCCCGACGATGCCGAATGTCTCGCCGTCCGACACCTCCAGGCTAACGTCAGTCACTGCCTGGATCCACCGCTTCTTGCTGAACGGATAGGCTCCCTTGACCGGGAAGTTGACCGAGACTCTCTCCATCTCCAACAAGGGCCGGGCATCAGAGTGGCCCCAGCTCATGATCGCACCTCGTCACGCTGAAGCAACGGGTGCCAACAGCGGACGGCCCGCTCGTCAGCCCGGGCCTCTAGGTGGGGCATCCGTCGCTCGCACAGCTCGCTCGAACGCGGGCAGCGAGGATGAAAGTAGCACCCGGTCGGCTTGCGCATCGGGTGGGGAACGGCATCTGGGATCTGGACAAAAGGCTGCCTCTCGTCGGAGATCCGGGGGACGGAGGCCAGAAGGCCATCGGTGTACGGGTGCAGCGGCGCCACGAACAGCTCCTGCAGCGCCGCCCGCTCCACGATCTTGCCCGCGTACATGACGTACACGTGGTCAGCCATGTTGGCTACCACGCTCAGATCGTGGGTGATCAGCAGTGCGGATACCCTATGGACCCGCTGCATGCTCTTCAGTACGTCCAGTACCTGGGCCTGGATCGTAACGTCAAGTGCGGTGGTGGGCTCGTCGGCGATGATGAGCTTGGGCACGCAGGCGAAGGCCAAGGCGATGAGAACTCGCTGGCGCATCCCTCCCGACAGCTGATGGGGATAGCTGTTGGCCCGCGATCGGGCCTCGGGAACCCCCACCAGCTCCAGAGCTTTGATCGTGCGCTGCCGAGCCTCCCGTCGCGACAACCGGCTGTGCCGGAGGTAGACCTCGTCGATCTGCTTGCCCACGGTCATCACGGGGTTCAGCGCAGTCATCGCGTCCTGGAAAACGATCGCCATGTGCTTCCCGCGGATCCGTTCCATCTGTCTGTCAGGTAGATGGGCCAGGTCAAGATCATCGAGCCGGAGCCTGTCGACTCGCCAGACCGCTGGGGGGGTGTTGAGAAGCTTCATGATCGCCAAGGCACTGACGCTCTTGCCACAGCCAGACTCCCCTACCAAGGCCGCACACCGCCCCTGCTCGATGTCGAGGTCGATGCCCTCCACCGCTCGGATCACCCCACCTGGGCACGGGAAAGCAACCTTCAGATTCCTGACTTCAAGCACGGCATCAGCCATGGCGCCCTTCGGAGGCTCCAGCATCCAACCTGCGGGGTGGTTGTGGAACGGGGTCCTCTTCTGCGTCCTCCATCGACCGAAATACATCCTCCAGATACGTGTTGTTCAAGTGCTTGAACAGCTTGTAGATGCCGCTCGATGCTTTCATCCTGGGATTGAAAACCTCTTCCATCACGATGCCGATCCGCATGAACGAGAACACTGACAGGAATATGCCGATCCCGGGGGCGATGATCCACCACCAAGCCCCGAACAGCAGAGCTCCACCACCCTGCGCTTCCGCCAGCATCTTCCCCCAGCTGATGGCCGTAGGATCGCCCAGCCCAAGGAAGCTCAGCCCCGCCTCCGCAACCATGATGCCCGCGCTCGTCAGGGCGGTGTTCATGATGATGAGATGGGACGTCCCGGGGAGGATGTGCTTGGTCATGATGTACCACCGGCTGGCACCCGCCAGTTCGGCGGCCTTCACGTAGTTGCTGTTCTTCAGCACCAGCACCAAGGACCGGATAACCCGTGCTAGACCTGTCCAACCGAAGATCACAAACACCAGGACGATCACGAAGTAGCTGCGCCCCAGAAGGCTCGTCAGGACAATGATGAGGGGCAGCGTCGGTATGACCAGCATGATGTCAACAACCCGCATGATGAGGTTGTCCACGAATCCACCGATATACCCAGCCATGACCCCCATTAAGGCACCCAGGAAAGCGAGGGCTACTCCGGTGCCAATGCCAATCGTCAGCGAGACGCGAGCCCCATAGATCAGCATGCTGAAGATGTCCTGGCCGGTGGTGGTGGTGGTTCCCAGCAAGTGCTGCCAGCTCGGCCGCAATCCCTTCGCAGCCCGCTGGGTGACATCGTACGGATCGTAGGGTGCCAGTACCGGAGCGAGGATCGCCACGAGCACCAGACACCCCGCCAGAGTAAGGCCCAGTCGGCCTTGAGGATGCCGCCACAGCTTCCTGACAAAGCTCGCAAGTGAGCCCCCCCGCTGGGCAACTCGCAGGAGCACGCTGGATCCGCTCATCGCTTGTCCCCAACTGTGACGCGCGGATCCAGAACAACGTAGAGCAACTCAGTGACCAGATTGGCGAGAATAGCGAACGCCGACAGAAACAACATTATACCCATCATCAGCGGGTAGTCCTTGGTGCTGTTCGCTTCCAGAAACAGGGTCCCCATGCCTTGCCAGTTGAACACCTGCTCGATGATGATCGCCCCGCCGATGAGCCCTCCGATGTTCATGCCGATCGAGGTGGCTAACGGAAGCAGCGCGTTCCGCAGCACGTGTTTGTACAGGACGGCGGCCTGAGGCAGTCCCTTGGCTCGGGCCGTGACGACGTAGTCCTCGTTCGTTACAGCAATCACGCTGTTCCGGGTCATCTGGGAATAGCCGATGATCCCCCCCAGCGACATGCTCATGATCGGCAGGGCGGCATTGGTGAACACCATCCGGATCGCGCTCCAACTCCAGTCGAACTGGGCGACCATGTTGGGGTTCGTGTACGCCGGAAATAGCTCCAGTCTGAACCCGAGGTAGAAGGACAGCATCAAGGCGATGAAGAAGCTGGGCAGAGCAACGCTGACGGTAGACGCGTTCAGTAGCAAGGTGTCCTGCCACCGACCGCGCTTCCAGGCCGCCACCGTGCCAAACAAGAGGCCAACGACCAAGCTGATGACGAGCGTGCTCACCGACAGGACAAGGGTCCACGGCAGCCGCTGGGCGATCAGAGCAGTCACTTTGGGGGATCCAGACCGCAGCGAGGTGCCCAAGTCCAGACGCAACAACCCTCGCAGGTAGCGGACGTACTGCTGGAAGGTCGACACGTCGAAGCCGTACTGCTCACGGGTGAACTGCTTGATGATCTCGTACTCGATGGTGGACATCCCCCCCTGCGGCGGGTAGTAGCGTTCCGCGGGATCGTGTACGCCGATGCGGGGGATGAAGAAGTTGAGCGTCAGCACGACAAAGAAGATGAACACCGCGTACAGAACCCTCTTGATCACGTAACTTCTCCTCACATCCCCTCACCCCCGATGCCTTGCGACACTCTCTCAATCCTCTGCCCCGATGACGCGATGCGGGGGACGGAGTCAACCCGGCGGATTTGCTGCAGATTGGTGGTGTTG